>NZ_CAXBKA010000004.1:0-418078 GCF_963976355.1 uncultured Sneathiella sp.
TCGTCCCAATATTAACATGCGGCTTACTACGATCAAATTTCTCTTTGGCCATTTTCCGTCGTCCCGAAGCAATAAATTACACAGCCCGAAAACACCGAAAAACTACTTTCCGGCATTCACAATTTCCTGGCCTATTTATAACGCGCTGACCAGCGCATGGAGCGGGTGAAGGGAATCGAACCCTCGTATTCAGCTTGGAAGGCTGCTGCTCTACCATTGAGCTACACCCGCCTTGTCACGCATCAGTCGATGTCAGCTCCGTGACATCTTATATATTTCAGCATGCAGATGGTGGAGGGAGTTGGATTTGAACCAACGTAGGCATAGCCAACGGATTTACAGTCCGTCCCTTTTAACCACTCAGGCACCCCTCCGCACATGCATCAAGCCCCCGGCGCGTGCCGAAGGTGACCGGCACTATCGAAAATTCCCAAATAAAGTCAACCGAAAAAGAGCAAATCTGACCGATTTGTCCAATTTTTTTCGGCTGCATTGGAAATGGTGACTTGTTGCAAGATACGAAGGGCAATATAAGCAACGCCATGTCAAGAAGCAAGCCAGCAAACAGGCGGAACAGCAAACCGCAGAAGGATCCGGCAACATCCGGCCGCAAGAACCCGCGTTCAAACCGCCAGGGGAAAGCCGCAAGTTCACAGGACAACTGGCTTTATGGCGATCATGCCGTCATGGCGGCGCTTGCCAATCCCGCCCGCAAGCTTCGCCGACTTGTCATCACAAAGGCCAAGCTCGAGGCGCTGGATATCGACACGCGGGGAGGAATTGAAGAGAGGATCGCTCCAGAAGTCATTGACAAGGACGTGATCAGCGATTTGCTCCCCGAAAACGCCATTCATCAGGGAATTGCCCTCCTGCCCGCTCCTTTGCCCGAGCTATCGCTTGCGGACTTGCCGGATGCCGCTTCTTCCGAGTCGATTGTCGTTGCCGTTCTCGATCAGGTGACAGACCCACAGAATGTCGGCGCCATTCTGCGGTCTGCCGCTGCCTTTAATATCAGCGCCCTGATCGTGCCTAACCGTCACTCTCCGCCGGTCACAGGCGTTTTGGCAAAGGCAGCCTCCGGCGCCCTCGAAATGGTACCGATCATCCGTGTCGGAAATTTATCCCGCGCGCTCGATCAGCTGGCGGAGGACGGGTTTTGGCGAATCGGCCTGGACGGTCATGCAACACAGAAACTTGAGGATGCCGCAAAGAGCTTTCAAAAGATTGCCATCGTCCTCGGCGCGGAAGGAAAGGGCCTGCGCCCGCTGACCGCCCAGAAATGCGATCTTCTTGCAAAATTGCCGATCAGCTCCCGCATCGAGAGCCTCAACGTGTCGAATGCCGCCGCGATCACTTTTTACGAGCTGGCACGCCGAACGCCAGGCGCCTGATCATCCACCGGAATCCACCCAGGATCCCCCGCCGGAAAAAAACTTATTTTTTTACTTGTCGAAGCCCGGCAAGCTGACTATTTTGCGCGGCACCGTAGGCCGCTATAGCTCAGCTGGTAGAGCAGTTGATTTGTAATCATCAGGTCCCGGGTTCGACTCCTGGTGGCGGCACCACATAAGCCCTTGGAAACATATCGTTTCCGAGGGCTTATCTAGTATGCAATGTATGGCATGCCTTTTCCAGCACCCACCGGCCCTCTAAAAGCCGTTTGCACCCCCTCTCCAATATAAATCCGCCCGAATTAGTTTCTGAAAGTCTGCGCGAGATATTTTGCGCCGGACATCGAAAGTATCACTCGTAGTTAGAAATAAAAATAAATAAATACAAATATTAAAAAAATATTTAAAATTAAAAAAATACAATTAAATATTATATTACATAAAATTATATATTATGGAGATAATAATGAAAATAACTATTATTTTATTTGTATCGTTTTTTTTATTTACCTTGAATGCATTCGCAAAAACAGGTCAGCTGGATTATAACGCAGCAATAAGCGACATACAGGACATTCAAGATTATCAGAATGAAATCGGCCAACTTCAAAATAAAATAATGGCCGAGTATTCCGGGCTTGATGACATCAGAAATCAGGTTGTGAGCTCCGATCTATCCGAATCCTACCGCCAAGAATTATCGGAACAAATCACCCAAACCGAGATTGAGCTGACCAGCCAATGGATTCGGGGAAAGGCAACTATAGATCGCGCCTATAAGAATCGAATTCTGGCATTGGACGCAGCCATACAGAAAAGCCTGAATGACATCATGACTGAGGAGAACCTGGATTCTATTGAAGAAGGTTCTGAGAATATATCCGCGGACGAGGATGTCATTGATATTACCGATTTGCTGCGGCAGAAAATTAAAAAATGGGAGGCGGAAAATGAAACTTCTAAGTAAAATCACCGCCTCGGCCATAGTGATATGTCTTTCTTTTTTTCTCGCAGGGACAAGTCTGGCAAAAATCGAATTTTCCAGAATAAAATCCCTCGATATGAATCTTGATGGGAAAACATTCACCAATATGGCAAATGAAACAGTTAACCTCAGCGTCCTAAATGCCATACTTGGCATCCCATTTTCCGATCGTCTCAAAACATATATGGAATTCAGCATTGAAGGAGATCAGGGGTCTTCGCTTCAAAGCGGTCTGAAAGCCCTATTTCGAAGATATGATCCCCTCAATCCTGAGCCCGTGCAGATCAGCACCTTGCCCAACAAGCTTTCGGCCTATCTCTCCCCACAAATGCTCGGCACCCTGCTCGCCGAATATCTGATTGCGGATAAAAAAAACAGCCTGCGCAAAGAAGATCGCGGAAACATATCTCTGGACAACAAGAAAAAGGCTCTCGCAATCAAATTTGTTCTGCGGGATGAGGAGTTTAGAAGAAAACTAGGTGAACATCAGCGGCGATACATCCTGGCAAAAGAAGCCCTGGAGAAAAACAAAGATCTTGGTATCGCAGAGGTCAGAGAAAATGCGGATATCGTGAATTATGCATTCAATCCAAAGAAAGCGGATGACGTTGCCAAAATTCAGGACTGGGCGACTGTTGATCCTGAAATGCTTTGGGCGTTGCTGGGAAATGACCTCAGAAGAAGTATCAACAGCACGCTGAATATTTTCGAAGGACCACCCAATCTCATCAGAATTCGGGTATTGCTTGCATATCTGTGGCTGTCATCAACAAACGAGGAGGATTTCTGGAATTTCTATGCTGCCGTAGAGACCCGTCTGCAAAAGTATGATCCGAAGATCGAAATGCTTCCTCAGAACAAACTGGGCTGGTTGGATGACAGTTGGAATCGTCAGGATCTAGTTGCCGCAAAATTCAGCCTGGACAACAACCGATATTCCGAAATGGTTGCAAAAAGCCTTATGGCAACTCCCGCCTCTCAAGCGCCAATATCTTATGGGACAACTTCCTCGAACTGGCCAGATTGCTGCGGCGCGTCCTTAAGAACCTTCATCGCCTTCAACTTTGTTGACGTTGAAAAAAGCAAGTTTGTTGTCCATTACGATACCGAGGCCTTAAGAAAACTGGGGGCTAGCAATCCGGTCGTCGCGTTTTTTACAAAATACAACACCCGGCCCAGCCAGGACTCACAGGAAGCGCGAGATGAATGGGGAAGTCTTCAGGCGCGATTATGGGGCGTCCGTTACAAATGGCCCGGGTATGGCGAAATGCGGACGGGGGCACCAAATATGTTCAAGGCTGTCCAGCGGCTATTATTCCAAAAGGCACTCAAAAAACCCAAATCCTGGGATGACGTTGCCAAAGCAATTGATCCGCTTGCTTCCGCTAAAGAAGAGTTGGGGCCCAGCGGCAAATACGGCCGTGTCACCTTTGATATGCCCACGATCACTCTCGAATGGGGATTTCATGACGGCCATTTTTTTGTGAACACAGTCGCTCAGCCTCATCTCGCCCGGGATTTGTTTATCGATATGGGGAAAGATCCGAAAATACTTAATTCTGCCTATTACGAAGAAAAACTATCGGAAAGCGATAACTTGCGATGGGTGGAGCTTCTCTATTCCGTTAACATCAGAGATGTATCCGATCACGTCCTGCGGATGATGAAAAAGAATTCTTCTCAAAACTTACCGTCGAACTCACTCTATTACATAAATCTCGATCAATCATATGCATTGCAAACAGCAGTGCAAAATATTGGACCTCAAAATCCCGATCTTTTTGCAGGACTGATAAAAGTTATCGCTGATAAACATCCCCTCATCCTTGATCAGGTTGTCTTCAATGTAGGACGAACCAACAATGAGGCCTATCTGAAGATTTCAATTAAGTATATGAACAAGTTTTCCTGGGGTGATTGGCTGACATGGAATAGAAATCAGTATTCTCCAAATTCTGAAAAATTGTCAAATGCGTTTCTGGCGGAACTTACAAAGCAGATTGCAACGCATAAAAATATGAAAATCTTTGATCTCAGAAATATTAACACATCGGATATTGGCGGGCAGTCGGAAGAAATTTCAAAGGCCTTTCTGGAGCTTCTGAAAAACACTCAGAAGAACAAATCTATAACGGATCTAACAATAGACTTCGACGCAATCAAGAACTCAACGTCACAGGAAGCTATTGCTGATAACATGACGGCCCTTACATCCATTTCCACTTTAAAGGATTTAAAAGTCCACAATAAAATTCCAGACAATAAATTGTTTGATACAATCGCCAAACTCCCCTTGAGGAAACTGTCCTTCAATGGCGCGCAACTGAGCGATGAACAGGTAGAGCTGCTTGCCAAGGCCCTCGGAAATAAGTATCCGGCTCTGTATTTATCTTTGGCTGGGAATAATTTTTCCCTGGATGCGCTAAAGCAGTTGGACAAATTCTTTCTGGAAGGAAACGACAACCTGAAAATATTAAATATTTCCGACAATAAAGTACTTGGCACCGCTGGCTATCCATTGATGCAAAAAAGATTTAATCTCAACAAATCGCTGGAAAGAATATACATTCCTATTCCGCAAAATGTTGCAGGCACCTTTTGGTACAGCATGTTGCCAAATATGCCGCAAGTTACCCAGCTAAACGAACTAGTTTTTTCAGAAGCCCTCACACGGAGAACGATCTTCTCTCCATTTCAAAGAGGGTTCAGATATCTATATACCTATATTCCCACAAGGCAATACAGCACTGTGCCGTTTGACGGGACAGTACAATATACGCAACCCAACTACCGGGCAAATTCGGAAGAACCCAACGTCATCTATAACAGTCCGCTTTTCGTGTATTCGAAAGACGGTCAGAAACTGACGATAATGCCCGGTACCGCGCCCAGAATGCAGTTAAATCAACCATATGCCTTTTCCAGCGGAGGACTTATTCCCTGGAACAGCAATTCTTTTGCGAGAACCTGGGATCTGCATAATTGGCGCAAATTTACAACGACACTGCGTCGTATTCCGATTTAGGACAAATTCCTTGGCTTAGGCGCTCGGCATACGAACAGATTTCAATGTTTTATTCTGGCTGATATGGAGTGTTTCCATATCAGCCTTTTTGTACTTCTGGCTTCCGTTTTTGAAAACAGGGAATATCCACGATGTCATTTACGGCCTTCAGCAGCAGATCCCATAACCCACATACTAGTCCATTGTCGGAATTGCCTGTAAGCATATGACTAAACACCAAATAATCAGGTGAATCCTTCCACCGTAATCCTACGCAGGCAATCCGGAAACCGCTATTGGGAACACGTCGGCAATCCCGTTGCGGACGACCATGTTTTGACCCGGCTTTCAATGATAAAAGACGTAAAATCTGCTCATTCACCCCCCGTAACTCCTTATTTTAATAGTCAGAAATTTAGCTATCGGTACAGACGTATTGAAAGTGCATGGGATGGATCGGATCAAACACGAATTCCCGGATGATATCGTGTTTAACAAGCGTGATTCAGTCTTTTTTGCAAGTTGGTCCTCCCGACCTCTTGCTTTGGCAACTAGCCAGATTTTCTCATTTCTGTATGGTTGATTGCCGCATTTGAGCGGAAGGGGATATAAAGCCTCTTCCATTTTTCTCTTTTGACAGTTTCCGCCTACCACACTTCAATCACGTCATACCGTTCAAGATTTTTGATCCAGGCAAGCTTCCACCGCGGAACCCTTTCAAGGCATCCCACTATCAAGATCATTGATTAGCGACAGAATTCCAGTTCAAACATATCGAGTGCTTTCATGGTGAGTGTGCAAGCCGAAGCCTTGACAGCAGCGTTATCCCTCGTGTTTATGGAGTTGAAGCCCGAGTTAGGAATTGTTCGAGTTGGGGATCCGGTAGGCTCGCTGAATACGGCGAGGGCCAAAGTATCCCCCATTTACGGACATCTATAAATTGCTCTGGAGAAATAATGTTAAACTTAACGAGAAAATTACGCCACTTGTTCCCTGTTTTAGGGCTTGTCGCATTCTGCCAAAGTGCCGAGGCACAAGAGGCAAAACAGGAACTGATGCTGGAGTTGAACAATGCGCAGCAGGTGGAAAGCGGATGTCGCGTAAGCTTCCTGTTTCACAACACCCTTGCCGGAACCATATCGGACGTCGCCATGGAAGTGGCAATTATGGATAAAGCCCAGATGACGCAGGATTTCCTGCTTATCAGCACGGGGCGTCTGACACAGGGGAAACGGCGGATATTGCAGTATGATCTTCCCGACATTACCTGCGCAGATATCGGCACCATTCTGATCAATGACGTGTCCGACTGCCAGATAAATGATATGACGGCGGCGCAATGTCTCGATGCCATTCGTCCGTCCAGTCGCATTGACATTAAACTTGGCCTATAATCGACTGTCATAACGAAGATGGACCATCCCATGTTTGACCAGATTCTCTCATTACTTGAAAAAGGTGGACCGGTTGTCGCCATCCTGCTGCTGCTGTCAGTCATTTCCCTTGCGACGGCCTTTTTCAAGGGATGGTCTTTTCTCAGTCTTGGTATCGGGCGGCACGACGTCGCCCAACAGGCTCTTAAACTCTGGCAAGGCAAGCAGGAAGTGGAAGCCATCGGCCTGATATCGACGCAGCGTGGCCCGCTCGCCAGGGCGCTCACTCATGCCATGCGCGGAATGCTCTATCATCCGGACAAGGACGACTTGATCCGGGAGGATATCGATCGCGTTGCGTCCCGCGAAGTCGCGCGGGCGCGCTTCGGCATTCGCATCATGGAAACCGTGGGACAGGTGGCGCCCCTCCTTGGCCTTTTCGGGACCGTTCTCGGGATGATCGACGCCTTTCAGGCGTTACAAAGCGCGGGCGCAACGGTGGACCCGGCCATTCTTGCGGGCGGCATCTGGGTCGCGCTTTTGACAACCGCCGTGGGTCTCGCAATTGCCATCCCCTCCTCCCTGCTGGCGACCTGGTTCGATTCCATAGTTGATCGGGAAGTATTGGCGATTGAGGATATGGCAACCTCTGTCCTCACAGGGGAAATTACCTCCGGCGCGGAAAAGCCCGCTCTGTGGACCGCGAAAGCGACAACAACGGGATGACAGGACAGCAATGCGACTTCATGTGACGCCCCGCAGGAAAAGCATTATCGGACTTACGTCGCTTATCGACGTGATTTTCCTGCTGTTGCTCTTTTTCATGCTAACGTCGACCTTCCTTCGTTATTCGGGATTTGACTTGTCCGTCGCCGCGGCAGGCGTCGATGCCCCGGCATCTGAGACCATCCTGCTTGTCCATTTGAATGCGGACGGTACCATATCACTGAACGGAGAGCCGGTAGCGGCGGCGGATCTGACCGTCACGATCACGGAATTTCAAGCCCGGGGTATAGAGCACGCCCTCTTGCGACCAAGGGGAGAGGTTCCTGTGCAGCTTCTGGTCGATACGCTTGAAATGCTTCAATCAACGGAGCTTACGTCCGTCTCTCTTGCGCAATAGATTATGAAACTCACGCCCCGCAAAAGGATTTTCAGCAATACGGAGAATACCATTCCACTAATCAACATCGTCTTTCTGATGCTGATCTTTTTCCTGATCGCAGGAACCATCGCGACACCTATTTCGAGTGAACTGCTGCCGGCGGAAACGAGCGATATGCCCGCCGCACCTTCAAAATCAGATGTGATACAGATCTTAAAGACGGGTGAGATCAATTACCTCGGTAAGCAGATGTCCTTGGAAGAGGTCCTGGAAATGCTCCCGGCGACGGAGAATTCTGAACCCGTCAAGGTCATTGCGGATAAATCCCTGAATGCTGCACAGCTTATAGGGTTTCTTGAAAATCTCCGTGCGGCCGGGCATCAGAATATCCGGCTAATTACCGTCAGGGGATCCTCCTCATGAAAGTCGGGGCACAAGTTGTGCTATTTCTCCTGCTGTCGCTCGTCGTCCATATCGCACTGGCGGCGGTCTGGGCGCCAAAAGTGCCGGATCTGCAGTTGGAACGATCAGCCGGCGGTGTGGCGCTGCATATAGGCAGTCTGATTGACGCCAGTCCGGCAGCTGTCTCTCCCGTTGAACCTCGCTCTTATGAAGCTGTCGAGACGGACAAAAGATTGACGCCAGTACCGTTGGGCCAGCAACCTCTAACACCTGAAATCGCACCGAAGGTGACTGCTAAAAATGCCATTGTCCCCAAGCAGATTGAAAAGCGCCCACCCGTGCCACCTATGGAAAAGAAAGAAGTCAAAAAAACGATAGAAGGAAAGCCGATTGAACCTGTAAAAGCAACCCCTCAACCCGTTGAGAAGGTGCCTCAGCCAGTACAGGAACCTATAAAGGAAGCCACCGAAGCTGAGCAAATTTCACCCACGGCCAGCGAGGCGGAGCTAAGTCGCGGTGGCACCTTGGCCTCAACTCAAGGGCAAGAAAATATGATTACCGGCAGCGGCGGTCAGAAGATCACCGAAGGCGGAGATGCCGATACCAGCAACTACCGTGGCAAGGTTCGTGACCGATTGCTGCAAAATAAATTCTATCCCAAGCTGGCGAAACGCTTCCGAATGGAAGGGGTTGTCACCTTCTCATTCACCATTCAACGCGACGGGCAGATTAACGGCCTTCGTATTGTGAGCTCCTCCGGCCATCCCGTGCTGGACAAGGCCGCCCTTCGCATGGTGGAACGTTCCGTGCCATTTGACTCATTCCCGGCGGATATTACCTCCGACTCACTGGAGTTCAATTTCCCGGCGTCCTATACGATAGAATGACGCCAACACGTTGACGTTACGCTATTTTATTATCTGCTCCCGGCCACGAACAATTTCCCGCCAGCCCAGCAACAGGGCGCCGGAGAGGATGACAACCGCCCCCAGAACGCTGACCCATCCCGGGATCGCCCCAAATATCCAGAAATCGTAAATTGTCGCAAATATCAGGGTGGAATAGGAAAAAGGCAGAGCAAAGCTAGCATCACCGCTTCGCATAGACTGGATAAACAGGGACTGCGCCGAAATCATCACAAGGCCGATCGAGACCAGCGCCGCCCATTGCAGGGCTGTCGGGGCCGCCCAGACAAAACTCGCAGCCGTACAGGCGATAGCGGCACCGATGCCGTTATTGATCAACAGAATCTGAAGCGGTGGTTCGCGGCCCGTCAGCTTTTTAATCAGGATAACTTCCACGCCCATGCAAAAGGCTGCCATCAGCGCAATAAAGGCCGCGGGATCAAAAGCCGTCGTGCCCGGTCGTAGCAAGATCAGCGCCCCGATAAAAGCGATGAAAACAGCGCTCCACCGGATTGGCCCGACCTTCTCGCCAAGCAGGGGAATGGCCAGCAACATGCCGAAAACGGGGTTCAGGAAGCTGATGGCCGTCGCGTCGGATAACGGGATCTGTACGACAGCCGCAAACATCAGGCTGACTCCTGCCCATCCGAAAAATGACCGGCCAAAATGAAGGCTGATCGCCGGCGCCTCAATCTTCGGTCGCAGGAACGCCGATGCGCATAGGAGTCCGCTAAAGCCGAAAATGAACCGCCCGGCACTGACCTGGAGCGGATGCAACGGCTCCCCCAAAAGGCCGGTTCCGAGAGCCTTTGCGAGGATCGTTGTTGCCGCAATCAAGGAACAGGCTCCAAGCATCATTAGCGCCGAGCGTAATGGATTGAGGGGATCCACGCTAAACATGGCGGGTGGCGGATTCCTCCTCCCGCCATTCATCTCCGAGCAGCTCCGGATCGTCATAGGCATATAGATCTTCCAGATGCGCATCGGCGCCTTCCCTGAAGAACTGGATGGACAGCGCATTCAAGAGACGATCCGCACCGACATTGACGCCCGGTATATCACTGCTGACGGCTGCATGGCTGAGTGTCGTTGCCGCATTGAATAGATGTATCTGACCAAGATGCGGCGCCGTTCCTGCTTCTTTTTCAAGAAACTCGAAGCCCGGCCCTAGATAGGGAAAACGGCCCAGCTCTTCGCTGGGACAGTCTGCCGGCGGTGTAAAGCAATCCTGCCAGAGCAATATCTGATCCGCAAAATCAGCGAGTTCCGGCTGCTGCTTTATATCGATCGCATACCCAGTCCCGAGAATGACGAAATCTCCTGTAAACGCCTCACTATCTGTCTCAAGCGTGACGCTCCGCCCCTCGACTTTGACATTCCTGATACCGGAACCTGTATGGATATGAAAATTCAGATACTGCTTTAAGCGCAGCATAGATCGTCTCGGGGCGGCAACGCGCGCACCCAGCCCATGATGAAGGAACCGCCAGCGCATCTCGTCTTCCAGAAAATAATACCCACGCAAAAACCCGGCATAAGCGATGCTCTTGAATTTATTCAGCCGCGGGATGGTTTCGGACCGCATCAGAAGATGCACCTCGCGCGCACCGTTCTCGAGAGCGACCGCCGCATTATCTACGGCTGATGCCGCCCCTCCCACCACCAGAACATTCTTCCCTTTCAAGGCGGCGAAATCGATCACTTCCTCTGTATGGGCGAACAATTCCTTCGGCACTTCCTTGAAAACATCCGGCACCCGAACGCCACCAAACGCTGCCCGCCCCGTCGCCAGAACAAGCTGCCGGGCAAGAACGTCGAACTCCCCTTCCGGGCCCGAAAACCGCAGTCGCAACTGTCCGCTCTCAGGTATTATTTTTTTTAAAGTGCTGTTGTTCTCAATGGGAATATCCAGCACATGGCGATACCACCGAAGATACTCCATCCATGTCTCGCGGGGGATATGGCCCAGCGCTTCCCAGGTGTCATCGTCCACCTGCGTGCGATACCATGACTGAAATGTGAGCGATGGGAGACCCATATGCGGGCCGGGCAGGCGTTTTGGGGATCGCAATGTCCTCATCCGCGCTGTTGTCACCCATGGCCCCTCACACCCTTCGTCACCGGCATCGAAAATGCGGAAATTCGAAATTCCCTCCCGCGTGAGACCGAACGCGACGGCCATACCGCACATACCGCCGCCAATAACAGCCACATCGAGAACTTTTTCTCCCTTTGGTCCGGTGACAGGTTTGACCCAGTTTTCCGTCGGATAGTTTAGATATTTCAACTCTCGTCGGATCTGTCTTTCCAACGCAGCAAGACCGCTCTTTTCCTGTTTCATCACAACTGCTTTATTATTTTTATACGAAGGCCCAGCATAAGGCCGTTTTCCGTAAAATCATCTTAAAACATGCAAAGGGCGCAACTTGACACCGGCACGCGATATTGAAATAAGACTTACCAACAGAACGCCGCTTGCTTAAGATGACGTCAACGCGGAAATACAAGGGGATATCGTTGAAAGCAGTAATCTTGGCCGGAGGACTCGGCACCCGCATTTCGGAAGAATCCCACCTCAAGCCGAAGCCAATGATCGAAATCGGCGAACACCCGATCCTGTGGCATATCATGAAGATTTATTCCCACCATGGTATCCGTGATTTTATCATCTGTCTTGGGTATCGTAGCTATGTGATCAAGGAGTATTTCGCCAATTACTTCCTGCACCGATCCGACGTTACCTTCGATCTGGAGAGTAACGAGATAACCTATCACAGGGCAAAAGCGGAGCCCTGGCGCGTTACCCTGGTCGAAACCGGAGAAGCCACAATGACCGGTGGGCGGTTGAAACGGGTTGCGGGCTACCTTGATCCCGATGAGAGCTTTTGCATGACCTACGGGGATGGCGTCGCCGATGTGGATATTACAAAGCTTATTGCCTACCACAAGTCCAAAGGACGCGAAGCCACTCTGACGGCTGTCGCACCGCCCGGCCGGTTTGGGGCAACTATCATCAAAGACGGCGCGGTAAAAGAATTTGTCGAAAAGCCGGCGGGCGACAACGGCCTGATCAACGGCGGCTTTTTTGTACTTGAACCTTCTGTCCTCTCCCGCATTTCAGGCGATGATATTCCGTGGGAGCGTGAACCCCTTACCGGGCTGGCCGCGGATGGACAGCTTTCTGCCTACCGTCATAGCGGTTTCTGGCAACCGATGGATACGTTGCGGGAAAAGAACCAGCTGGAACAGCTCTGGGCGAGTGGCAAGGCGCCCTGGCGGGTATGGGATTGAAATCAGGGACCGGATGATGACCCACGCCGCTGTTCAGCCGGAATTCTGGAAAGACCGACGGGTCTTGCTGACGGGCCACACAGGCTTCAAAGGCGCGTGGGCCGCCTTATGGCTCAGCAAAATGGGAGCCAAGGTGACGGGCCTGTCTCTGCCGCCGGACGACGAGTTCTCTCTCTATCGCAGCCTTGCGGACAGGCTGCAGATCGACTCCTGTTTCGTGGATATACGGAATGCAGAGGCTATGGAAACGGAGGTCCGCCAAAGCAATCCAGAAATTATCCTGCATATGGCTGCGCAGGCACTCGTTCGTCGCTCCTACAGGGAGCCGAGGCTGACGTTCGAGACGAATGTAACGGGCACGATCAACCTGCTTGAAGCCATGCGCGAATTGCCGGATCTCAAGGCGGCCCTGATCATAACGAGTGATAAGGTTTATCGGAATATTGAAGACGGACGCGCCTTTCAGGAGACCGATCCGCTCGGCGGCGATGATCCCTACTCCGCCTCAAAGGCGGCCTGCGAGATAGCCACGGCATCCTACGCGAAGAGTCTTTTCCCGGGCGATACACCGCGCATTGCCACGGCCCGCGCGGGAAATGTGATCGGCGGCGGAGACTTCTCCGAAGATCGTCTTATCCCGGATATCTGGCGCGCCGCAAGGAACGGCAAAAGCGTAACACTTCGCTTCCCCGGCGCCACGCGCCCGTGGCAGCATGTCCTGGAATCCGTTTCAGGCTATCTCGTCTATTTGCAGGCGCTGGCGGGCGACGGCGGTACGGAGCTGCCGAAAGCTCTCAACTTCGGACCACAGGACGGCGAGACCATTACAGTGGGCGAGATTGCCCGTAACGTCCAGAAGGCATTCGGTATTGAGGGAGACTGGTCACTCACCGACGAAGCGCCGCCACCTGAAAAAATGCAGCTTGCTCTTGATGCGTCCCTCGCCCGGGAGATACTGGGGTGGCAAGCAAAATGGCGCCCCTCAGAGACATTGTCAAAAACCGTGGACTGGTACAAAGCCTATCGCTCTGATACCGATATCTATGCCTTTACCCTGTCGCAGATCGAAGAATATGAGGCCCATAAATGACGAGTTCTCTCACCTGCCGCTTCTGTCGTCATGACCTGACCCAGACATTTGTTGATTTGGGCATGACGCCGCTTGCGAACAGCTATCTTCATGAGGAGCGGGATATTCCCGCCGAGAAATCATATCCGCTTCATGCCCGGGTTTGCACCCATTGCTTCCTTGTCCAGGTTGAAGATGTGGTGCCCGCGGAAGATATTTTCTCGGACTATGCCTATTTTTCCTCCTACTCAAGCAGTTGGGTTGCGCATGCCCATGCCTATGCCCAAAAGTTGATCGACCAGTTGAGTCTTGATGGGCGCTCTCTTGTTGTCGAGATTGCCAGCAATGACGGCTATCTGCTGAAACATTTTGTGGACAGGAAAGTGCCCGTTCTCGGGATCGAGCCTGCTGCCAATGTCGCTAAGGCGGCAGAGGAAGTTGGCGCGCGAACGGAAGTTGCCTTCTTCAGCGTTGAAACTGCGAAACGGCTAGCGCATGACGGACATCAGGCGGATCTGATGGTGGCCAACAATGTCATGGCCCATGTTCCGGATATCAACGATTTTATTGGTGGCGTACCAATCCTGCTCGCCCGCGACGGTGTTTTTACGATTGAATTTCCGCATCTTCTGAACCTGATCGAGAAGGTGCAGTTTGATACCATTTACCATGAGCATTATTCTTACCTCTCGCTGTTGACGGTTGAGAAAATCCTCGCCGCGCATGGATTGAAGGTTTTCGATGTGGAGGAACTGTCGACCCATGGCGGATCCTTGCGGGTTTATGCCTGCCATCAAGATGCCAGTGACTTTGAGGAAACTTCCCGGTTGAAAGCGCTTCGAGAAAAAGAAGAAACGGCCGGCCTGAACAGTCTGGCCGCCTATCAGAATTTCACACCCCGAGTTGAGAAAATCCGCGATGACCTGGTTACCTTTCTGACCAAGGCGAAGGCAGAGGATAAGAAAGTTGCCGCCTATGGTGCCGCGGCGAAGGGGAATACGCTTCTTAATTATTGTACTATCAACACTGAGCTGATTGATTTTGTTGTTGATCGCAACCCTGAGAAACAAGGAACCCTGCTGCCGGGCAGTCATATCCCGGTTTTCGCACCGGATAAAATATGGGACGCAAAACCGGATTATGTCCTGATCCTGCCCTGGAATCTCGCCGATGAAATAACTTCCGATATGGCGGCAATCAAAGATTGGGGCGGGCAGTTTGTCATTCCCATTCCTGAGCTCAAGGTATTCTCATGATTTTCACGGAAACGGAAATTCAGGGGGCCTATCTGATCGAACCCGCTTTTATTGAGGATGAACGCGGATATTTCGCCCGCAGTTACTGCCAGCAGGAATTTGCGGACCATGGGATTGATTTTCTTCCCGTACAAAGCAATGTTTCCTACAACAAAACCAAACATACATTGCGTGGAATGCATTTTCACGCGGCGCCGTTTGAAGAGACGAAACTGGTGCGGTGCAGCGCCGGAGCCATCTATGATGTTGCTGTGGATATCAGGCCAGATTCCCCCACCTTCAAAAAATGGATTGGCGTCAATCTCAGCCGCCAAAATGGATGTGAGCTTTTCATTCCCGCAGGCTGCGCCCATGGATTCCTCACCCTTGAGGCGGACAGTGAAGTATCCTACCAGATGTATCCGGCCTATACGCCGGGCCATGACAGGGGTTTTCAATGGAATGATCCGGACATTGCCATTGATTGGCCCGCAAAACCGCAGGTGATTTCCGCCCGCGATGATGCGCTGGAACCACTCTCCGAGGCGCTGGCATGAGACTTTGCCTCCTCACTGGTGCAAAGGGCTTCATCGGACAACATGTCACCCGAACCCTGCTTGACGAAGGCTGGCGCGTCATCACCGTATCGCGCAATACCCATAACGACTTCTCACCTCATGAAAATCATGAGCATATCGCGCTTGACCTGCATGATCCTGAGGCCGTCGAAACCTTACTGAAATCGAGGCAACCCAGCCACCTTATTCATCTGGCATGGGAGGCAACGCCGGGCAAATTCTGGTATTCCCGCGAAAATTTCCGTTGGGTTTCCTCCAGCGCAATGTTGCTCGATGCCTTTGTAAGGCATGGGGGAGAAAAGGCCGTCCTTGCGGGTAGCTGCGCCGAGTATAAGTGGGAGAACAGCCTGCTGGACGAAGAAACGTCCCCGCTCAACGCAACAACCTTTTATTCCGCGTCCAAACTCGCCTTCAAGGGTCTTGCCGAGGTAATCGCGAGGGATATCCCGCTTGTCTGGGCACGGATTTTCTTTCCCTATGGACCGGATGAGGATGACAGCAAGCTCATCTCTTATATCTTCCGCGAGATTTCGAAAGGTCGAATACCGCAGATACAGACACCAAACCGCGCTGTCGATATGATCCATGTCTCTGATGTGGCAAGAGCATTTGAACGGCTCGCCGCCTCGGAGGCGGCAGGTACCATCAATATCTGCTCCGGCACCGCCTCTCTGCCGCATGAGATCGCACTGGAATGTGCAAAGCTGCGTGAAAAGCCATCGCTGGCCGTCGCTATTCAGGAAATACTCGATGGTTGCAAAATCGAGAGCAGTCTAAAGGGAAACAATGAGCGGATGGCCTCCTTATGGACCTCGAAGGCACCTTTGACTCTATCCGAAGGTCTTGAAACCTATCTCAAAAAGTAGGCGCTGTCAGCTGTCTGCAGATGCTGCGATGGTCTGTCTGGTTTTGACGAAAAGGGGATCGTCCTGATATTTCGGGTAATGATCCAAAAGCCGCGACAATGAGTCTTTGGCAGCATCCGAAAGTAATTTCCCGCGTCCCGTTTCCCCGACATTAAACCTTGTTTTGGTTTTCTGCACCTGATCAAGCGCCGCAACGGCTTCACTCTCCGAAATCTTGACGGAGGCCCGCGCGAGAATTTCACGCATTACACGCACCGGATCGCCAGTGTAGTCATCAAAATCATAAATGGGAACGTCGCCCGCCGCCTTCCATCCTGCATAAAAATTAAGGTACCAAGGAATTGCCAGACTTACGATTGCTTCTTCAAAGTCGCTGTTTGACATGGCGAGATGAGACTCATCAAAAAACGCCGTCGGCCCCTCGCCCGGTTCTTTCTGGAAGTGATCCCGGATGCTGATAGCGCAGTCCGCAAGATTGCGCACGAGCACAACCGACGTCAGATTATATTGCTGGATCAGGCCCTGCGTCCAACCGCTGTTGCGCAAATGATGCTGTGAAACATAGGCATTGTGGTTATAGCGAGACAACCGGATTGCACATAGTTCCTGTTCTCGCGCACCCCAGTCCGGCGTCAGGCGGCACCGGCGAAAGCCCGGCAATTCGGAAATAGCGCTCGCCAAAAATGTCGACGCGGATTTCGGCATACAGGCAATAAGGATATGGGGCTTACGTCGTGGCAGCATATTGCCAACAATTCCGTCAACGGCGAGATAGGCAGCATTCAAAAGACGGTTGTTCTTTTTCATGAGATCGTCCCCTCACTTCCAGTCATTTTCCGGGCCCACTCAGCGCTTTTACATTGGATCGCATTTCAACGGATTTGATCAGTTGAACTATGAACGCCAGAAATCTGTTCGTGGGTGGAAAGTAGGGCTTTCCGGTAACGGATTGAATCCAGCGGACAACGCTCGCAACATTCTCCCTGTCTTTTGCGCTAATAAGTGATTGCCGCTTTTTCTTGGACGTCGTGGGATTGGCGATCGTGTCCACGTCATCCTGTAGTTCGGGAGGGTCAGAAAGTTCCAGCCGTACATAATCGGGATCAGATTGCGCGAAGAAATCCTCCAGAACTGGCCAGCATCTATTCTTTTTGATGAACTTGCGCATATCACGCACAATCACATCCCGCCAGGCGGTATGATCAATATCATACCGGCCGTCCAGATGATCACGGTTGATACGCATCAGATTGGCGTAGACATACGCCGGAATTGAACGAATTCTGAGGTCAATTTCAGGCGTTACTTTATCTGTCTGAGCCAGTTCTGCGAAGCTGTCCGCAATTTTCTCCTGACTTTTGGTGACCTTGATCGGCGCATTCATGGCCGTTCCGTTACTTTTCTGTCCGGCACCGGCAATTGTCACGGGGTTGCGGACCCAGAGCAGGCTCGACGCGGCTGTCAGGTTTGACAATGCCGTGTTCACATCCGGAATCTGCCCTTGAAAATATTCGCCGCCCCTCGCCTTGATTTTGTCTATCACGGCACGCGAAACGCAGCCGTGATATATGTTCGCGCCGTCACGATAACTCGTTATCCGGGCGCGATAAAAATCCGCGAGGATTTGTTTCGGATCCAGCTCATAGACGGGTCCACAAAAATCACGATATCGAAACTTGAGCAGACCCTCCGTGGGTTCGGGTTCACTATGAGGCCAGATATAGGTGATGTGCCGCCATGTAATAATGTCTGGAGAAAATTTGCCGATAAGATAACGCAAGGTCGCTATCCCGTTCGGCACCACACCATCGTCATCGCCAATGAAGATCACATAGTCCCCTGTTGCATGGGACAATGCAAATTCAAAGTTCTGCCGCATGCTGAGGTCAACACCCGGATTGATATATATCAGTCTTTGGTCTTTAGACTCGGCAACGACAGTGCGGGTGTCATCAACGCTGTTATTATCGCTGACAACAACTTCAATGTCCGGATCATCTGACGCAAGGCAGGTCTCCAGACAATATTTCAGAAATTCCGCGCGATTTCTTGTCGGAACAACAATACTGATTTTCATGGGACTTCCCCAGCTATCCGAAATATGCGCCTTAGACCCTTTTCAGAAAACCGTCCGGCGTCACTGAGAACATCAACTTGTCCTGCAGCATTTGGTCGTTCTCAAAATGCAACGGGTCACCATCAACGGCGAAAACCTCGCCTCCCTCCAGCTTTTTGAGATATTCGAAGACTGCACTTTTCGGGCTGTTTCCGGGATGCCAGGGGCGATCGGGATAGAAATCCTCCGCCATGTCTTCAACGATCGTATCGAATACCAGACAATAGCTTCCCTTGCTGGTCAGCGGGGCATATGCCTCCAGCTCCGCGAGGACATGGTCATGCGTGTGATTGCTGTCCAGGCTGACCAGAATGCGCGAGCTGGACGCCGCGGCTGCTTTCACCTGATCGACGATTTTCGGATCGATGGAGGATCCCTGGATCATGTCAATCCGGCTCGACATCGGATGCGCCTCGATTGCCGCGCGATTATGGGCGCGGATATCGATATCAACCCCCAGAACCCGCCGCTTCGGCGACTTCGGGTCCAGCACCGTCCCCGCCTCGACCGCATCGCAGTAGTCCAGCATTGCCAGCATTGCCGCGCTCTGAATGAGGGAGCCGCCATGGGCAATGCCGGTTTCGATGATCAGGTCCGGCTTCACATCCCAGACGATCTCCTGAAAGGCCACCATGTCTGTCGGCAGCTGGATAATCGGGCGTCCCAGAGATGAAAAATTATAGACGTAACGCTTGGCCAGCGCTTCGGTCAGCCATTCGTGGGACAGATTCTTCCATGCGGTTTCCTGACCATAGGATTTGACTGTCTGCGCTACTTCCTCCTGGAATTGAGCGATGGCGTCGGCGGATTTTGATTGCATATCAACCTCAAAAATTCACAGCGTCCGGAACAGGGCGTGAAGCGGCCAACGCCGCACTTCCTGCTTTCTAACCGTCTTGAATGGGGAAAACAACCGATTTAGCCCCCAAGACCCGCAAAGAAGCGTTTACACCGCCAGCGGGAAGACAGGCTTGCGCTCGCGGCTGGGACTGAGACCATAATATTCACGATAGCTTTTGGCGAAGTGCGAATGGGTGGAAAAGCCGGACGCCACATAAATTTCGGTGATCGACATGCTGGTCTGAAGCAGAAGCAACCGGGCATGCTCTAGCCGCATCTCCATATAATAGCGGGCCGGGGATCGTCCGGTATGCTGACGGAACAGCCGCTCCACCTGCCGGATGGATATCCCTACCATTGACGCAAGTTGCTCGGGGGAGAGCGGTTCCTCGATATTCTGCTCCATGATTTCAACGATGGTCAGAAGTTTCTGGGATTTCGCTGCAAGCTGAAGTTTCCGCACAACCTGCTGTTTGTCGCTATGGCTGCGGATGCGGTCATGCATGAATTGCAGAGAGATGTCATAGGCCAGCTTGTCGCCATGCGCTTCCGATATTATATGCAGCAGCAGATCGATCGCTGACGTACCCCCGGCACAGGTGTAACGATTCCGGTCTATTTCAAAGATGCTGCCCGTGAGAATGACCTTGGGATAGCTCTCCTTTAGACTTATTGCTCCTTCCCAGTGAATGGTACAACGATATCCGTCCAGTAATCCGGCCGCCGCCAGGACGAACGCGCCCGTGCTGAGGGCGCCGATCTCGGTGCCATGTTGCACAATCCGGCGAAGCTCTGCAAATAAATGCTCATCCTTGATCTTGTCCGTCCCGATCCCACCGCATACAAACAGGATATCCAGACAGGCGGCATCCGCGAGCGCCATGTCCGGCAGAATGCTGATACCGTTGCTGGTTTGAACGCTTAATCCATCCATGGTGAGGATGTTCCAGTCATAAAGATGACGGCCACTCATCCGGTTGGCGGAGCGCAAGGGCTCAATGGCGCTGCTGAAACAAATCATGCTGGATTGATCAGTGAGAAGGAATCCAAAGCGCCTTGCTTTTTCGGTCATATGTTGCTCTGGCGCCTCCCCAAACGGCCATACTCATGACCGGCACACCGATGAGAAAATGTGCCGTTTCCAGAACAGTATCCAATTCCAATCGGTTGTCAAAACAAAATAAAGGCTGCAATCGACCGATCTTTTTCGTTCCCTGTGCTATTTCGCGTCATGGAAAATGATGCCGAGGGTGAAGCGTTGACCTTTGCGCACATCGCTTACCCCGTGCCGCATCGTAACGCGGGAAAATCGATTCTTGCCCGGTACCGGCCGTTGATTGACGGCGAAAATGACCGCATCGCCTTTTGAGAGCGGAACAATGCGCGCCCTGGATTGTTGCCGCGGACGCTGCTCTGTGAGAACAAACTCCCCACCCTCAAAATCCGAAGTCGGGTCACTAAGCAGGATGGCCATCTGCAACGGAAAGAGCAGCTCACCATATAGATCCTGATGCAGCCGGTTATAATCTCCCTCCCCGTATTTCAGGATTAACGGCGTCGGCCTTTTCTGTCCCGCCGCATGACATTGCGCTGTGTATTCGCCGAGTGTTTCGGGGAAGCGCTGATCAGTCCCCAGTTTGTCTTCCCAGCGGTTCGCAATCTTTGCGAGCGGAGGATAATATTCCTCCCGCAGTTCCGCCACCAGCGTTGGTAAGGGATAGTCAAAATATTTATACTCGCCCTGACCATAGCCATGGTGCTGCATAACAATATGACGCCGATAACGCGCATCTTCTTCGAAATCTTTGATCAAGGTGCGGCATTGTTCGGCCTGTAACAGTCCGGGAAGCATGACATAACCGTCACGATCCAGACTTTCGTCCGCCTTTTGCCAGTCGATACTCCCGCTTTTCATATCTCACTCCTTTGCCGCAGACATGAAAACAGTCTGCGTCGTTATCAGGGATAAGTCTTCCCAAAAAACGTGATGGATTTTTTTAAAGTAGACTGCGGAAAACTTCCCTATTGTAGGGATGTACTGATCAAGGAGAGAAGAATGAGGGAATCCACTCTGGTGACGGTAACCGGCGCATCAGGCTTTATCGCACTTCATACCATCTGCCTTTTGCTGCAGCAGGGGTATACCGTCCGCGGAACCCTGCGCGATCTCAGCCGGATGGAGAGTCTGGTCAAATCCCTCTCGCATCATTGCGATGTAACGAATCTGAGTTTCGTGAAAGCGGACCTGAATGACGACGCCGGCTGGGCTGGCGCCATGGTGGATGCGGACTATCTTCTACATATGGCCTCCCCCCTGCCGGCCGAGGCGCCCAAGGACGAGAACGACCTGATTGTTCCGGCCCGTGACGGAGCTCTCAGAGCAATAAAGGCCGCAGTCGATGCCGGGGTCAGGCGTATCGTCATGACGTCATCAATTGCTGCGGTCTCCGGCGGGCATGACAAGTCGGAAGCCCTCAATGAATCCCATTGGAGCGATACGGAAAAAGACATCGGCGCCTACCAGAAAAGCAAGACGATTGCGGAACGCGCATCCTGGGAATTTATCAACTCTCTCGCCGACGACAAGAAGCCGGAATTCTCCGTCATCAATCCGGGCTTTGTCCTGGGCCCCGTTATTGATTCGGATACCAGCGCGTCCCATGAAATCATCCGCCGAATCCTGGCGCGGGATGTTCCCGGCATTCCCAATATCGGCTTTAGTCTGGTTGATGTCCGTGATGTCGCTTCGGCGCATGTTACAGCGCTGACGCATAGGGCTGCGCCGGGAAAACGGTATATCTGCGTGGCCGAAGCCATGTCCTTTCGCGACATCGCCGCCTGCCTTAAAAAACATATGACGCCAAAAGGATATAAGGTTATACAGCGCCCTGTGCCGGATTGGCTTGTTCATTTCCTTGCGCTGTTCAGCCCGACATTCAAACTGGTAGTTTCCCGGCTTGGCCCGGCCACGAAATTCGATACCTCCCGCATTCGCGGGGATTTTGGCTGGAACCCTATGCAAATGACGCGATCCATCGAAGAAACCGCCGACAGCCTAATTGCGCATAAAATTGTCTGAGAACAACGAGAAAACAATAAAATGGCGAAAATTTCCCCACATCTCTACGGCATTCTGGTTACAGCGGCGGGCGTCCTCATTCTTTCGCCGGACGGTCTTCTGGTCCGCCTCATTGAAACGGATAGCGCAACGCTTCTGTTCTGGCGCGGTTTATTGTTCTCCCTCGGAATTTTCGGATTTTACTTTCTCAGGCACGGCTTCGGCATACGCGATACTGTTCGGGCCATGGGTCGGCGCGGATTGCTGGCGGCGGTCCTTTTCTGCCTGAGTACTATCTTCTTTGTCCTGGCGGTCACCCATACAAGTGTCGCCAATGCCCTCGTGATTATCTCAACGGCACCGCTTTTCGCCGCGCTGTTCTCCTGGCTGATACTGAAAGAATCAATCCTGCCATCAACCTGGATTGCCATCGCCATATGCACCGGCGGGATCAGTCTGATTTTCATGGGCAGCATCGGCGGTGGCAGCCGATATGGCGATCTTTCCGCTATTGTCTGTGCCTTTATGATCGCTGGCCAGATAACGACGGTGCGCCATGCCCGGAGTATTGATATGGTCCCCTCTCTCGGGTTCGCAGGGCTCCTTACCGCAATTCTCGCACTGCCCTTCGCGTCCCCGCTCGCAATCACCAGTTCTGATGTTACATATCTAATTCTGCTCGGCCTTGTTGTCTTACCCCTTGCTTTCGGGCTGATCACCGTCGGGCCGCGCTATATATCCGCACCGGAAGTCAGCCTGCTGATGCTGTTAGAGAGTATTTTCGGCTCTCTCTGGGTTTGGCTTGTGCTGGATGAAATGCCCCGCCCGGAGACTCTGGGGGGCGGGGCTGTGGTTATCACCACATTGATCATCCATACAGCGATAGCCTATCACCGGAGGCAGCGTAGCGTTGCCGCAGGCTAGATAGCTTCTTCCCGATAGAAAATATGGCTGCCGACCTGACCGAGCTTGCTTAAATGCGCGCTCCATCTCGGGGAAACATAAGCTGCATGATAATGGGTTGCGCGTTTTGCAACGCCGCTACGCTCGCCTTTCATCACCAGCGCAACTACCTTAAGAGATTTTTCCCAGGCACCAGCATTTTTCGGGCGATCGGACAATCCATCACAGGCGAAGGAGAACTGGCATTTATTCCGCAGATGCTGGTTTTGGAACACGACGTCACAGGCCGTATCCGGGTACCGTGGATCCACAATGCGGTTCAGGATAACCTCAGCAATGGCTACCTGACCGACAAGAGGCTCGCTCCGGGCCTCAAAATAGACCGCCTGAGCGAGACACATTTCTTCGCGGGTGAATACGCGGCCGAACAGATCGACCGATTTCAAGTTCTTATCCAGATTATCGCCGAGGGGCATATCAAGGTTGGGAAGAGTAATGGCCGAACCTGAAACCGTCTTTAATTCGGCGAACTTCTTGTCCAGCCGCATCAGGTTTGCATGCTTTATCGCACCGGAATAGGCGACATTATCCATCGGTTTGGCAGAAGCGCCGATTTGAAACAGAAGGCCAAAGCCAACGATTACTGCAGCCATGATGCTGAGCGCGCCCAAGGCGAGGCCAAGTTCATGAGACCGGGTATTTTCCATCGAAATCTCGTCGTTCCGTGGGTTTTGCATCGTCACTTTTCCATCACTATGTAAATTGCAAAGCTGCATTATCAGGACTGATTCCTGCTGTCTGGCGAATCTATCAAACTGACTAATCCGCCCTCATCCCCCTTTTACGGGACGCGCCCTAATTTATTTTACCTTCTGTTAACTATAGATCGTGATTGCTGGTTAATAAATTCTTGTCACTCGGTAACATTATAATTCCGATAAGGCCGAAAAAGATCAGCCAAATCATTTAGTTAAGATATTAACACTTGCCTTGAAATCAATGGGTCCGGTTGCCAACAGTTTTATCCCCCAAATGAGGTATATGATCCAACTCAGCAAATTCGCTTGAATCTCATAATGCCAGTTTAACCGGACGGGAGGTTTCATATCAGAGATTAACGTAATATTCAAGATTTTGCCGCAAGGAGCCCTTCTGCGGGGGAAATCAAACGCAAGATTCGTCAGGTCGACGTGAGTCCGGAAGAGAGATAAAGCAAGAAAAACTAACAAAAACTGTGCATTAGCTGCCTAAAATTTATGCTCGCTGCTTATAAATTAGAGTTTCACATATTTTTGTTGTTATTTTAAACTGTTTTGCTTGCATCAATTAGACTAATTGATATATCAGCTAATGAGAATTTTAAATTTGAACAAAAGTGTATGGTTTTATTGATGAATATGATGCCGCTACAGAATAAGGCGAATGACGCCAGCCGTTTTTTAAAGGCCATTTCAAATAAGCACCGTCTTCTCATTTTGTGTAATCTTGTCGATGCAGAACGCTCTGTCGGCGAGCTTGAAGAGATAGTTGGCTTGAGCCAGTCCGCATTATCTCAGCATCTTGCCAGACTCCGCAAGGAAGATGTTGTAAAGACACGACGAGAGGCGCAGACAATCTATTATTCATTGCAGGATGAAAATGTTGTCGATGTTCTGCGGTTGCTGGAGAATATCTTTATCGGTGATTCGACGAATCTCGCTGAAGTCGCCTGAAGAATCATAGCTAGACAGTCGTATCCTTATCCTGACCGGTTTATACAGTCTGTCAGGGCATGCTGCGCGTCTTCAAGTATCGATCAGGACCACCTGTTTTCCTGCTATCCCCCGGCTTTCCATGGACGCAAGCGCCTCAGAAATCTGATTGAGGGGCCAGCTTTTGCCTATGATCGGCTTCAAATCCTTCTCCTCGGCAATACGCCGGAGGGCGATTGCTGCTCGTTGACCGGCTGCGGGATCGCGGCGACCGAATTCACCGGCACGTACCCCGATAACGGAGCACCCCCGCGCGACCGCCAGATCCGCCTTCAACACGCCAAATTCTCCGCTGGCGAACCCGGCAACCAGAAGACGGCCGGCCCAGGCGATACAATCAAGACTTTGCTCAAAGAACTTTCCGCCGACCGGATCGAGGATCACATCGGCTCCGTGACCTTTCGTAATTTCCTGAACTCGCTTCGGAAAATTCTCCTCGCTGTAATTGATGAGATAATCCGCACCGCTGGCTTTCGCGATATCCAGCTTTTCCTGCGAACTCGCGGCGGCAATAACGGTTGCGCCGAGAGCCTTGCCAAGAGTGACTGTCGCTTGCCCGACGCCGCCCCCTGCGCCCAACACCAGAAGCGTCTCCTCCGCCTTTAAAGTGCCCCGCTCCGCCAGCGAGACATAGGCCGTGAGGAAGGTTACCGAGAAGGCGGCTGCCTGCTCAAAAGTAAGATTGGTTGGCATCGGCTCCAACTGATGAGCGGATGCAATTGCATGGCTCGCAAAGGCGCCCGTCTTGCTTTTATAAAGCACGGCATCCCCTGCCTTAAAAGGGGCTTCGGGATCCCTGGATTCTTCGACAATTCCCACCCCCTCCATACCGAGGATAAACGGCAACTCCGGTTTGAACTGATACTTTCCATAGGTCATCAGAAGGTCTGGGAAATTCAGCGCCGCCGCTTTCAGGCGGATACGGAGTTGCCCGGGCTCAAGCAACGGCAACGGAATCTGTTCAAGTTTTACTGCGCCCGGGCCGTCGAGCACACGGCAAAGAGCATGGGTCGCAAATCTCTCGGTCATATTGTCGCAGTCCCTGTCATTAGTCCGCTTTACAGAGCAATATACAATCTTGTGACTGGATTGCACCGAACAAAAGAGGTAACTCTGGCGGGGCTCCTGACAAAGCGAGGTCAATTGGGAATGGCGGGTTTGGAAGTATCGTATTTTGCGGCGGCCGGTGGCGGGCTGATCAGTTTCCTGAGCCCTTGCGTCCTGCCTCTGGTCCCGGCCTACCTGTGCCTGATTGCTGGCACCAGTCTGGAAGAACTGACTGACGCTGAAAATGCCGGCAATGCTAAGGGTATAAACTGGCGGGTTGTTGCCCTATCCCTGATATTCGTCGCCGGTTTTTCAACGGTTTTCGTCCTTCTCGGGGCGTCCGCCTCCTACATAAATCGCCTGATTATTGAACATCTTGATATTTTATCGAAGATCGCGGGCGCCATCATAATCATTTTCGGCATCCACATGACGGGATTACTGCGTATTCCGCTGCTTTATCGGGAAGCACGCTTTAATGATATCGAAAAGCCGCAAAACTGGTTCGGGGCCTATGTCATCGGGCTTGCCTTCGGATTTGGATGGACCCCTTGCATCGGGCCAATTCTCGGGACGATTCTAGCGATTGCCGCCAGCGAAAGTTCGCTTGGGTACGGGGTCAGCCTGCTTGGCGTCTATTCGCTCGGCCTTGGTATTCCGTTCATTCTAGCCGCCTTCGCCATCAACCGCTTCCTTGTTTTCATGCGGGGATTTCGCCGTTATTTCAAAATGATCGAAATCGGAACCGGGGTGATACTGATCGCAACAGGTCTACTCATCTTCACCGGACAGTTCCAGATACTCGCCTACTGGTTTCTGGAACTTTTCCCAAGTCTCGCTAACCTCGGCTAGCATCCCTACAGAATGAAAGGGATCAACCCCAGAAAGCAGACCAACATTGCCGCGAGGAACCACGCCGCCTTAACCTCATCACCCATCTTCTTCATCCTTCAAGTATGAACCGCTTATCAAGCGTTTTCCTTGGCAGATCCATCAACTTTCAATAGTCTGCTGTCTTGATGGGGAAATATATATCCTGTGAATCCGATCAAGGGATTTGTCCCTGAAAAAGCCGGTTCAAGCCTTAAAATGGGATAAACTGTAGCCTCGGTCACAGTGAGACGAAAATATAAACCGCAAAAAGGATAAGGTGATGTGCGGCCGTTTCAGTCTAACAAGTTCGACAGAAGCCATGCAGAGCCTTTTCGGCTTTTCGGAACGTCCCAACCTCGCGCCACGATATAACATTGCGCCAACAACAAATATTTCCGCTATCCGGCTTGAAGAAGGAGAAGAAGGGCACAAGCCCCATCACTTCTTCGCTCACTGGGGACTTATTCCTTCCTGGGCCAAGTCACCGGAGTTCAGCGCGCGCATGATAAATGCCAGAAGCGAGACGGTTGCCGAGAAGCCGGCATTTCGCGCAGCTTATAAAAGCCGCCGCTGCCTTATCCCGGCCAACAGCTTTTTTGAGTGGCAGAAAACAGGCAAGAGCACGAAGCAGCCCTGGCTAATCGGAATTGCCGACATGCCGCTTTTCGCTTTCGCAGGGCTATGGGAAAGCTGGATCTCACCGGATGGAGAAAAGATCAAGAGCTGTACAATACTGACAACGACAGCGGCAAAAAGCATCGAATTTATCCATCCCCGTATGCCCGTCATCCTCGACACATCAGACCATGACGCCTGGCTAAATGGTAAAGGGGGAGAAGATCTGCTCAAGCCATTCGCGGCGGACAGGATGCAGTTCTATGAAGTCTCCAGCCGTGTCGGCAATGTCCGAAACGATGATGAAAATCTGATTGAGCCCACAGACAAAACCGGGACACAGGGACGGTTATTTTAAGATATTTGTTTCCTGTCTGATTCAAGCGCCGGATTTCGGTTCGCTTCCCGGCTGATACGGACAACCGAATGGCGCAACTTCTCGAAAGCCTTATGTTCGATCTGTCGGACGCGCTCCTTTGTAATTCCAAGACGGTTTCCCAGTACTTCGAGGGTCGTCTTGTCGTCCTGAAGCCGTCTTTCGCGGATGATGACCTGCTCCCGGTCCGTCAGTTCCTGGAGAGCCGTTTCCAGCCAACTTGATCGGGCTGCACCATCGATGTTGCGCATCGTATTCTCTTCCGGTGACGGATTGGTATCAGGGAGAAAATCCTCGATACTGTCATCCCCCTCCTGCCCCACGGGCGCATTCAGGGACTGATCCCGGCTAGAAAGACGGTTCGCCATGTTTTCAACATCGGAAATGCCGATTTTCAGCTTTTTAGAGATGGAAATCAGTGTTTCGGTAGAGAAGGCAGAATCATCCATATTCTGGATTTTTGCCCGCAGCCAACGCAGATTGAAAAACAGCGATTTCTGGGAGGCGCTGGTCCCGGACCGCACGATTGACCAATTCCGCAGGACATAATCCTGCATCGCCGACTTGATCCACCAACTGGCATAGGTTGAAAAGCGAATTTCACGTTCCGGCTCAAACTTGAAGGCCGCCTGCATCAGGCCGATGTTGCCCTCCTGAACGAGATCGCTCATGGAAAGGCCGTAATTCCGGAACTTTGACGCCATCGAAACAACAAGGCGCATGTAGGCGGAAACCAGCTCATGCAGAGCCTTCTCGTCCCCTTCCTTTCGCCAGAGATATGCAAGTTCGAATTCCCTCTCCCGCGATAGCATCGGAATGGACATTGCGGTCGAGACAAAGGCGCGGTTGCGCTTCTGAGAATTTACTGTCTCCTGCTTGTTCATGTGATCTTCCTCCCACTTGATTGGGCCGCATGCGGACGGCGTGGAACTGGGCGCACATTGTAATCGTTCTAATTTAAGACTTTTTTAAATAATTTTCAATCCCCCTAGCTGATCACTGACGAAAATGTGATCAGCCCTGTATGTCTGTCTTTTGTATCCGAAAACTGTGTTGGAATGATGACAGGCTGAAATTTCAGCGATCTATCCGGGCGAAAAGTGACTTTTCGGAAGAGCCGGAATAGATCACAAGGGCGACAACCAGCAAGCCCGCGACCATCAGGAAGGATGTCTCATATCCTGTCTCCCCGTTCACCGAGAGAACCCAACCGAATAGCGACTGCATGAACCCGACACCCATGATGCTGATCAGGTTCAGGGTCGAGTTGGCCCGGCCGACAAGATAATCCGGGAATGAGTTTCGGCAGTGGGCGCCCAGGACAACATAATATTGCTGGATAAAGGCGATATAGACAAAAAGGCAGGCGATGGACCAGAGCGGAAGATCATCAACGAGGCCAAGAATGCTAAAGGCGACAAGCTCGGTCAGCACAGCGGTTATGATGATTTTCTTGCGGCTTCTGAAAATACGGTCGAGTGGGCCGAAAAACAGTGCCCCAATCGGGACAACAACCGTCATCAGGAACAGGATCTGCCCCCGCTCCACTCCATCGAGGCCATAATTCTTCTCAAGGTACGGTCCGCCCCACATGCCAAGTATCGCAACTGCCGGACCGTAGGAGACAAAGCCCATGGCAAGAAGATTAAAGAATTTCGGATGCAGCAGAACCTCGCCATATCCGCGAATACTTTGCCCGATGGTGACGGGCGTTGCCTCGTCACGCTTATACTTGGGCGGGACATCCTGGATGATGTAGACACCAATTACCAACACCAGGAAGGTAAGGCTGCCAATCACAATAAAGGGGCTGCGCCAGCCATAGTGCTCAATAATATAGGCGAGCGGGCCCGATGCCATTATGCCGCCGAAGCTGGACGCCGCCAGCAGCCAGGATGCCAATGTCGCAAATTTCGTAGGCGGGAACCATTTTGCGAACAAGACATAGGACGACATCATAATGGCGGAATACCCTACCCCGATAAGGATACGCGCCGCCACGACTTCATGGAGACTTGTCGCAATAGCGAGCATGAGTGACCCGACAACGCCCAAGCTTGTGATCATGGGAAGAATGATGCGCGGGCCGAACCGATCGAGCGCCATGCCGGTCGGCACCTGAACCAGCGCCGACGCAAAAAACAGGACAGCCGCTGCTATGCCGAGGTTTTCAACGGCAATACCGAGATCATTGGCGACGGGAAGCATGACAACCCCGCCAGAATAGCGGTGGAACTGCCCCAGGCCGAACAACACAGCACAAACGAGGAATATGTATATTGCACGTCGTTTGACAGCAGGAGGTCTGGATTCCGGGGGCATACAGATTTCTGACTATTATTATTGTTGCCATAACGCTCCGTCCAAACGGTTCATTTGTCAATTCATTTAGCCAAAATTCCGAGACTACTCTCTCTCAATAAAGAGTTTCCCTAGCCGGATTTTATGTTAAATAGTCGCCCGTGTGCGGGGTACGGGGCCCGAATCGATACATGGAACGTTACAAGGAACCGGTTGATGGAAGATTTTAAGAAAGTATTCGAGAAAAACAAGGCTTGGGCGGCCAACACCACGGCATCGGATCCCGAATTTTTCTCCCGCCTCGCCCATCAGCAAACACCTGAGCATCTCTGGATCGGCTGTTCTGACAGCCGCGTTCCCGCCAACCAGATCATGGACCTCCCACCGGGCGAGGTGTTCGTGCACCGTAATATTGCCAATATCGTTGTCCCTTCAGACCTCAACTGTCTTTCCGTCCTGCAATATGCCATCGAGGTATTGAAAGTCCGGCATGTTATTGTCTGCGGCCACTATGGCTGTGGAGGTATCGCAGCAGCCATGTCGTCCCAGAAAAACGGCATGATCGATAATTGGCTCAGGCATATCCGGACAACCGCCCGCATATACAACGACCTGATAGAAAAAGCGGCAACACAGCAAGAAAAGACCGATCTTCTCTGCGAACTCAACGTCATCGAACAGGTGCAGAACGTCTGCGCCACGACGATCGTCCAGGATGCCTGGGACAGGGGACAGAAATTTGCCGTCCACGGCATCATCTACTCAGTGAAGAACGGACTGCTGAAAGATCTTCTGCACTGTGAAGCGGGCAACAAGGTAACCCACGGCGCAGACTTCCCTGCTGTTTTGAAATAACCGGGCAATTTGCGCCTCGCTAAATTGACTTTTTGTCAAATAGCTTGATCAAACCGCCTGCGGGGCTTATTTTCCAATAAATAGCGCCTCCGCAATCCATAGAAAAAGAAAAAGAAAACGAGAGTACGGCATGAAATTTACAGGTACCGATACTTATGTGGCAACGGAAGATCTGATGATCGCCGTCAATGCCGCCATGACACTGCAGCGTCCCCTTCTCATCAAGGGAGAGCCCGGCACCGGCAAGACCGTGCTGGCCCAGGAAGTGGCGAAAGCCCTTAGCAAGCAGTTTATTGAATGGAACATCAAATCCACCACCAAGGCCCAGCAGGGCCTCTATGAATATGATGCCGTGTCCCGCCTGCGCGATTCACAGCTCGGCGACGACAAGGTGCATGATATTTCCAATTACATCCGCCCCGGCAAGATGTGGGAAGCCTTCACCGCCAAAGAAAGCCCGATTCTTCTGATCGACGAGATCGACAAGGCGGATATCGAGTTTCCGAACGACCTGTTGCAGGAACTCGACCGGATGGAATTCTTTGTCTATGAGACGCAGGAGACGATCAAGGCCAAGCACCGGCCACTGGTGATCATCACCTCGAACAATGAAAAGGAACTGCCGGACGCTTTCCTGCGTCGCTGCTTCTTCCACTACATCAGCTTCCCTGATACGGAAACGATGGAGAAAATCGTCGAAGTCCATCACCCCGATGCCAAGCAGGAGCTTGTCCGTGATGCGCTGAAAGTTTTCTTTGATGTCCGCGAAACGCCGGGTCTCAAGAAGAAGCCGTCCACCAGCGAACTGCTCGATTGGCTGAAACTGCTGATGAGTGAAGACCTGCCCGAAGATGTGCTTCGCTCCAAAGATCCGTCCAAGCTTATTCCGCCGCTTCATGGCGCCTTACTCAAGAACGAGCAGGACGTGCATCTGTTTGAACGGCTCGCTTTCCTGTCCCGCCGCGAGCAACGCTAGGATAACGCGGCCATGTTTACGCAATTCTTCTTCACGCTAAAGGAGGCCTCAGTTCCCGTTACCCTACGGGAGTATCTGACCCTGATCGAGGCGCTCAAGGCGGGGTGCGCGGAATATTCGGTAAATGATTTTTACTATCTCGCTCGTGCAACGCTGGTGAAGGACGAAAAGAACCTCGACAAGTTCGACCAGGTGTTCGGACATTGCTTTAACGGTATCGAGTTTATTGCCGAAGATCAAACCGTTGAAATCCCGGATGAATGGCTCAAAAAACTGGCCGAGCTCTCCCTCACCGATGAGGAGAAGGCACAGGTCGAGGCCATGGGCGGCTGGGAAAAGCTGATGGAAACGCTGCAGGAACGCCTGAAAGAACAGGAAAAGCGTCACCAGGGCGGCAATAAATGGATCGGTACCGCGGGCAAATCCCCTTTTGGCGCCTATGGCTACAATCCTGAGGGCGTGCGCATTGGCCAAAAAGAGAGCCGCAACCGCAAGGCCGTCAAGGTCTGGGACAAACGTGAGTATAAAAACCTCGATGACAGTGTCGAGCTCGGCACCCGGAATATCAAGGTCGCCATGAAACGGCTGCGGCAGTTCGCCCGCGAAGGCGCGGCGGAGGAGCTGGACCTCGACGACACCATCCGGTCAACAGCACGGAACGCGGGTTTTCTCGATCTTAAAATGCGGCCCGAGCGGCACAACACGGTCAAGGTCCTGATCCTGTTCGACATCGGCGGGTCGATGGACGATCATATCAAGGCCTGCGAGGAGCTGTTCTCAGCCGCGCGCAGCGAGTTCAAGCATCTGGAGTTCTATTACTTCCATAATTGCGTTTATGAAAAGCTCTGGAAGGAAAACAGCCGTCGCCACACGTCCTTTATGCCGACTTGGGATGTGCTACATACCTACCCTGCCGATTACAAGCTGATTATCGTTGGGGACGCAACCATGAGCCCCTATGAGATTGCCTATGCCGGCGGGAGTGTCGAGCATTGGAACGAAGAAGCCGGGCAAGCCTGGATGGAACGGCTGCTCGGCATTTACAGCAAAGCGGTCTGGCTTAATCCGGTACCAGAGAAATATTGGGACTATACCCCGTCTGTCCAGATGATGAAGCAACTGATGACCGACAGGATGTTCCCGCTCACAATAGGCGGGCTCGAAGCCGCCATGAAAGAGCTAAGCCGATAAAATATAATTTAACCGGTTTTTCTCAGAATATCAGAATTGCTGAGCCGAATGAAGACAAGCCATTTTCCGCCAAAAGACTTCGACATCCGGTGAAATTCCTGGCTTTTTTCAAGCACATTATGATGCATGGGATTATTGTAGAGGAAGTATACTGGTTCCTCGATATCACGAAGATCCTCTGAAATTCGGTCCAGCACCTTTTGCAGAACCTCCGGGCCGAAAGAATTATAGACATAAATAACATGGGGCGCGTTCGGCAGGGAGTAGCTCGCCGCATCGCCATGCACGGAGGTAAGCGCGCCAGCGCGGATCATATGTCGTTGCTTCATCTCGGCAATATTTCTCATCGCCGTCTGATGTAAGGCGCCGCTTATCTCAACGCCTGTTACCGACTTGAAGGGATAACGGGCGGCGGCGGCCAGAATAGCGCCCTTTCCCGATCCATAATCGACAAAATGATAGGCCGGATAATCTACATGGAGGCGTTCCAGGACATGCCGGAATTCATAATCCGATGCCGCCTCGTACCGGCAGGCGGAAGCACGGACCTCATCCGGAATATCCATCACGGCTGTCTCGACGATACCATCCGTATCCAATCCACTCTCCCTCAGGTTCTGCTTGTTGAAGCGGTATTCCTGCAGGAGGGGAATTTTGGCTCTGGCGCAGAAATTGGCGGCAAGACCCAGAAAGGTCATGATTGGCCCGCGATATTTCAAATTGACAAGCAAGGTTCGAAGATTGCGCAGGATCTGATAATGCTCAACCTCAAGGCCGGGATAGCGGGCTGTCTTAGTGAACACAAATTTTAACACCGGATACACCTATTGCATTAACAAAACTACTATCAAAATTTAAAACTGATATAACTTACCGAACTCTTAAAGTATCCGGAAAAAGTGTTAACTTTCTTTTAGTCCACATCCTCCTCGATCTCAACGAATTGCACCGCATTAATCAGAGGTTGAAGTCTTGCAGCCACGAGTTTTTGAAGTGCCAGCGAGACAACAAGATAGTAAACCGCAAGATGCAGAGTCGTACCTTCTCCTGACTGCACGGCAAAATATATGAAGATCAACACGAGGCCGAGGAGCATCAGCCAAAGACGGCCAAGCTGACGCAGCAATCGCGATTTACGAAGAAACTTGGCGTCCGCCAATTCATGCCTATACCAAAGATCGAATGCCGTCGAGAGCAGAAGAATTGGCAGGATAATCGTAAGGACAGCGATCAGCACGGCCAGACCACCCTGCCCGCTCTTCAGCAATTCCGGCAATGCCGTCAGCAGCGAATAGCGGCCCTCCAGCCCCAAAAATCCCACCGTCGTTATCATTGGTTGCGTTATCGCAAGACCAAGCAGCGCTGCAGAGACAATGAGCAAAACGCCAAGATATCTGTCGCTTCCCTTTGCATATTTAGAAATCGTCTGGCGGTCCGGTCGCCCGATCAATATCCGTTCAACAACCCAATGCATCAGGCTATTCCCTCTCACTCCCTGTGTTTGGTTTGCTTATACACATTTGAATGATGAGCGAGAAACCGAAAAACCAGCTTGGCCGCATATTATTGTGCCATTTCTAGCTGACAGAGATGAGAATGGCTCCGCCCGCAATCATCCCGACGCCAATCCAGGCTGGGCCCGAGAGGCTTTCTCCTAGAAATATGGACGCTATTATCGCGACAAAAATAACACTCAACTTGTCGACGGGTGCCACTTGGGACGCTTTGCCAATTTGCAGAGCCCGAAAGTAACAAAGCCAGGATAAGCCGGTTGCCAGACCCGACAGGACGAGAAATATAAAAGACTTGCCAGATACTTTATCAATGGGCTGAAACTCGCCCGTATAGAGGAGAAATAATGCCAGCGCAAAAACGATCACGATCGTTCGCAGGAAAGTCGCAAAATTTGAGTTGATGTCGCTCACTCCGACTTTCGCCAGGATGGCTGTCAATGCGGCAAAGATGGCGGCAAGCAATGCCCAGAACTGCCAGTATCCGGAATAATTCATACTCATTCTCACACCTCCGGCGTTTTATCAGAGACGTCTATGAACAATAGCCCGAATAGAGTCAGCTGATCTTTTTCAACAACCTTAGAAAGACTTCCTGCTCTTCAGCGGATAGCGGCTCAAGCGTGTCATCAGTGATATCAAAACCATAGGGGATAATATCCTCCGTCAGCTTCCGCCCCTCATCTGTCAAGCGCAGGAGCATCCGGCGGCGGTCTGTCTCGTCAGGCCGTATCTGTACCAACCCGCGATCGATCAACCGACGTGTTACTCCCTGTATCGTCGCGGGGTCCATCGCCGTCAGACGCCCCAGATGATTTTGCGAAAGTTCCCCCTCGTCCCTCAGCTTTACAAGAGCTGCGAACTGGGTCGGTGTGATCTGCTCATGCCCCATGTAGGACTGGAAGATAGCGCTGGCGCGTTGATGCGCCCGGCGCAGCAGATGCCCAATGTGCATCTCAACGTGATAATCATCGATTGAACGCCCCGTCTCCTCCTCGGGTTTCGAAGAATTCGCATACACCATATCTGCTATTGTTTCCATATCATGGATCCGGATGATAACCTGCCAAAGGAGAGCCGAACGCGGTTATTTTACGACTGTAACAGCTTCCCGCCCTTTTTCAACGACACTCATTCCGTCCGTCGAAACCCGTATTTTCGTGACGGAGCAATGATCGGGTCGAAAAACAATCACGTTCTCGCTCTTGTCAATCGCCCCGATGATCGCATTGATAACGACAAAATGAGTTACAAAAACAGCATCTTGCTCCTGACCCGATGTAAAATCGAGAATGGCCGATCGCCAGTTGTTCAGTTTTTCGGATTGTTCTTGCCATGTTCCCGCCATTACGCGGGTCAGCCAGCGACGTCGATCCCCAAAATCAACGCCCTCGGACGGCACTTCAGATAATTCCGGCGTGATAATCGCTTCCTTTTGCCAAAGCCCGGCAAGTGGCTCCACCGTTTCCCTGGTGCGGCAAAGTGGGCTGCAAAATAGATTGGAAACCGGAAGTTCATTGAATAAACGGTCTGCCATTTGCGTTGCCTGAACAGCCCCGCGCTCACTCAGTCCCGGGTCAAGGGCATTATCCCAAGAACCGGCAGCCTCACCATGGCGAACCAAATAAATTGTTGCAGTCACACGCGCTCCTTCCACGTCGAAACAGGCCTTTTCCACAGATTATCGCGGAAGCGCACTAAAAACCACATCATAAACGGGAAATTTATAACACTCCAACGGCAGTCGCCAAAAACAGCCGAAACAAATACTCTATTATGGTGTATTATAAACAATTATTTCAATTGACAGGGGTTAAAACATAACTTAATCGTCAGGTATATATAGTTATTGTTACTTGAGGGGCGTAAATGTGGACTACCACAGCATGACCTAAATCCGGAATGCGACAATGAACCATGTACAGTTAAAAGCGTTTCATGCGGTGGCAGAATCCGGAGGTTTTTCCACCGCAGCAAAAATTTTGGGGCTCACCCAGCCAGCGGTCACGTTGCAAGTCAAGGCGCTAGAACAAAGCTACAACACGAAACTGTTCAAACGGCGTGGCCGAAAAACCGAAATCACGGCGTCGGGAAGATTGCTTCTCAATCTTTCAAAGCGGATTTTTAGTCTGGAGGAGGAAGCCCATACGCTCCTCTCCTCCCTCGGTTCATTGGAAATCGGCTTTTTGAAAATCGTTGCAACCTCGTCCCTGCCATCCCTCTCTTTTTTATCGGCATTTCAAGCGCAGTACCCGGGCATTCACTTTTCCTTTACCACAATATCTACTGAAATAGTCGATGAAGAAGTTCTGGATTTTCGGGCGGATGTTGCCATTCATCATGCTCCGACGAAAGACAAAAGACTGTTTTGTCTCAAAGTCGAGGAAGCACCCCTAAAGCTGGCCGTCTCGAAAAAGCATCCTTGGTCAAAGAAGAAAGTGATGGCCTTGGATGACATAAAAGATCAGGTGATCATACTTCCTTTTGATCTCGATGCCGTCCGGGAAATAAGGGGGCATTGGTCTAAATTCATCCACAATGAGGATGAGCAGGTTCTGAACATGAAAAATAAGGAAATCGGGCGCGAGGCGGTCGCAAATAACCTGGGCATTGCCTTCTTTACGGAAACGGATATTCGCTGGGACAAGCGTATTCATACAATCGAGATAAAGGACGAGCGCCTGAAAGAAGATACCTATATCACATGTCTCGCTGAGGAGCGGAATTCTCGCTTGATATCGTCTTTTCTAGCGGCAGCAACTAATCAGCGTAAGTCATACTGAAACCCGCTACATCGCGAGAGATATTTTATTCGGATATTTTTCCGTTTCGATTTCAACAGTCATGCCTTCTCGGGCGACAAATGCTTGTGGCCAGGCCCGAGTGGCGTCTTTTGCAATCTGATCCATGAAGGCATCATCATGGGAAGGATCATGATGGAAAATCGCCAGTTGGCCAACGTTGGCAGCCTTGCATAAACGTACTCCCTCCTGCCAAGTGGAATGTCCCCACCCCTTGAATTTCGGGTATTCTTCGTCAGTGTAGGTCGAGTCGTAAATAACGAGGTTCGCGTCTTCGATCAGATTCAGGATATCTTGATCCGGGCGACCAATGACATGCTCCGTATCTGTAATATAACAAATGGATTTACCGCCATATTCTATCCGATAGCCCGTCCCTCCGTCAGGATGCTTCATGGGTGCGGTGCGGACATGAATGCCACCCCCCAAGGAGAAACTATCTCCTGACTTGAAATCCTCAAATGTGAGGTTGGCTGCCAGCTCGGCGAACGGGACAGGAAATGTCGGCTGACACATTTGCGAGGAAAGAACCTTTTTGATTCCCCCCAACTCGCTCAGATGTCCGGCCATAACCTTGATGTTTACATCATCGCGGTAAATCGGGCTGAAAAACGGGAATCCGTTAATATGGTCCCAATGGGTGTGCGACTGCAGGAAGAGGTAATCTTTCAAGCCGCGTTTCATGAGGCACTCGCCAAGTAACCTCACCCCCGTTCCGGCATCAAGAATGATAATTCGGTTATTGATGACGACTTCAACGCAGGAGGTATTCCCGCCGTATTTCATATGATCAGCGGAAGGTGTCGCGATCGACCCTCGAACCCCCCAGAACTTCACATGCATACTCATTAAGTCAACATCACTCCTTATGCTTATAAAGGTATAATGTACCTAAAGTGATGTCACCAAACGATGAAAACCAGCATGTTTATGGCTATTTTGTAATCTAGATCACGAAAATTTGGCCCAAATTGGCCAAAAAGTGACATAAGAATGCCTCTAATTTGCTTCCCGCGTCAGAATCTGCTCAGTCAATTGCACCCAGTAATTGGCGCCAAGAGGCAGGATTTCGTCATTAAAGTCATAGTTGGGATTATGAATATGGCAGCTGCCCTCACCGGAGCCATTGGCAATCATAATATAGCAGCCCGGACGCTCCCGCAGCATCCATGAGAAATCCTCCGCTCCCATGACCGGAGTAACATCCTTGTTCACATTTGTATCGCCTACCAGCTCTGTCGCCGCCGCGACGGCCAGATCCGTCTCATCCTCCGTGTTGATCGTGGGAGCGTAGCGCCGGTCATATTTAAACTCGCATTTCGCGCCATGTGCCTCCGCGATCCCGACAGCAAGCTGCCGCATCCTGTTCTCGATCATATCCTGAACCGCCGGATCGAATGCGCGCGTTGTTCCATTCATCACGACTTCCTCAGGGATGACGTTGCCGGTATGCCCGCCATGTATCTGGGCCACTGTCACAACAGCCGACTGAAGAGGGTCGACGTTACGGCTAACGATATTTTGCCAGGCCTGAATAATTTCGGCCGAGATCACAACCGGATCCGTTGTCTGGTGCGGGAAAGCACCATGTCCGCCGACACCAATCACCCGCGCCTCAAAAAAATCCGCCGATGCCATGATGGGTCCTTTGCGCACGGCAAATGTTCCCACTTCATGTCCGGGCATATTATGCATTCCATAGACACTATCCACGGGAAATTTTTCAAACAGGCCATCACTGATCATAACCCGTCCGCCAGCCACATTTTCCTCTGCGGGCTGGAAGATAAACCGCACCGTTCCGTCAAAATTCTTTGTTTCCGCCAGATGCTTGGCCGCGCCCAGCAGCATCACCGTATGGCCATCATGTCCACATCCATGCATTTTTCCATCGACCTGAGACCGGTGTTCGAATTCATTGAGTTCCTGGAGATCAAGGGCATCCATATCCGCCCGAAGTCCGATTGCCCGGTTTCCGCTGCCGTTCTTCAGGGTCCCGACAACGCCTGTCTTCGCCAAGCCACGATGCACTTCAATTCCGAAGCTTTCCAGTTTCTCGGCCACGAAATCCGATGTTTCATACTCCTCGAACGCGGTTTCAGGATGCTTGTGGATGCGATGACGCCATTCGGTCATTTCACTATGCAACTCTTTCAGTTCAGGAAGTATTCTCATTATTCTCATCCTTTGAAGGAAAAATCCGGCGTATTTTCATAAGACACTATCACAGGCCGGTGGACAAATAAAAGCCGGGATTAGCGCGGTATATATAGCCACGACGCAAACATCCTTTGATTCTTTGACGGTGAGGACTAGAAATCATGACAATTTTATGACAATTAGGCCCCTACTCTGAAAACAGGCTTGGTGAAAACATGGTAAAGCAAACACTCGATAAAGATCTTGGTCGTATCGAGAAAATTGGTACCGAGGCGATGCACAGCAGCGCCCGATACAAGGCGCTCGCGCTGGCGGTTCTGTTTTTGCTGATAGTCTGGGCCTTTTCCGCAAGCGTTACCACTGCGGGTGAGCATTCTACCCTGATTATCATTGCAGCGATTATCGGCGGATATATGGCGCTCAATATCGGCGCCAATGACGTTGCCAACAATGTCGGGCCCGCCGTCGGCTCACGTGCACTGACCATGTTCGGTGCCCTTGTAATCGCGGCCATATTCGAGGCGGCAGGTGCGATTCTTGCGGGTGGCGATGTCGTCAACACCATTCAGAAAGGCATCATAAACCCGTCTTCTATGCAGAATAGCGAGATATTCATCTGGGCCATGATGTCGGCGCTGTTTGCCGCGGCGCTCTGGGTAAATATTGCAACCTGGGTGGGTGCGCCGGTTTCGACCACCCATGCTGTTGTCGGTGGTGTGATGGGTGCTGGCATTGCGGCGGCGGGCTTCAGTATTGTCAATTGGGAAACTATGAGCGCCATCGCCGCGAGCTGGGTTATTTCCCCGGTTATGGGTGGGGCCATCGCCGCCCTTTTTCTTGCGTTCATAAAATACAATGTCATCTACAAGGAAGACAAGGTATCCGCCTCCCGGCGCTGGGTGCCGCTGCTCGTGGCGATCATGGCGGGCGTTTTCTCGGCGTATCTTGTGACCAAGGGGCTCAAGCGGATCTGGAGGCCGGATCTCGTAACCGTTATTGCGATTTCCCTGGCGTTTTTTGCTGGCACCTACGCCATCGTCAAACCTATCATTCATCGCACCTCCAAAGGTATGGAAAACCGGAATAAATCCGTTCGTGCCCTGTTTACAATTCCGCTTATCTGTTCCGCCGCGCTTCTATCCTTTGCCCATGGGGCCAATGACGTAGCCAATGCAGTCGGTCCGCTTGCGGCAATCGTGGAAACCTCCACTTCCGGCGCCATCGATGCCAAGGTGGGCATCCCGCTCTGGGTCATGCTGATCGGTGCCGCGGGCCTGAGCGCCGGGCTCTTCCTGTTTGGACCCAAGCTGATCCGAACGGTTGGAGAGCAGATCACCAAAATGAATCCGATGCGGGCATATTGCGTTGCTCTGTCGGCTGGCATCACCGTGTTGGTTGCCTCTGCCCTCGGGTTGCCCGTGAGTTCAACTCACATTGCCGTCGGGGCTGTGTTTGGTGTCGGGTTCTTTCGTGAATGGGATACGGAGCGACGAGCAAGGAAACTGCGAGCCAGCATGCGTGACGAGAAAATCCATCCTGACAGTAACCTGCCGGCGACTGATCTGGATCAATCCGAGAATCGGCCCAAAAAGCTGGTACGACGCTCGCAATTGATGACGATCATTGCGGCCTGGGTGATTACGGTGCCTTCCGCGGCATTGCTCAGCGCCGGTATATTCCTGACCATTTCCTTTTTCGCCGAATAGGATACATCAGTCCTCCCCCAGAAACATTTTTCTATCGCGTTGGAATTGATCATATAAAAAATCGAGAAGCGCGCGCATACGCTGCGCCCTGACAAGGTCGCGATGGGTCAACAGCCACATATCGATTTTCTGGTCAATCTCCCGCGGGAACAGCCTTACAAAGCGGCCATCTTTCGGGACAAGATAATGGGGAACGAGAAATAATCCGATCCCGTGGGAAACAGCCGCGATCTGCGCCGCAACTGTGTCGCAGCGAAACTTTATCTGGGCCGGGGACGCCAATTCACCAAGTGCGGCGCTTAGCACGAAATCATTCGGTCCTGATTGCCACCCAACGAAGTCATGATGGATAAGATCAGCGATTGCCTTTGGCGTCCCCTTCTTCTCAAAATAGGCTTTGGCACCGTAGAGGCCAAAACCCGCCTGCCCGACCTTACGGCCCACAAGGTCTGAAACCCGAGGGTTTGCGAGACGAAGGGCGATATCCGCCTCGCGTTTTCGCAAATTAACGACAGATATATTGAGCATGAGTTCAAACTGGATATTCGGATGGCGCTCCTGAAATTCGCTCAGCTTCGGGGTCAGCCAGTAGCTGCCAAATCCTTCGGTCGCGGAGACACGGATCAAACCGGAAAGCGATTTATCCATGCCGCGTATCTGCTGCTCTGCGCCGATGAGATCGGCCGACACTCTCTCGATCCGCGCGCGAATCCGCTGTCCGGCCGGGGTCAAAAGATATCCATGGGAAGCTCGCTCGAAAAGGCGCGTCTCTAATCGCTTCTCAAGCTCGGCAATCTGCCGGCCAACAGTTGGCTGCGATACTGACAGCTGCCGGGCCGCGGCGGAAAGGCTCCCGGTTTCGGCAACTGACAGAAAATATCGATATAGATCCCAAGACATATTTATTCATTTTTGAATAGAGTATATTCAAAATTAGCATATTTTCGTTTTAATAAAAATTCTTATCTTCCAGATATAATTCTCGCAAGACAAGGAACCCGCGCGATGATTGCATTGAACAAGAAAAAAGAGCTGGAGGAATCCCGCAAGGAAATGACGGGACTTCAGCAAATGCTCTCCATTATCGAAGGCGGCACACCGCCGCCCATATCACAAACACTTGGCTTTGATCTGTCCGAAGTTTCCCATGGCAAAGCCGTTTTCACGGGTGTGCCCGGCGAAAAACATCTGAACCCGCTTGGCACCGTGCATGGCGGCTATGCAGCGACGCTACTCGATTCCGCGCTTGGATGCGCCATCCATACGGTGCTGGAGCCGGGAGAGAGATACACAACCGTCGATCTCAACATAAAATATCTTCGGGCGATGCTGCCTGGCATGGGCAAAGTCACCGTAACAGCCGAGGTCGTGCATAAGGGCCGGAAGATCGCAACTTCGGAAGGCCGTCTGGTGGGTGAAGACGGCAAGGTGTATGCCACCGGCAATACGACCTGTGTCATCTATTGAGATAACTAAATGCTCCATCAATAGGGCGTAGGCGAAACACCGAAGACAAAACTGTGAAAATGGAAAAGCCCGGCATACAGGACGATGCCGAGCAATATCCGCCACCAAAGCGGTTTGATCGAGAGTTTCGCCTGACCCTGAAGAATGGCGGCAAAGGGAACGTTCGACGTTCGCGCCTTGAACTTGCCCCATCCGTCCTTTAGCTGCCGCGCCTTCTTTGCGTCAATGAGCACGGTTCCCGCCAGGGCGAGCACCCCGAAGGTTCCGAAGAAGATGACAGCGGCAACATCCCCATTGTTAATGACATGGGTCAGCGACCATAAGGCAAAGCTCCACATCATGGGATGACGGGTTATGGCATTGAAGCCTTCAGAAGCACTTTCGCGATCAATCAACTTTCCTGCGCCAATCGCGGTCGGATTAGGGCTTGTAATGCCGCCAACAAACAAGATTGAGGCAATCAACATCAGCAAAGCACCAAGATAGCGCCCGGCATTCCCAGCATCCCACAGCATGCCCCCCAACGGGGCCGCACGATAGGCAATGACCATCCATACCAGCAGTATGAGAGAGGCAAGGCTGAAGCCTGCCATATATCCATTCTCTCCCAGTACGGACACCAGCTTTCCACGCAGAAAACTGGACGGCACCACATGAATGAGAAGAAAGGCCAATGCTACGATAATAAGTTCGCCCATGGTCCCAGTCATGATCTTGCCTCACCTGTAGATTATCGAATTGGGAAAGTTTGCCATTATTGGATGGATTGCAAAAGTACCCTGCGTCGGAAATCACGATATTTGCGAGCGCGGTCACAAAACGCAGCTCTGCGATCAATGGCTATCTGTGTGTTTATCGATTATCCGCCGCCCCTCCTCCGTCAATTTGCAAACGAGCCAGTCCGGCTTGATCGGATTGTCGAACCAGGTCTGCACCCACCCCTTTTTCAGGCAGCTTTTGATTACCGCCTTGCTGATCTGTTGCCCATTCGGATCAAAAATAGGAAGCTTCCCGCCCGGCTGGAAACGTCCAAGCCGAAGATATCTGAGTTGGGCCATTGTCGGGGGTCTTGATGCCATGAAGAAGCCTACCGTAAATTCAGTGCCGATAAAAGCCGCCGCCGTCAACGTAGCAAAATCGAAGCTTTTATTCTTTTTATAGCCGGTTTAAAACAAATGGCACATAAAAATGGGGGATGAGATGTCTATCGGTGCGGGTTATGTAAAATATTTTCCGGTTTCCTGGGAAGAACTTCATCGCAACGGGCGGGCGCTGGCTTGGCGGCTAATGGAAAAATCTCCCTTCAAAGGCGTTATCGCCGTCACCCGTGGCGGCATGGTTCCCGCGGCCATTGTCGCCCGCGAACTCGATATCCGTCACATCGATACGGTTTGCATAGCGGCCTATCGTGACGACAAGTCCGTCGGCGAAGTGAATTTGATAAAGGGTCTGGAACTGCCGGATGACGGCGACGGTTGGGTCATCGTTGACGACCTTGTCGATAGCGGAATTACCGCACGACATGTCAGAAAAATGGTACCGAAAGCTCATTTTGCGACAATCTATGCCAAGCCAAAAGGGCTGGATCAGGTTGACACCTTCATTACGGAAGTGAGTCAGGACACCTGGATCCTTTTCCCCTGGGACCAGGCCCCTTCCTTCGCCAAACCCATTGTCGAAGAAACCCGGGCCGGAACCTAGTTTCATGCCCCTCAAATTCGCCGCCAATTTAAGCTTTCTATATCAGGACCTGCCATTTCTGGATCGTTTCGCCGCCGCCGCCGGTGATGGTTTTAAGGGCGTCGAGTATCTCTTCCCCTATGATTTCGACGCGGCCGAAATAAAATGTCACCTTGAGCGGAATAACCTTGAACAGGTCTTGTTCAATGTCCGGGCCGGCGATTTTACAAAGGGGGAACGCGGTCTTGCAAGCCTGACCGGACGGGAAGCGGAGTTTCAGGCGACGCTCCATCAGGCGATCGAGTATGCTGGAGCGCTCGGTTGCACGCGGCTACATGTAATGGCCGGTATTCGTGACAACACCGTTACCCATGATACGCAACTTGCGGTCTACCGGCATAATTTGCGTATTGCCGCTGCGGCCGCGGAGACTGCCGACATCACAATTCTGATCGAGGCTATCAATAACAAGGACATGCCCGGGTACTTCCTCGAAAGCGCAAGCATGGCGGCAACGCTCATTGAAGAGATTAACCATCCAAACCTTCGTCTGCAGTTTGATATCTATCATGTGCAGAAAACCGATGGCGATATCATCAGACAGTTTACGAAATTTGCCCCGCTCATCCGCCATATCCAGATTGCCAATCCGCCCGACCGATCCGAACCGGACAATGGTGAGATTAATTATCCCTATATTTTTGACTTTCTCGAGAGCGAAGGCTACGACGGCTGGATCGGTTGCGAATACACGCCTTCGTCAGGAACGACAGAGACTCTTGGCTGGGCGCGGGAATATTTAGGCAGATAGCGATAAAAAGCCTTGAAATTATTGAAACTTTAAAACATTCGCGATACATCTGGTATTCAGGCAAATAGTTTGCCCAATAAAAAATAAATGGACTGGATGAATGGCTGCCTATGGCCGTCTCTGAAAATTCCCGCACCGGGGAAAAAATTCTAAGCCCGATCCGCACCGCGACAAGTAGCACGCCGGTTAAACTGATAGTCTGCGCCATTGCCATTGGTCTGCTCGCCGGGTATGGCGCAGTCGGTTTTCGTATCGCCATCGCGGAAATACAGCATCTGTTTTACGGCTTTAACAGCCACGATGTCGTTTCACAGGTCGCGGACCTGCCATGGTGGCATATTATGGGCGCCCCGGTAGTTGCCGGATTGATCATTGGGTTATTCTGGAAATTTATCCTGCCGGGACATCGCGCTCAGGGCGTCGCCGATGTTATAGAAGCCGTGATTGTAAATCGCGGTAAGATGAAGCTCATTCCGGGATTAGGGGCCGTCTTTGTCAGCGCTCTTACCCTCGGCGGAGGCGGGTCAAGCGGACGTGAAGGGCCGGTCGTTCATTTCTGTGCCCTGATCGCCAGCCAGCTTGGACAGCTCATGCGGCTGCCCTCCAAATACTATCTGACCCTGATTGCCTGCGGTGTCTCTTCGGGCGTTGCGGCCTCCTTTAATGCACCTATCGCCGGGATGTTCTTCGCCCTTGAGGTGGTGGTCGGATCGCTTGCGACTCAGGCTTTTGCGCCCATCGTGATTGCCTCTGTGATCGGCACCGTTATCAGCCGGATTTATGTTGGTGATTTTCCGGCTTTTATTATTCCCCGCTACGAAATCGTGACACTTTGGGAGTTCCCCGCAATTGCGCTGTTGGGTGCCGTCGCGGCGCTGGTTTCCCTGATTTTTATCTGGAGCATCAAGTTCTCGGAACAGACCATAGACCGCTTTCATATACCGGAGGTGTTGCGCCCCGCCGCCGGTGGACTGGTTCTCGGCGGCATCGCCGTTTTCTACCCGCATATTATCGGTGTCGGGTACGAGGCGACGGACAATGCCCTTAAGGGAAATTACCCCCTTTTGCTATTGTTGATCCTGATTGTGGTCAAGACAATTGCCGTCGGCATCACCTTCGGCTCCCGTTTTGGTGGCGGCTTTTTCTCGCCGGCCCTGTTCATTGGCGCCATGACGGGCGGAGCGTTCGGGCTGATTGCGGCGACAGCATTTCCGCAAATGGCAGCCAGTCACGGTCTCTACGCCATCATCGGCATGTCTGCCGTCGCGGCATCAGTTCTCGGTGCACCGATTTCCACGATCCTGATCGTCTTCGAACTGACAGGTGACTACAAAATTTCCATCGCCGTCATGGTTGCCGTTTCCGTGGCAACGCTGATCACCAAGCATCTGGTCGGTCGCAGCATCTGGCAGACACAGCTTTTGAATCGCAATGTTGACGTTAACGAAAGCCGCGCATTACGGGCACTCAGCTTTCGCCAGGTACGCGGGATCATGGACCGGGAATTCATCGAGGTACCCAAGCAAACCACAATGCAGGAACTTCGCAAGATCATCAGTAACACAAATCATGACAAGTTCGTTGTGGTCGAGCCGGAAACCCATGAGTTTATCGGCCGCATCGATTACAGTGACATTAAGACTGGCCTGTTCGGGGATGAGCCAAGAGAGAATTTAACCGCGCTCGATCTTGTGCATGCAGACAACCCTGTCCTGTTCCCCGATACCAGCCTTAAATCGGCCGTTGAGATTATCGAAAAAGCCGGGATCGACCATATTCCTGTCATTAACAGGGCGGTTGAGCGGCGGCTGATTGGCATCCTCCACCATAAAGACCTGCTCCATGCCTATAACGCCGCGCTACTCTCTGCGCAGGACGATACCCGCGATAAAGTTTTCCGGTAATTTCGATGATAGGCGGTAGCCTCACGTCTAAGCTTGAGCTATATCTTGACCCATGGAAGACAGATTTGACATCGGCAGTTTTGAAGACACAGGGACGCGCCCTGAAAACGGCAATTTCAAATATCTTGACGGGTTGAACAGCGGCCAGAAAGCGGCTGTTGAGGCGCTCGACGGACCGGTTCTGGTGCTTGCCGGGGCTGGCACAGGTAAAACCCGGGTCCTCATTTCCCGCCTAGCCCATATCCTCAACTGCCGGGATGTCCGCCCATGGGAGATTCTTGCCGTTACCTTCACCAACAAGGCTGCCAACGAGATGCAGGAGCGGACGGCAAATATTGTCGGCCCCCAGGCAATAGAGATCAAGCTCGGTACTTTTCACGCTATCGGGGTCTGGCTTCTTCGCCGTCATGCAGAACTGGTTGGCCTTGAACGAAACTTCAATATTCTTGATCCCGATGACCAGCTTCGCCTGCTGAAGCAAATCATGACGGAACAAGGCATCGACCAGAAGAAATGGCCGCCGCGTGGTCTCGCCGCTGTCATAGACCGGTGGAAAGACAAAGGACTGCGGGCAGATCAGGTTCAGGGGCCGGAAAGCTCCGATTTCGCACATGGAAAAGCGGCCGCGCTCTATGCTCTCTATCAGGAGCGGCTGGCCGCCCAGAATGCCTGCGATTTCGGGGACCTGTTGCTTCATGTGCTGACACTGTTTCAGAAGAACCCCGATATTCTCAGCATTTACCAGAACCGGTTCAAATATATCCTGGTGGATGAATATCAGGATACGAACATCGCGCAGTATCTTCTGCTCCGGCTGCTTGCCCAACGGCACAGAAATATCTGCTGCGTAGGTGATGATGATCAGTCGATCTACGGCTGGCGCGGGGCCGAGGTTGGCAACATCCTGAAATTCGAAGATGATTTTCCGGGTGCGAAGGTGATCCGGCTTGAGAGGAATTATCGCTCCACATCCCATATTCTGGGCGCCGCATCGGGACTGATCGCCAATAATGAAGGGCGCCTCGGCAAGACCCTGTTTACAGAAGGCAATGATGGAGAGAAGGTTATCCTGAACGGTCTTTGGGACAGCCCGAACGAGGCGCGCTGGATCGCCGATGAAATAGAAAATCTGCAGCGCAAGGGCACAAGTCTACAGGAAATAGCCATTCTGGTTCGCGCCAGTTTTCAGACCCGCGACTTTGAAGAATGCTTTCTGAGCATGGGTATAAAATATCGTGTAATTGGAGGCCTGCGATTCTATGAACGTCGGGAAATCCGCGATGTGCTGGCCTATTTGCGTGTCATAAATCAGCCGGACGATGATCTCGCGTTCGAACGGATTTATAATCTTCCGAAGCGGGGCCTGGGTGACAAGGCGCTGGAAAAACTGCGGACACTCGCGCGTGCGGAAAATCTGTCGCTATCCCGTGCCGCAAGGGTCGCCATCGAGAAGAATATCTTCAAAGGGAAGCCGCAGGCGGCCCTGAAGGAACTGATGGATTGTTTCGATGACTGGCGCGCACAGAAAGATCTGATCCCGGCTGACGAACTGGTCGAGGCCGTCATGGAGGAAAGCGGTTATTTCGACATGTGGCGTCAGGACAAATCACCGGAAGCTGAGGGGAAACGCGAAAACCTGAAAGAGCTTATCCCGGCAATAGCGGAATATGAAAGTCTTGCGCAATTTCTGGAACATGTGTCCCTCGTGATGGAGAATAATGCAGACAACACAAGTGAAATGGTCAGCCTGATGACCCTGCATGCCGCCAAGGGACTTGAGTATGACATAGTGTTCCTTCCCGGCTGGGAGGAAGGCCTGTTTCCGCATCAGCGGGCTCTCGATGAAAACGGCCTCAAAGCACTGGAAGAAGAGCGGCGCCTTGCCTATGTCGGGATTACGCGCGCAAAGAAACGCTGTTATATCAGCCATGTCAGCAACCGCCGGATCCATGGCCAGTGGCAATCCTCAATTCCCAGCCGTTTTGTCGATGAGCTCCCGCGGGATCATATAAGTGATCGGGCCGATCAGGGAATTTACAACACCGCACGCATAAGCGAAGGATTCTCCCATTCAAGCTGGCGGAATCCGGATAGTTCCCATTTGGAAGAGATTCTTGAAAAGCGGGCGAGCGCCAACCAGCGGCTTGTCGATAACAGCACCAAACCGGTTGGTGGTTCCTCAAGTGACGGAGAGTTTTCCGTCGGCAGCCGTATTTTCCATCAGAAATTCGGCTATGGCAGAATTATACGGAAAGACGGCCCCAAACTGGAAATCGCCTTCGAAAAGGCCGGCGTCAAGAAAGTGATGGAAAACTTTGTCCAAACCACTTGATCCAGCGCTTTGGCAACTCACCGTTACCCTGCCGCTTGAACAAACCGACGCCATCTCCGAGATATTTGAAGATGTCGCGCTCACCGTCTCGATGGAGGAAGCGGTTAGCGATGGTTCCCTATGGCGGCTGGATATCCTCTTTTCCGGTGAACCGGAGGCCTATCTGCTGGACCAACTTCCCGCGGACCTCTCCTTCGAACTTGCGCCGCTAATACAAAAAGACTGGGTAAGCGAAAGCCAGAAGATGCTGCCGCCAGTCGACGCCGGCCGGTTCTATATCCATGGGTCTCACGACGCGCCGCATCCCGCCATTTCCCGCCACGATCTTGTGATTGATGCGGGTCGTGCCTTTGGCACGGGACTTCACGAAACGACCTACGGATGTTTGCTGGCACTGGATGATTTACGAAAAAGCAGGAACGTCAACAATCCGCTGGATCTTGGTTGCGGCTCGGGCGTTCTGGCGCTCGCCATTGCGAAGGCCTGGGGAAAACCGGTAATCGCCAGCGACATTGACCTCGCAGCAGTGACGGTAACACGCGACAACGCCAGTAAAAATCATCTCTCGCCGCTTATTACCGCAGTTCAAGCAGCCGGGCTACAGAGCCGAATATTGCAGAAATCCGCTCCATATGACCTGATCGTTGCCAATATATTGGCTTGGCCCTTGGTGAAAATGGCGCCGAACATCGGCAAGGCACTCTCCAGAAGAGGTGTATTGGTGCTTTCCGGGCTGTTACAATCTCAGGAAGTTATGGTAAGCCGCGCGTATTTACAACAGGGACTCAGATTGAAGCGCCGTTATAATATCAACAGTTGGAGTGTTTTAGTGCTCAGCCGATAGGAAACGGCTGAAATGAAATGTATGACGGCCGACCCGCCTCACATTGGGGGAGGCAAAGGCGGATCGGCCGGTGACGATCAACCTGCTTTGCGGTGATCGTTTGTGTTGCTCGGCCGTACCAGATTATCGTTGGCCCTGTCATTCCTGTTGCCATTAACCGCAGCCTCTACTTCGCTACGCGTTAAGCCAATGTCGGCCAGCTGCCGTGAGTCCATTGCCATCAAATGAACATATGCAGCGCGGGCCTGCTGGGCCTCAATAAACTTGTTCATCAACTTACGCCAGAAGCCGGTTTTCGTCGTCATTGCCATTTCTCTTCTTCCCTCAACAGCCAGTTCAATATCTGATCTGGTAATTCCGATATCTTTCAATTCACGATCCGTCATCGCGAATAAAGTTTCTTTTGCCGCCTCCAGTTGGCGGTATTCCTTATACTTACCAACCGTACGCCGATACATTTTTCGAAGAGCGTCGGTCAGGAATTCGCTTCTCAGTTCATGCGCGTTCCTTATGTACTTCTCCGTATCGATAACGAGATTGTTCGTATTAATCGGTTCTATAAAAGCCAATGCTTCAATTTCTTTCTTGCCATAGCTAATCATCTTACTGCTCCATTAAAATTCTTTATCGCCCTCATGGGCGGTCATCACCGGGTGTAACTCTCTGTTGCCGGCCCCGGACAATTCTCATTTGCGGCCCATCGCGTAAACCCAACACCATCATTCACCGCCACGCCGAGGGGAACTTTTGTCAGTTCAACAACAACTTCCGCTTTTTCCTTGGCAAGGCGCATATGTTTTCGCATAGACTGCAAGAGCGTCGAAATTTTGAAATGCTGAAAACGCGATGCAGTATTGAAAAGAGTCCCGGAGACGGGTCCAAATTGCAAATTCTGTGCGTTGCCAGCTTTCTCAATTCTTGCGTACATTTGACTTTCCTTACCTACGTTTTTGATGAGGAATATATTGCACTGCATTCATTAAATAACAATGACTTGCATCACATTTTTGCCCGCTAAGATCGTAACGGTGCATTGCATAAATTGCATAGCTCGCGTCGCACTTATGCGAAAAAGCGCCATATCTCAATGCAAAACCCCTTGTTTTCGGGGGATGCAGCAGACTTCAGGAAGTATCGATGGAATTCGCTGAGTTAAACCAGATTATCACCGGATTAACACCCGGCGCAGATAACAGTAAAACAATTCACCTGTTGCGTGCCGCCGCTGCCGCACCGCCGCGGGCGGATGAGGACATTCTTTTTCATCAGCTTTTTCCAAATCTTTCGGAGACGGAATTCCAGAAACTGCAATCTGCAAGGGATGCCATCCGCAAGGACCTGAGCACAGTCGTCCTCAATCCGGCGGCATCGAAAGACCGGCTGGAGAAATTACGGGCAGAAATGGCGCGGGAGAAAATCGACGGGTTTATTGTCCCCCTCAATGACGAGTTTCACGGTGAGGCCGCCCCACTTGCTGCCGAGCGGCTGAAATGGCTGACAGGTTTTACGGGGTCCGCGGGCGTTGCTGCCGTCCTGAAAGACCAAGCCGCTATCTTCGTTGATGGCCGCTATACTCTTCAGGTCCGTAATGAAGTGGATACAACTCTTTTCACGCCCCGTCATGTGAGCGAGGAACCGATGACGGCCTGGCTGTCCGAGAATATGAAAGCTGATGAGACACTTGCAATCGATCCGTGGCTGCATACTGAAAACAGTGTGAAAACCTTGAAAAAGTATACGTCGCATAACGGGATAACCCTCAAATCCGTTCCGGAAAATCCGATCGACAAGGTATGGGATGATCGTCCCCAAAAGCCCCTGGCCCTCGTGGTTCCCCACGAAAAGCAATTCGCTGGCGAAGAATCCGCAAGCAAGCGCAACCGCATTGCCACAGGCATGGCCGAAAGGAATGTGGATGCTGTTGTCCACACGCTGCCTGATATCGTCGCCTGGCTGCTGAATATTCGCGGGGCTGACTTGCCCTGTACGCCTTTTGCCCTCGGGTTTGCGATTACCTATCAGGATGCGACGGTCGATCTTTTTATCGACGAGATAAAATTCGCACCGACCATGCGGGAGCATTTAGGCAACATGGTCCGCGTGAAACCACCTTCGGAGTTTGAGCAGACGCTCGCGATGCTCGGCGGCAAGCAGGTACAAATAGATCCCATGGTCACCAGCCAGCAGATTGTCGATCAGCTGACTAACGCCAAGGCCAAAATTATCCGTGGCGAGGACCCTTGCCTGCTGCCAAAAGCGATCAAGAATGATACGGAAATTAACGGCACTCGCGAGGCTCATATCCGTGACGGCGCAGCGGTCGCGAAGTTCCTGCATTGGCTGTCCGAGACGGCCACCAGCGGTAATGTGGATGAATTGACAGCGGAAGCAAAGCTCCGGTCGTTCCGGGAAACCGGCCAGAACTTCCGTGATCTAAGTTTTAATACGATTTCAGGCGCTGGCTCCAACGGAGCCATCGTTCACTACCGCGCCAGCAAAGCAACCAACAAACCACTAAAGCCGGGTTCTCTCTATCTTGTCGATAGCGGTGCACAATATCTGGATGGTACGACTGATATCACCCGCACCATTGCAATCGGGGAACCCAGCCCGGAGATGCGCCATCGTTTCACACTGGTTCTGAAAGGGCATATTGCCATCGCGACGGCGCTTTTCCCGAAAGGAACTTCAGGGAGCCAGCTCGACACCCTTGCAAGGGCGCCTCTCTGGGCGGCGGGCCTCGATTATGACCACGGGACCGGGCATGGCGTGGGCAGCTATCTCTCCGTTCATGAGGGACCGCAGCGAATTTCCAAGGCGCCAAGCACGGTATCCCTCACCCCCGGTATGATTATCTCGAATGAACCGGGATACTATAAGACCGGTGCCTATGGTATCCGCATAGAAAATCTTGTTACCGTCACGAAGGTCACACCTCCGGACGGAGCGGAGCGAGAACTCTATGGATTCGAAACCCTGACCTTTGCGCCAATCGACAAGGCGCTGATTGATAAGGAACTGCTCAGCCCGTCCGAACTGAACTGGCTGAACAACTATCACCAGCAGGTACGCGAAAAGCTGGCATCCCTGGTGGAAGGTGACGCGCTCGCCTGGTTGCAGGAGGCAACGGCCCCCCTTTAGACGGGAGCAATATCAGTTTCCGATCAGGTCAAGCCACTCCTGTTCGTTCAGGACGGTCACATCTAGATCTTTGGCTTTCTTGAGCTTGGATCCCGCGTTGGCGCCTGCCACCAGATAATCCGTTTTGGCCGAGATCGAGCCGCTCACCTTCGCGCCAAGCCCTTCCGCCTTAGCCTTCATTTCCTGCCGAGTCATGAGTTCCAGCGTTCCGGTGAAAACAACCGTCTTTCCAGCAACGGCGCTGTCCTGCGCCGGCGGATCGAAATCCGTTACCGTTACCTCGGCAAGCAGATCATCGAGCATTTCCTGATTACGGTCCTCACGGAAAAATTCGGTGACCGCATCTGCCACCGCAGCGCCGATCCCGTCAATATCGAGAAGTTCCGCATAGGCGTCCCCTGCATTATCACTGGTATCACTCAGACTGGATCTGAGCTTGTCAAAACTGAGATAGTTCCGGGCCAGCAGCCTCGCATTCCCCTGTCCGATATGCCGGATGCCCAGCGCATAGACAAAACGGTCAAGCGGCACTTCGCGCTTGTCATCAATGGCATCAAACAGATTACGGGTTGCCTTTTCACCAAACCCTTCGCGGTTTTTGATCCGCTGCAAGTTGCCCGGTTCCGCATCCCGCTTCTCAAGAGTGAATATGTCCGCAGGAGTTTTGATCAATCCATCCTGATAAAAGGATTCGATCAGCTTTGCCCCAAGCCCCTCAATATCCAAGGCATTGCGGGAGATAAAATGCTTGAGTCTCTCAACAGCCTGCGCGCGGCAGATCAATCCACCTGTACAACGACGGACGGCATCCTCTTTACCCGTGGTCTCGTTGACCTCCTTAACCGCATGGCTGCCGCAAATGGGGCAGCGGGTCGGGAATTCATAGGGCGCGCTATCCTTGGGGCGCTTTTCAAGGTTCACTTCAACTACCTGCGGAATGACATCGCCCGCCCGCTGCACCACCACAGTATCGCCTATGCGGATATCCTTCCGTATGATTTCATCTTCGTTATGCAAGGTTGCGTTAGAGACGACGACGCCGCCAACTGTAACCGGATGAAGCCGGGCAACAGGGGTGAGAGCGCCAGTACGGCCCACCTGAATTTCGATATCCTCAATAATCGTCGTCGCCCGCTCGGCCGGAAATTTATGCGCGATCGCCCAGCGCGGGCTGCGGCTGACAAACCCGAGGCGTGATTGCCATTCAAGACGGTTAACCTTGAAGACAACACCGTCGATATCATAGTCGAGCTCCGCCCGGAGTTCCTCGATCTTGCGGTATGCGTCAATCGCCTCTTCCATATTGGCGCAAACCTCTGACAAGGGATTTACCGAAAAACCCCAGTTCTTGAAGGCCGCCAACACCTCCGCCTGCGTCTGTCCCGGCACACTGGATGCCTCTCCCCAGGCGTAAGCGAAGAAGCGCAATTTCCGCGATGCGGTGATTGAATGATCGAGTTGCCGCAGGCTGCCCGCAGCTGCATTTCTGGGATTTGCAAATATCTTGCCGCCGCTCTCCGCTTGCGCCTTGTTCAGCTCCAAAAAATCCGCCTTCGACATATAGACCTCACCGCGAATTTCAAACAAATCCGGGGGTGGTGCCTTTGCACCTGCAAATTCAAGAGGGAGGTCTGTGACACCGCGCAGGTTTGCTGTGATATCTTCGCCGACCTGCCCGTCACCGCGGGTGGCTCCCTGAATAAACCTGCCCTTCTTATATCTCAGGCTTGCGGAGAGACCATCGATCTTCGGCTCGGCAAAAAAGGCAACTTCCTCTGCCGGTCCCAGCCCGAGAAACCGCCGGATGCGGCCTTCAAACTCACGCAGCTCGTCGTTGCTAAAGGCGTTGTCGAGGGACAACATGGATACCTTGTGCTTGACCTTGCCAAATCCCTTGGCCGGAGCAACGCCAAGACTCTGCGACGGGCTATCGGGTGTGACCAATTCCGGAAACCGTGCTTCCAGTTCAAGCAGCTGTTTTCTCAGTTCGTCATATTCCGCGTCGGGAATGGCAGGATCATCTTCCCGGTAATAGGATTCGTCATGCTTCCTGATAGTATCTACGAGCGTAAGATGCACTTCCTTGGCTTCCTCGGAAGTCATGTTCTTCAAATCCGCCATGTATTACCCCTCGATCAGGCTGAGAGCGGCGGCACGGGCTTCCGCCGTTATGCTGGCGCCCGAGAGCATACGGGCAATCTCCTCCGTCCGGGCAGAGGGATCGAGGCGATCAACAGACGTTATCGTGACATTGTTCATTTCCGACTTCCGAATATTCCAGTGAGCCTGACCGGCAGCGGCAACCTGCGGAGAATGGGTGACAACCAGTACCTGTAACCCTTCGGCAAGGCGGCGCAGACGATCTCCTACCGCGTCCGCGGTCGCCCCACCGACACCCCGGTCGACCTCGTCAAATATCAGCGTGGGAGCAGAACCAACCTTTGCCAGCACAACTTTGAGGGCCAGCATAAAGCGGGACAGTTCACCGCCCGAAGCAATCTTGATAAGAGGCCCCGCAGTACTTCCGGGATTTGTCGCCACCAGAAAAGAAACCTTATCTATGCCAGAGGGTCCCCAGTTACTCTCCGGCAGATCGCGAACAAACGTTGTGAATTTTGCCGTACCGAGTTTAAGCGGCTCTAATTCTGCCATGACGGCAACATCCATCTTCTTCGCAGCATCGGCGCGCCTCTCTGATAATTGTGTGGCGGCGTCGATAAACTCTTTTCGGGCTTCAGAGGCTGCTTTCTTTAGGGCTTCAACCTCCCGATCCCCATCCTCGACCGACTGCAACCGCATAATAAAGCTTTGCAGGAGCCTGGGTAGGTCCGCAACCTCGCATTTATGCTTACGAGCTGCCGCTCTCAGCGCGAACAACCGCTCCTCCACCACTTCAAGCCCGGCGGGGTCCATATCCAGATCGCCGGCGACTGAATTGATAATAACCTGGGCTTCGGCCATTTCGATAGCCGCCCTTTCCAGGCCTTCCAGCACAGGATCTAACTTTCCTGCCGCTTTCTCAATCACGCGTTCGACGGCGCGTGTCGCGGTCCGGATGCGGTTTTCGACCCCCCCATGATCCGTAAGCGCCTTCTCTGCGTCCCGGAGAGCTTCCGCGATTTTTTCGGCATGCATAAGGTTGGAACGCTGTATCGCAAGCTTTTCCTCTTCCCCTTCCTCCGGCGCGAGTTCGGTTAACTCTTCGACGACATGACGTAAATACTCTTCATCAACGCGCGCCTGTTCGATTTCCTGAAGGGCATGTGCCAGCTTTTCTTCCGCCGCCTGTAAAGTCTCAAACTTGCCTGCCGTCACAGAAACATCACGGTCCAATCGCCCGTACTGATCCAGGAGCGCCCGGTGACTCCGCGCATCCAGCAAGCCTCGCTCCGCATTCTGTCCGTGAATTTCAACAAGAGCATCGCCGACAGTGCGGAGCAGCCCGGCGCTCACAACCTGGTCATTGATGCTGGCACGGCTGCGGCCATCCGCTCCCAGAGAGCGACGAAGGATAAGTGGCTCGCCCGGTTCGACTTCGATATCCCCCACTTTTTCAAAGACCGGATGCGTGGGGACAAGACTGAAGGTCGCCGTCACGGACCCCTGATCCGCGCCCGCCCGCAGGAGACTTGTGTCCGCCCTCGCACCGAGCGCAAGGGCGAGGCTGTCAAGGAGTATGGACTTGCCTGCCCCTGTCTCGCCGGTCAGCACACATAGTCCGTCTTCAAAGGTAAGGTCCAGCTTTTCGATCAGTACAATATTGCGGATGGAGAGTTGTTCCAGCATTTCTGATCAGCGCGCTAAAACACGAAGTTCCAGGCTTTGACAATCCAGGAATCCTCGTCCGCTTCGGGCTTTAGATAATTCGCGTCCAGCAAGGCATATGAATCCTGGTACCACTCACTTCCCGGAAAGTTATAGCCCAGAACAGCTGCGGCCGTTTGTGCCTCCTGCGTTATGCCGAGCATCAGATAGGCTTCCGTCAGACGGTGCAGGGCTTCCGGCGCATGGGTGGTCGTCTGATATTGCTCGACAACCGTCCGAAAACGATTGATCGCGCCCACCAGATACTTCTGACCTAGATAATATCGCCCGATCGCCATTTCCTTGCCCGCGAGATGATCCTTTGTCAGGTCGATTTTCAGGCGGGCGTCCTGTGCATATTCTGAGTTAGGGAAGCGACGGACAAGATTCTGCAAAGCATCAAGGGCCTGACGAGTGACCTTCTGGTCCCGCTCCACCCCCGTGATCTGCTCATAATATGAAATGGCAACCAGATAATATGCATAGGCGACATCCTTGTTGCCGGGATGAAGCTCTATATATCTCTCTGCCGCCAGAATGGCCTGGTCATACTCGTTACTTTGATAATAGGCGAATGCCGACATTATCTGGGCCTTCGTCGACCAGATGGAATAAGGATGCTGCCGTTCCACCTCATCAAAATTACGGGCCGCGTCAAGATAGTTTTCGTTATTCAGATCGGCCAGAGCCTGATTATACAGCTCTTCCACCGGTCGCTCGACATAGGCTTCCGGTTCGGTGGAGCTGCAGCCTGCGACCAGCCACAACAGAAGAAGACCGCCAAGCGCCCGGGCGATTCTTGAATTTAATAATCGATGCAACTTATCCCTCTTGGCCCATGGCCGACAATCCTCGATAATTTCGTCATTTTATCCAATCCGTGTGTCGAGGGAAAGGCATGGTTTCAGTTTTCTTCATCTTATTCAACAGCAACTCTTATCCTTCGCTTGCACGCATAAGTTTGACTCAGGTTTGCTCCGAAAATAAGCCCTTCATAGGACATTAAAACTAGGCATTGAGACCTATATCAATAAATTTATTTTATCTAATTACCGTTAGTTTTTATGCGTTTTCTTTTTCGAAATGCATGTGTTATATTACTTATAAGGGTGGAATTGCAGTTTAATTTTCTCCAAACAACACCAAAATCTTGGATTGCCGACACCACTCTCAACAGTAACGTAACTAAAAAAATAAATTTTAGAAGTCTTTAGAAAGGTACCAAACAAAAATGGGCAAAGTCGCGAAAAGAGTCGACGATCATGTCGGCGAACGGATTCGTGAAAGAAGAACAATGATGGGATTAACCCAGGAGCATCTGGCCAAAGCGCTGGATATTTCATACCAGCAAGTTCAAAAATATGAAACAGGCGCAAACCGGGTAAGCGCCGGACGTCTCTTTGAGATTGCCAAACGGCTGGAAGTTGATGTCGCATATTTCTTTGAAAATCTCGAACCGTCGACGACCAGCATTCCGCTGGAACATGGCGGCAAGAATCGATCAACGATCGAGCTTGTCCGCAATTACAGCGAAATTGATGAACCAGCGGTGCGGTCTGCTGTTAGCGGTCTAATCAAAAGTCTGGCTGGCAAGGAGCGACGGCGCAAGTCTGCTTGACCATCGTCTGAAAACCAAAAAAGGCGCGGGATTGATTTCCGCGCCTTAATTTTTTTACTCAGCCAGAAAAATCTACGGCGGCGAACTCAGACAGGATCAGTCCGTGGCCGGTGCTGCCGCCTTCTTCGTCGGCCAGTGCGCCCCGCCAACATTCGCAATTCGAACCGGCGCTTCCGTTGTATAGCACCAGGCATCCTCATCCGCGAAAAAAGCATGTAAGAGCTTATTATTCAACGCATGTCCGGAGCGAAAACCATAAAATTCACCGATGATCGGTGCTCCTGCCAGATACAGATCTCCGACCGCATCGAGCGCTTTATGACGGACGAATTCGTCATCGTATCGCAACCCTTCCTCGTTCAGGATATCGGTTCCACTAAGTACGATCGCGTTTTCAAGCGAGCCGCCTTTAGCCAGCCCAAGCTTCTTAAGCTGCTCAAACTCACCGAGAAAACCAAATGTGCGCGCACGGGAAAGTTCATTCTTGAAAGTACCATTGCGCAGGCTGTAGCTGCAGTTCTGCTTACCAATCCGCGGATTGTCGAAATCAATCTCGAAAGCAACGGAAATATTGTCAGACGGCGACAGAGTGGCCTTCGCCTCACCATCACTGACTTCAACTTCCTTCAACACCTTAATATAGCGGCGCGGGCTATCCTGCTCAACAACGTCGGCGCATTCAATCAGGAACACAAAAGGCGCGGAGGACCCATCCATTACCGGAACTTCCGGGCCGTCTAGTTCAACAACGACATTATCAACGCCGCAGCCGGACAGGGCCGCCATCAGATGCTCAACCGTCGCGACCTTTATGCCTGCCGTATTCTCGACCGTGGTACACATCTTAAGATCGGTCACAGTATTATATTGAGCCGGGATTTCAGACACAGATGGATCAACATCCGTGCGCTTGAAAACAATACCGCTATTTACCGGCGCAGGCGCCAGCTTCATATTGATCAGGTTGCCGCCATGCAGTCCAACGCCGGTACAACTGATACTATTGCGTAATGTTTTCTGAAAAACGACCATATTCCGCCACTCATTGTTACTAGTCTCAAATATTCGAGCTGAATGTACGAAAGCCCCCTCGTCCACACAAATCAAACATTGTTACCAATTATTACCGCGGTGCACAAAAACATGGTAAACAATCTGCATACCTGCGTCGTCAGAAACGTCAGAGTGTTCCATATAACCGGTCCCCGGCATCGCCAAGCCCGGGAACGATATAGGCTTTCTCGTTCAGCTTCTGGTCCAGCGCCGCGACATAAACATCAACATCCGGGTGCATATCCTGCATGACCTGCACCCCCTCCGGCGCGGCGACCAGCGCCATGAACCGGATGTTCTTTTCCTCGACCCCATGGTCAAGCAGAACCTCCACGCCTGCGGCGGCGGAGTACCCTGTGGCCAACATGGGATCCACAAGGATGAAGAACCGGTCCTCTGCGGATGGCAGCTTTCGCAAATATTCCACCGGGCGCTTTGTTTTCGGATCCCTGTACATACCAATATGCCCGACCCGCGCAGAGGGCATCAGTTCCAACAGGCCGTCCGCCATGCCCAGTCCGGCACGCAGAATTGGTACAATCGCGGATTTTTTTCCTGCAAGCACTGGTGCCTCCATCGGACAAATCGGTGTTTCAATTTTCTCGATTGTCGTCGGCATATGCCGGGTAATTTCATACCCCATCAACAGGGCAATTTCCTTAAGCAGCTGACGAAATGTCTTGGTCGACGTTTTCTTATCCCGCATATGGCTGAGCTTGTGAACAATAAGCGGATGATCGAGAATGTGAAGATTCGGAAATCGCGGATCATAAGCCATCAGAAAATGCCTCTAGCTGGATTGTAGATGGAAATTCCGCCTGACCTTATCCGACTTCACTTTTAAAATCACTACTGAGCGATCAAAAAAGAGATAAATTCTAGCTGTCCGAAAAATTCATACCTATACTTTGACCAACCCAAGCATAACATCTTGACCAGCCGGTCAGGTTTTGATTTGGATTCAGGCTGTCCCACTTGGTTTCGAGAAGAACTTTGACAGGCGGACACATAAAGGGAGAGGTATAGACATGATGAAGAAAATTGCCCTCGGGCTTGTTGCAACGGCCGCGCTTGCCGTCAGCGGATTGGCTCATGCGGAAGATTTCAGCCCCGCCATTGTTTTCGATATGGGTGGAAAATCCGATAAATCCTTTAACGAAGCCGCCTTTAACGGCATCGAAAAGTTCAAGAAGGAAACCGGCATTGATTACATGGAGTTTGAAGTCACGCAGGTGTCTCAACGCGAACAGGCCGCCCAGCGGATGGCCCGGGATGATGCAGACATCGTTATCGCAATTGGCTTTGCACAGGCCGCCGCCGTGGAAAAAGCCGCGAAGAAGTATCCGGACACCAAATTCACCATTATCGACATGGTCGTTGACCTGCCAAATGTTCAATCCGTTATCTTCCGTGAGGAACAGGGATCCTTCCTGGTCGGCATGGCCGCGGCGATGGCCAGCGAAACCGGCAAAGTCGGCTTCATAGGCGGCATGGATATTCCGTTGATCCGGAAATTTGCACTCGGATACAAGGAAGGGGTGATGTACGCCAATCCCAACGCCGAGGTGATTGAGAATATGACCGGCACAACTCCGGCCGCCTGGAATGACCCGACAAAAGGCAGCGAACTTGCCAAAAGTCAGTATGACCGTGGTGCTGATGTGATCTTTGCGGCTGCCGGCGCAACGGGACTTGGCGTTCTTCAAACCGCCGCGGATGAAGGAAAGCTTGCAATCGGCGTAGACAGCAACCAGAACTACCTGCATCCGGGATCAATGTTAACCTCTATGATGAAGCGTGTGGACGTCGCAGTCTATAACGCCCTGATGACAGCGAAAGACGGCACATGGGAACCGGGCATCCAGGTGCTTGGACTTGCTGAAAATGGCGTCGGTTTCGCCGTGGATCAGTGGAACAAGGATCTGCTGACGGAAGAGATGGTCGCCAAGCTGAATGCCGCGAGAGAAGATATCATCGAGGGCAAGATCAAGGTCACGAATTATATGGACCAGTAAGTCTGACTGTCATGTCAGAGCAAAACCCGGCGCTCGAACTCCGCCATGTCAATAAAAGCTTCGGCCCGGTTCACGCGAACAAGGGTATTTCCCTGTCGGTGAACCGGGGCAGCATTCATGGCATTATTGGCGAGAATGGCGCCGGAAAATCGACCTTGATGAGCATTGTCTACGGCTTTTATCAGGCTGATAGCGGTGAAATCCTGGTCAATGGCGTCCCGTGTCAAATAGACAACCCGCAGAGTTCCATCGAGGCTGGCATCGGCATGGTTCACCAGCATTTCATGCTCGTTGACACCTTTACCGTGCTTGAGAATATTATTCTCGGAATTGAAGGAGGGGCCCGTCTTTCAAAAGGCCTTGCGGCGGCCCGCGAGGAACTTATCCGGCTGGAAAAGGAATATTCACTCGAAGTCAATGTCGATGCCGTCGTGGGCGATCTGCCGGTAGGGCTGCGCCAGCGGGTCGAGATATTGAAAGCCCTGTATCGTGAGGCGGAGATTCTTATTCTGGACGAACCGACCGGCGTCCTCACCCCGCAGGAAGCAGACCATCTGTTCCGGATCCTCGACACTCTTCGCAAGCAGGGCAAGACCGTCATCCTGATTACTCACAAACTCCGTGAAATCATGGCAATTACCGACAATGTCTCTGTCATGCGGCGCGGGGAAATGGTTGCACATGCCAAAACATCAGAGACGACACGCGATGCTCTCGCGGAAATGATGGTCGGCCGCTCTGTCCTTCTGCGGGTCGACAAATCCCCTGCGAAACCGGGCGAAACTCTGCTGACCCTTCGGGACCTAACCTATGTGGATGCGGATAACGTCCCGCGCCTGAAAAAGATAGATCTGGACCTGAAAGCAGGTGAGATCCTTGGGATTGCCGGTGTCTCGGGCAACGGGCAGTCGGAGCTGCTGGAGATACTGGGAGGAATGCGTCCCCCGACATCCGGAAGCATCCGATACAAAGGCCAGGAACTGGTTGGCAGCAAGGCTTTCTCGGCCCAAAACCTCAGAAAACTGGGCATCGGCCACGTACCGGAAGACCGCCACCGCGCCGGCCTTGTCCTCTCTTTCAGCGCGAATGAATGCACAATTCTGGGCTATCACGACAACCCGGAGTACAATCGGGGCCTAAGACTGGACCGGGACGCAATGGTCAGAAATTGCGAAACCTACATAGAGAAATATGATATCCGGCCACCGGATGCATATCTGTTGGCATCGGGCTTTTCCGGCGGCAACCAGCAAAAGCTGGTGCTTGCACGGGAAATGGAACAGTCGCCGGATGTTCTCCTTGTCGGGCAGCCGACAAGAGGCGTCGACATAGGGGCCATTGAGTTCATTCATAAACAGTTGATCCAGATGCGGGATGCGGGCAAGGCCATTCTCGTCGTCTCTGTCGAGATCGACGAAGTTATGTCCATTGCCGATCGAATTGCCGTTATGTTCGATGGCGAGATCGTCGGCGAGATAAGCGCCGAAGAGGCCACGGAAACCCGCCTTGGACTGATGATGGCAGGTGTGCGCGAAAGCACCACACCGGAAATGGTGTAATCAGATGGCGGAGGGCAAGGCAAGGTTTGGCGCGCCATTGAAAGTCCCCGGCTGGGTGAACTACGCTCTGGTTCCCTTGGTCAATCTGCTTGCGGCGCTGCTGATATCCGGGATTGTCATCCTGATCGTCGGTGACAATCCGTTGAAGGCGTTGGAGGTTCTGTTATATGGCGCATTCGGATACCCTGAGGCCATCGGTTACACGCTATATTACACAACCAATTTCATCTTTACGGGTCTGGCGGTCGCAATTGCCTTCCATTGCGGACTCTTTAATATCGGAGCGGAAGGTCAGGCGGCACTTGGCGGCATCGGAACTGCCATTGTTTGTCTCTATCTTGACTGGCTCCCAACTTGGGCCATCATTCCCATAGCCATGATTGCCGCCGCTCTGTTCGGCGCCGCATGGGCTTATATTCCAGCATATCTTCAGGCGAAGCGCGGCAGCCATATTGTCATTACCACAATCATGTTCAACTTTATTGCCGCTTCCGTGCTGACTTACCTGCTTGTCGAGGTTCTGATTAATCCGGCCGGACAGTCCCCGGAAAGCCGCCCCTTTATCGAGGTGACATGGCTTCCCTTTTTTCATGACTTTCTGAGCATGCCGGAAACCCCGCTGAATATCTCTTTTCTATATGCATTGATTCTGGCGGGCGGATTTTACTTTTTTGTCTGGCATACCAGATGGGGATATGAAATCAGGGTCGTGGGTCAGAACGAGACGGCCGCGCGCTATGCCGGTATCTCCCCAGCCCGCAACATCATTCTTGCCATGATGATTTCCGGCGCACTCGCCGGGTTTGTCGGCATTAATGAAATACAGGGCGTGCAGCATCGCTTGATCATTGATTTTACAAATGAATACGGCTTCGTCGGGATTGCAGTGGCGTTGATGGGGCGCAATCATCCGGTCGGGATTTTCCTTGCAGCCCTGCTGTTTGGTGCGCTGTACCAGGGGGGCTCCGAGCTCGCGTTCGAAATGAAAACGATCAACAAAGAAATGGTGATTGTTATTCAGGGACTGATCATCCTGTTTTCGGGCGCCCTGGAGCATATGTTCCGACCCAGAATTGAAGCCGCTTACCGACGTATCGCTACCTGGCGGACCATGGAGGCAGGCTGATGGAAACATTCCACATCATTGTCCTGCTCATGGATGCGACATTCCGGGTTGCGACCCCGCTGGTCCTTGCCGCGCTTGCGGGTATGTTTTCGGAACGCGCTGGCATTGTTGATATCGGACTGGAAGGCAAAATGCTGGGCGCGGCCTTCGCGGCGGCGGCGGTCGCCTCCGTCTCCGGTTCCGCCTGGGTGGGTCTCGGCGCCGGGATCATGGCCTCCCTCGCGCTGTCTGCATTGCATGCCTACGCCTGTGTCACCCACAAAGGCAATCAGGTTGTCTCCGGAATGGCCATCAATATCGTCGTTGCCGGACTGGCACCAACGCTCGCATACGCCTGGTTTCAAATGGGCGGGCAGACCCCGTCTCTCGGCGGCGATGCGCGTTTTCGCTCCATTGACCTGCCCTTCAGCGACGCCGCGCGTGAAATCCCGGTCCTCGGCTATATCTATGCTGACCTGATTTCCGGGCATAATATTCTTGTCTATCTGGCGGCCGCGGCGGTTCCGATATGTGCCTGGATACTTTACAAATCACGCTTCGGTTTGCGCATAAGGGCAGTGGGCGAGAACCCTCATGCTGTCGACACAGCGGGTATTTCCGTTGATTTGCTGCGGTACAAGGCTCTGGCTGTCACCGGGTTTTTATGCGGAATATCTGGCGCCTACCTTTCAACAGCTCATGGGGCGGGATTCATTCGCGACATGACGGCGGGCAAGGGCTACCTTGCACTGGCAGCCCTTATTTTCGGAAAATGGCGTCCGGTGCCGACTTTGCTCGCCTGCCTGCTTTTCGCCTTTACAGACGCAGTTCAGATCCGGCTTCAGGGAGTTGAGCTGCCAATCGTTGGAGTCATTCCTGTACAGTTTATCCAGGCGCTCCCATATATACTGACAGTTTTGCTGCTTGCCGGGTTTGTTGGCAAGGCACATCCGCCAAAGGCCATTGGCACGCCCTACATTAAGGAAAGATGATGACGTTAGATCCAAATGTGGCCGCAGAATTTGTCAAGGAGACAGCGCCCGGTTTTTCGCCGCGCGTCGGGATTGTTCTCGGCTCAGGGCTGGGCGCTCTTGCGGACAAAGTTGAGGTTGTAGCCAGTATAAAATATGAAGATATCCCGGATTTCCCGAAGTCGACTGTAGAGGGGCATGAAGGCCGCCTTATTCTGGGCCGCCTCGGCGGTATGCCGGTTGCCTGCCTGCAAGGACGTGTCCATTATTATGAAGGAGTTAATCCTCAGAACCTTGCCGTTCCCGTGCGAATGCTGAAGCTCTTGGGCGTCGACATTCTGTTGCTGACCAACGCGGCCGGTAGTTTTCGCAAGAAAATGAAACCCGGCAGCCTAATGCTGATAAGTGATCACATTAATTTCACGGGCCTCAATCCACTGGTTGGTGAGAATGACGATACATTCGGTCCCCGCTTTTTCTCAATGGAAAATGCGTATGATCCAACTTTGCGAAAGCATGTTGCCGCGGTGGCGAAGGAGCTGGAGATCACCTTGCATGAAGGCGTTTACCTTCATTATCTCGGACCGAATTTTGAGACCCCGGCGGAAATCAGGGCGTTCAAGATGCTGGGCCCCGACGCCGTTGGCATGTCAACAACACCGGAAGTTCTTGTTGCCCGTCATGCCGGCATGCGTGTTGCCGCAATTTCCAACATTACCAATCTTGCCGCTGGTATGAGTAAAACAGAGCTCAGCCACGAACAAACCCTTGAATGTGCCAAGCTTGCGGCGGCAGATCTGGAGACCCTCATCATCGTCTTCCTTGAAACCCTGAAACGAGAATTGCTGAAAGCACATTTACGGAGCACCGAAAATGGCAACGATTAGCTCTATAAATCAGGCCGATGATATACATCTGAGAAACCCCGGCGTGCCGCTCGATTTGGATGTATTGGACCGCATTCGTGTTAACCTGAGTGCGGTCGAGCGACGCGCCTCCTCTCTTGGTGGGCGGCGCACCGTCAAGAAAGAAACGCAGGCTGCCTGGCTCCTGAAAGCCGTTACCTGCATTGATTTGACGACCTTGAGTGGCGACGACACGCCGGGCCGCGTCCGGCGTCTGTGTGCGAAGGCCCGGCAGCCGGTGCGAACTGATCTTCTGGACGCCATGGGTATGGGCGATCGTAATCTGACCACAGGGGCTGTCTGTGTCTATCACAGCATGATTGAAACGGCGGTTGAAGCCTTGAAAGATACGAACATTCCAATCGCCGCCGTATCGACCGGCTTTCCGGCCGGTCTCAGCCCGTTCGATCTGCGTGTAAAGGAAATAGAGGCATCGATCGCCGCAGGAGCAAATGAAATTGATATCGTCATCACCCGCGGCCATGTGCTGACGCAGAACTGGCAGGCACTGTATGACGAGGTGAAAGCCTTTCGAGCTGCCGCCGGGGAGGCTCATCTAAAGGCCATTCTCGGCACTGGGGATATTGTTACCTTGCGTAACGTCGCCAAGGCGAGCATGGTTGCCATGATGGCAGGCGCGGATTTCATCAAGACTTCAACCGGGAAAGAGAGCAAGAATGCGACCCTGCCCGTAACCCTCGTCATGGTTCGCATGATACGGGAGTATCTTGAGATGACTGGGTACAAGATCGGCTACAAACCTGCGGGTGGTATCAGCACCGCAAAAGATGTGCTCAATTACCAGATTATGATGAAGGAAGAACTTGGAAATGATTGGTTACAGCCTGATCTGTTCCGCATCGGGGCTTCCAGCCTGCTCGGAGATATCGAACGCCAGATAGAGCATTTCGTCACCGGCCGTTATTCCGCCGGTTTCCGCCACCCGATGGCCTGAGGAACGACAATGAGTATCGCAGAAAAATTTGACAGCATGGAATATGGCCCTGCCCCGGAAAGCAGCAACGTCGCGCTCGATTGGATTGCGCGCCGCAAGGGGAAGTTCGATCTCTTTATGGGCGGTGAATGGGTCAAGCCGAAATCCAGAAGCTGGTTCGAAAGCCATAACCCAGCAACGGGCAAACCGCTTGCGAAGATTGCTGCCGCAAGCGAAACAGACGTGGCCAGTGCCATTGCCGCTGCCCGTGCCGCCCAGAAGAGCTGGCAGGCTATTGGTGGTCCTGGCCGTGCCCGGTATCTCTACGCACTTGCCCGTGCCATTCAACGCAATGCGCGGCTTCTCGCAGTTCTGGAAACACTGGATAACGGCAAGCCGGTGCGCGAAACCAGGGATATCGATATTCCGCTGGTTGCCCGCCATTTTTATCATCACGCCGGCTGGGCTCAATTGCAGGAACAGGAGTTTCCGGAGTTTGAACCGATGGGCGTGATCGGCCAGATCATTCCCTGGAATTTTCCTTTGTTGATGCTCGCCTGGAAAATTGCCCCCGCCATCGCGGCCGGGAATACCGTCGTTCTGAAACCGGCGGAGTATACATCCCTGACAGCCCTCTGTTTCGCAGAACTATGCAACGACATTGGCCTTCCGAAAGGCGTGGTGAATATTGTCACCGGCGATGGCAACACCGGAAATGCCCTCGTTAAGCATCCCGATGTCGATAAAATTGCCTTTACCGGCTCCACCGAAGTCGGCCGTCACATTCGCGAAGTCACAGCAGGCAGCGGCAAGCATCTGACGCTGGAGCTTGGCGGAAAATCCCCCTTCATCGTCTTTGAAGATGCTGACCTTGACAGCGCGGTTGAAGGGGTTGTCGATGCCATCTGGTTCAATCAGGGTCAGGTCTGCTGCGCAGGATCAAGACTGCTGTTGCAGGAAGGTATTGCCAAGAGAATGACTGCCAAGCTACGCGCCCGTATGAAGACATTGCGCATTGGCGATCCGCTTGATAAGTCCATCGATATGGGGGCGATCGTGGCGCCGGTTCAGCTCGAAACCATTGAGAGAATGGTACGGCAAGGAGCTGATGAAGGCGCCGAAATGTGGCAACCCGATTGGACGGCGCCCAAGGATGGCTGCTTCTACCCGCCCACCCTCTTCACCAATGTTGCACCGGCGGCGACAATCGCCCAGGAAGAAATTTTCGGGCCCGTTGTCGTCGCAATGACATTCAGAACACCGGATGAAGCGGTAGCAATTGCCAATAACACCCGCTATGGCCTTGCCGCCTCCGTCTGGAGCGAAAATATCAATCTGGCCCTTGATGTCGCGCCGAAGCTCGATTGCGGTGTTGTCTGGATTAATTCCACGAACCAGTTCGATGCAGCATGCGGCTTTGGCGGCAATCGCGAGTCAGGTTATGGGCGCGAAGGCGGCCATGAAGGGATGATGGAAGTTTTAAAACCCGTCTTTGCTTCAAAACTACCGATGTATTGTACGAAAGCATCTCCCTCTGAAACGGGCTCCGGCAAACAATCCCCTAAGAACCTCGACAGAACGCCAAAACTGTATATCGGTGGAAAGCAGGCCCGACCGGATTCGGGCTACAGCCTTCCTGTCTATTCGTCAAAGGGAGAGAAAACAGGAGAGGTTGGCGACGGCAACCGCAAGGACATTCGCAACGCTGTTGAGGCCGCAAACAAGGCAAGCGGCTGGACTACGGCGAGCAGCCACAATCGGGCGCAGGTTCTTTATTACATGGCCGAAAACCTGGATATACGAAAAGAAGAGTTTGCTGCGCGCCTCCGCCAATCTACCGGTGTCAGCACCAAAAAGGCGGCAGAGGAGGTGGACGCCACTATCCAGCGCCTTTTCTCTTATGGTGCCTGGGCGGATAAATATGAAGGTGCCATACATTCACCACCAATGCGCGGGGTAACCCTTGCCATGAAGGAGGCGGTTGGAACGATTGGTATCGCCTGTCCGGACGAAAATCCGCTTTTATCCATGATTTCGCTCGCCGCCCCGGCTTTGGCTATGGGAAACCGGATTGTATTGATTCCTTCCGCGCGTCATCCGCTTTCGGCCACGGATTTTTATCAGATTCTCGAAACGTCCGATGTGCCGGGTGGCGCTTTTAACATCATAACTGGGAATCGCGATGACCTTGCCAAAACACTTGCTGCGCATGATGATGTGAAATCTGTCTGGTATTTCGGTCCGCTCGAAGGGAGCCGTATCGTCGAAACCGCATCAAGCGGGAATATGAAACGCACCTGGGTCAACAATGGACGCCAGCGAAACTGGTTTGACCGACAACAGGGCGAAGGGCGGGAATTCCTGCATCAGGCAACCCAGATAAAGAATATTTGGATCCCTTATGGCGACTAAGACCGCAGAATTCTTCCCGCAGGAACTAATCCGAAAGAAACGGGATGGCTCCGCGTTGAGCGACGCCGAGATCCGGTTCATGGTCGCCGGGCTTGCAGACAACTCAATTTCCGAAGGACAAATCGCAGCCTTTGCCATGGCGGTTTTCTTTCAGGGAATGACAATGGACGAGCGTGTGTCACTGACACACGCAATGGTCCAGTCCGGCCAGGTGATGGACTGGAAGAAAGCGGACCTTGGCCGCCCTGTCGTTGACAAGCACTCAACAGGCGGGGTTGGCGATAAAGTCAGCCTGATGCTCGCCCCCATCGTCGCTGCCTGCGGCGGGGCGGTCCCCATGATTTCGGGGCGCGGCCTGGGTCATACAGGCGGCACGCTTGACAAGCTGGACAGTGTGCCCGGCTATAATACGGCGCCTGATCCGGAATTGCTCACAAAAACCGTGAAGCAGGTCGGCTGTGCCATCATTGGCCAGACCGCCGATCTCGCCCCTGCAGACAAGCGCCTTTATGCGATCCGCGATGTGACGGCGACCGTCGAATCCATTCCTCTCATTACCGCATCAATCTTGTCGAAAAAGCTGGCGGCAGGGCTGGATGCCCTTGTCATGGATGTCAAGTTCGGCTCTGGCGCATTTAAGGAAGACTATGGCGAGGCACAAGAACTCGCCCGCAGCATTGTCACTGTCGCCAATGGCGCCGGGCTTCGGACGTCGGCGCTGCTGACCGATATGAACGAGGTTCTGGGCAGAACCGCTGGCAACTCGATTGAGGTGCGGGAGACAGTTGATTTCCTGATGGGTAGAAGTGCTGACCCCCGTCTGCTGGAGGTAGTGCTGGCACTGGCGGCGGAAATGCTGGTCATCGCCGGGATTGCGGACGAGGCAACGGCTCCGCATGCGGTACAGGGCGCTCTTGCGAGCGGAACCGCTGCCGAAAAATTTGCCCAGATGATTGCCGCACTTGGCGGACCCCATGATCTTATGACAAATATAGAAAAGCACCTCCCGCTTGCGCCCATTCGCCATGATGTCATATCTCCGAAACGCGGCATTATTGGATCGATGAATGTGCGTGAAATGGGCGTCGCCGTGATGGACCTGGGCGGCGGTCGCCATACGGCGTCAGATCCAGTCGACTACGGTGTCGGCCTGGCGGATATCGCGGGTCTTGGCGCAAAACTCGGACCGAGGACGCCAATTGCCACGATTTTCGCCCGAAGTGAAGAGGATGCCCGGCGGGTGGAAAAGCGTATACTGAAGGCAATTACGCTTGTTGATGAAGCGCGAAGCCCCGCGCCTCCGGTTCGTTCCCGATTAACGAAGGAAGATTTATAATGCGGGCAATTCTGATCGTCCTCGATAGTTTCGGCCTTGGCGCCGCACGGGATGCAGATGCATTTGGCGACACCGGTGCGGATACATTCGGGCATATAATCGAAGAGGCAGAGGCGGGCAAGGCGAATACTGACGGCCGGTCCGGGCCGCTTGATCTGCCAAACTTGAAAAAACTCGGGCTGTTTGCTGCCCATGATCTCTACCACGGCAGAACGCCAAAAGGCGGACCTTTTACCGGCCTCTATGGCGTCGCGCAAGAGATGAGCAAGGGCAAGGATACACCGTCCGGACATTGGGAAATGGCGGGCGTTCCCGTGTTATTTGACTGGGGTTATTTTCCGAGGACTATCCCTTGCTTCCCCGAAGAGTTGACGAGCGCACTGATCGAACAAGGAAAGTTACCGGGTATTCTCGGGAATTGTCACGCGTCCGGCACCGAGATAATCGAAAGGCTCGGCGATGAGCATATGGCAACGGGAAAGCCTATTGTTTACACCTCCGCAGACAGTGTTTTTCAAATAGCCGCGCATGAAGAGAGCTTTGGGCTTGGCCGACTTTACAAGCTTTGCGATCTCGCTCGCGAACTTGTTGACCCTCTGAATATTGGGCGCGTGATTGCGCGACCCTTCATTGGAGATAATGGTAGCTTTACCAGGACAGCCAACCGGAAAGACCTGGCAGTCCCGCCTCCTGAAAAAACCCTTCTCGACCGGCTGACGGACGCCGGTCATCTGGTGATTTCAATTGGCAAAATCGGTGATATTTTTGCGCATCAGGGAACCGGCGAGGTCGTCAAGGCGGCGGGCAACATGGCGCTCATGGATGCAACGATGGAAGCGATTGACCGTGCCGGAGATGGCAGTCTTATTTTCACCAACCTCGTCGATTTCGACCAGGCTCACGGGCATCGCCGGAATGTTGCCGGCTATGCCAAGGCGCTCGAGGAATTTGACGCACGCCTGCCGGAACTCATTCAAAAGCTGAGGCCGGGGGACATTGTCATCTTGAGTGCGGATCATGGTTGTGACCCGACCTGGCCTGGCACCGACCATACGCGCGAGGTTGTGCCTGTACTGGCCTTCGGACCGGAGATAAAGGGCCGCCCCATTGGGGAGCGCGAAACGTTCGCCGATATCGGCCAGACAATTGCGGCGCATCTATCCCAACCACCGCTGCGATATGGCAACGCTTTTCTGACCTAGAATGGTGAAGAAAGCAGAGCTTCATGTGCATCTTGAAGGCACCGCCACCCCGGCCCTTGTGAGGCAAATGGCCTCCCGGAACGGTGCAACGCTTGATTTCGCGATATTCAAGTCGGATGGAGAGTTTGCCTGGACCGACTTTTGGGAATTTCTTGACTGCTATGACAAAGCCGCGGCGACAATCCTGACGAAAGACGACTATCGTCTGGTCACCTATGACTATCTGGCGAGATGCGCCCGGGAAGACACCATCTATGTTGAGATGTTCTCCTCTCCCGATCACGCCGCCGAGGTCGGAATGAGCTACAAGGATCATTTGGACGGTATCGCCGCCGGTATTGATGATGCGCGGAAGGATTTCGGGATTGAAGGCAGGATAATTGTCACCTGCGTCCGACATTTCGGTGCGGACCGCGCGCTCGCCGTTGCGAATCTCGTCGCATCAAACCCGCATCCATATGTGGTCGGCTTCGGGATGGGTGGCGATGAATCCCGTTTTCATCCCGCCGATTTTGCGCCTGCCTTCCATCTCGCGAAAAAAGCAGGATATCAGACAACAAATCATGCCGGAGAATTTGCCGGACCCGAGAGCATTCGGGCCACCCTTGGCACCCTGCCCATCAGCCGTATCGGCCATGGTGTTCGCGCCATAGAAGACGACGATCTTCTGGAAGAACTGGCAGACCGCCGCATCCCGCTTGAATTATGTCCGGGTAGCAATGTTGCCACCGGTCTTTATGAAAGCAGGGAAAAGCATCCGTTCAGGCGATTTATGGATGCCGGTTGCGTTGTCACACTTAATTCTGATGATCCACCCTATTTTGCGACGTCCATTGGACGGGAGTATGAACAAGCAGTAAAAAATTACGGATTATCCGAAACTGCTTTGAAAAATATCACGCGAAACGCCATTTCCTCGGCTTTTTGCGATGAGGAACTGAAAGCGAGGCTGCTCTCGCGTATCTAATCAATTCTTTTTCGCCGGCTGGGTTGTCTCCGCGGCAGCACCTTCCTTCACCGTAATCTCGACCTTCGGATCTTCCGCATTGAACTTGGCCAAGACCTCTTCGGTAATGTCCATGCCGGGGTTGAAAAAGACCGTTTTTGCCCTATCAAGGCCGAGATTAACCCCTTTTTCCTTACTGACGTCCGCCGCCATGCGGACAACGATCTCACGGAAACGAAGACGGATTCCAACCAGAACTTCATTCATCTTGCCATTAACGACCTGAAACTCTCTCTGAAGGTTTTGACGCTGGACATTCAGTTCAGACAGTTTTTGCTGATAGGCATCCGGGGACAAAATTGCTCTTTGCTTATCCAGTGCCTCTTTCTCGGCAAGCAACGCATCACCCCGTTTGTTCAAATCATCAACCCGGGTTTTCAGCAGACCCTTCACATTTTCTTCCGCCTTTTTCGACGGTTCAGAAACCTGCAGGATATGATTGATATCGACGATCGCGACGACTGCTTCCGGGAGCTTTTCCTGAGCGAGCGCTATTGACGGGCTCTGTATGCTCACTGCGGCAATTGTCGCAGAAAAAAGGACCCCAAAGCCGAGAGCTTTAAATTTTGTAACCAATGGTCTCTCCGGAAATTTCTGAATTTATAATGTGCTTCATAACATCGCCGGACCAATAAATCCAGAAGCTCCATAGCGTGATATTCGCAACGATGACTGCAAGTTACTTTGCAATAAAGGCGAAACCGTGATTTCGCCTCATGCGATTTGTTACCGAACGACGAAACCGGCCCTTGGGAAATGCAGGATCACCTCTCCAACGGTTTCATTCTCATGGCGTAAAGCAATTTCCCTTCGGTTTAGCGTTACGAGCGTTCCAATGACCGGTACGCGACCGGAATCATTGGGTGTTACGGATACAGCATCACCGGCTTTGTGGTCTTCCCCGTCTCCGATGTCACCTTCAAAACCGGACACATCTTCATTTTTGGCAACATCCAGCGCCTCTGACGCGCTCATTTCTGTAAAATTGCCGTTCCCGAATGCTGCCATCCTTGCGGTCCAGGCCTTTAGTTTCGGATAGCCCTCAATAATTTCTTTCGCTGCGGGCACGCGCCCGACGAACCAGACATTGAAATAGAGATTAAAATCAACGAGGCTGGCATCTGCGCCAAGCAGATAATCGCGGTCATCTGCCAAGCCTTGCTCCGCCCAGTCCATCATGGCCTCAAATTGCTGTAGAGAGACCGGCAGGAGAGTCTTCATTTTTTCCACATTGATGCCACCGCCAGAAAACTCTGCCCTGTCCTTGACAAACTCCGGCGGCATCTGTTCGCCAAAGGTTCCAAACACTATTGCAACGGAGGTACTGAACAGGAGCTTGTCAGTCCAGAAGCTCGTGCCCCATCCTAGAAACTGACTGTTATCTGGAAACAGCGTTGGTGTGGGAAAACGGGCTTCGAGCTCACGGATGATCATTTGCGTATCACAATAGATATGCGCACCGATCTGAAGAACCGGGGTTTTCCGGTAGCCACCGGTGAGCGGCATCAGCTCTGGCTTGGGCATCATGCGCGGGATTTGCACAGACCGCCAGTCAAGGTCCTTGAACCCGAGAACGGCGCGCACCTTTTCCGCATAAGGCGACGGATCGTAATGATGTAAAATAAGCTCCGACATGTAAAATCTCCCTATTATTTTTATTAAACGCCTATTCAAACGGCGAAGAACGACCTATCCGTTCCACATCTCCACATATTCTTCAGGAGACTCATCGGATAGGATCGGCGGGCGTTCCGCTGTTCCGAGATAGAGAAACCCGACAATCTGGTCTGCCTCCCGCGCGCCGAGGGCGCGCTTGACGTTTGGATCAAAGCAGGGCTTTCCCGATCGCCATATACCACCATACCCCAGCGCATGGGCCGCCAGCATCATATTCTGTGCTGCTGCACCTGCCGAGAGTATCTGCTCCACCGCCGGAACTTTCGGATGTTCCTCCACCTTGGCGATTACAACAATAATCATTGGTGCCCTGAGAGGTTTGCTTTTCTCTTTCTGAAGCAGAGCCTCCCCTGCTTCCGGATCACGCAATTTGAGCGCTTCCATAAATATGTCACCCAGCTTCTCTCTCGCAGCACCTTCGACAACCAAAAACCGCCATGGTCGCAGGCGGCAGTGATCCGGGGCACGAATTGCCGCCTTCATTATGATCTCTAGGTCTTCTGAACCAGGTGCCGGCTCCGTCAGCCGCGCGACAGATTTACGTGTTACAAGCACTTCTATGGCATTCATCAGAGGAACTTTCTCCTGCCCGAATTGAATTAACAAGTGCCCTTCATATCAGAGAACGGAACTTATGCCTATGCCGGGCGTTTGTATGGATGGTATACATGCTTTGGACCCTATATAAATAACAGGGCACGAAGGCGTGCTTTAAACTATAATTTTGTAGTGGTTTGTCTCAAATCAATGGCACGCTTCCAATAAACCGTTAAAATGGAATATAACGGTCGTGGATTCAAAAAGAGGTATAAGCACAATGTCCATAAAAACTGTATTGCTACATCTTAACAATGACCAGCAACTTGACGCACGCATTGAGACAGCCCTTGGCCTCGCCGTCGAGCATGATGCCCATCTTATTGGACTATATACAATTGCGCAGGTGACCGTCCCGACGTCCTTCATGGGGTATGTCCCGCCGGAATTTATCGAACAATCCCGCAAAACCGAAGAAGAGAATGCCGCCCAGGCAAAAGCGAAGCTGGAAAGCCTCGCCACCAAAGTGGACAAGCAGGTAGAGATCGTTGTTGAGGAAGGGTACGCGCCGGACCTCATCAATCACCACGCGCTTGCTGCCGATATTGTCGTTGTCGGCCAGGGCGACCCGGATGAAGAGAATAACACTCAGTCCCGGTATATTGCGGAAGAGATTGTCGTCAGCTCACCGCGCCCGGTACTTATTATCCCAGCGGCCGGTAATTATCGGAACTTCGGCAAGCATGTCATGGTCGGCTGGAACAATACACGTGAAGCATCCCGAGCCCTTCACGAAGCCCTGCCGTTTCTGAAACTGGCCGAGAAGGTCACCTTGCTAAGCGTAAATGCCGCAGAGGGCGAAGAGGACGAAACCAAACATATTCTCGCCCATCTGGAGCGTCACGGGGTCAAGGCCGAGTACAAATCCGGTCGCTGGCCGGATCTTAGCGTCGGGGACGCAATCCTCGATGCGCTGGTTGACTATAGCGCGGATATGCTGGTCATGGGAGCCTACGGTCATAGCCGCCTGCGCGAGATGATTCTGGGCGGTGCAACAAAGAATATTCTGGAGCATATGACTGCACCGGTTCTTTTTGCCCATTGATATCAAAGATATCTGATTTGGCGGCAAGTCAGAAAATATCGCTTTTTTGAACTTCCCTCCAATCCCCTGATGCGAGATCGCCAAGCGGAAGTTTTCCTATCCTCTTGCGGATAAGACGGAGGGTCGGGAATCCCACAGCGGCCGTCATTCTGCGGACCTGACGGTTTTTCCCCTCCGTCAGGACCAGTTCCATCCAGCAAGTCGGAATGGATTTTCGAAAGCGAACCGGGGGATCACGTTCGGCAACGATGGGTTGCGGATCAAGTATTTTCACATGACACGGCTTTGACCGGTATCCTTTGAATTCCACCCCATTTGATAACTTCTTAATCGCGCCTCTTGTCGGAACCCCCTCCACTTCCGCCCAATATTTCCGTTCGTGGTTATTTGCCGGATCAAGGAGACGTTTGATGAAAGGGCCGTCGTCACTGAGCAGAAGCAATCCTTCACTGTCCTTGTCCAGTCGGCCCGCCGCATAAACATGCGCGGGAAGTGAAAATTCCGCCAGAGTGCGCTGACCCGGTTCCCCTGTAAACTGGCTGAGCACTCCAAAGGGCTTATTGAAAAGGATATATCTTGTCATTGAATAACGAGGTCGGCATTTTACTGTCTTAAGAGTACAGTAGGTTTCAGGAAGCTGGATTATAGAGGAATTTCCTTCATCTTATCAAAATTTTAGGTAATTTCGAGCATGCTATGGGTGAATCACTGGCTCAAATGACATGACAACCGGACAAGAAGCCGGATAGACCTGCTAAATGGACGAGAATGCAACAGCGACAGTCCGCTTTATTGGACGCAAGGAAGAGGATGCCCAGCAAATCAGCTGGATGCTTTCCAATGCCGTAAATGCAAATTTTTCATTTGAGCATGTTTCCTGTCTGGAAAGTTTTATTGAAGCCGGACACGGACGAAATGACGATGTTATCATTCTCGATATAACGGAGACGTCCGACTCGCGGCTCGACGCGATCTCCACGCTCAGCGCGAAGATTCCGCAAACACCTGTTGTCGTCCTGACCGATGATGATGAGAAAGTCGGTCGTGAAGCTATCCGCCAGGGCGCGCAGGATTATCTGATCAAGAGTCAGCTGACAACTGACGGAATGTCCCGCAATCTACTTAATGCCATCCAAAGACATCGGGGACATCAACGTAGTGCCGAGGCGGCACCGCTTCTGGATTCGGCGACAGCCGTTCTGAACCGGCTCCCCATCGGAGTTATTCTGGTGACCGCAGACTCCAGGATCCTGTTTTTCAATGACAAAGCCAAACGGTATCTGGAGCAGGGAGATGGCCTGGTTGTCGGAACCGACAAGATATGCCGCGCGACACTGCCGGGAGAGAGCCGTGCACTGGCCAAGCTGCTCTCCGACACCCTCTCCCCGGATGAAAAAGCAAAGGCCGAAGGTGATTTTGCCATCTCCATAACCCGGATGGAAAGTGATTACCCGCTCAATGTGATGGTAGCGCCTATCGGAACAGGTGTCGCAGGCAAAGGTGCGGTTCTGTTTGTCTCCGACCCTGCAGAGCCGGTCGAACTCTCAATCGACAGCATATGCCGCCTCTATGGCCTGACGCCTGCGGAGGGCCGTCTCGCACTTGGTCTGACGAATGGAGACAAGCTGGACGATTTGGCAGAGCAATGGGGCGTCAGCATGCATACGGTCCGTTCCCAACTCAGGCAGATATTCCGAAAAACAGATACTAGTCGGCAGAGTGAAGTCGTCAAACTGATTCTTACAGGACCGGCCGCCCTACAGGCATCCGTGAGCCGCTGATAATTTCAGGCTTTTAGGTTTCCTTTTTATCGGGCGTGTGATCAACATTTTCCGAGAAATACTTCCAGGCTTCCCGTCCACCCCTGTTTTCCAGATAATTGATGAGCGCGCTGACCATCCGCCGGTCATAGCGGATGTCAGCATCTTCAAGCAGATTTTTGACGGCCGCGCTGAAGCCGAGTGCCCCGCGATAAGCGCGCGGGCTCACCATCCCGACAAAGGCGTTTGCAACGGCAATAATGCGCGCTGCTTCAGTAATCTCCGTGCCCTTTAGACCGTTCGGCTGACCGCTTCCGTCAAAATTTTCCTGCAATTGGCGCAATGTCGTCGTAATCGGCAGATCAAAATCCACTTCCTCCAGAAGGTCCGCGCTCGCCACAAGGCTGTTTCGAATGATGTCCAGTTCCTTCTTGGTCAGATTTTTTGTCTTCGTCAGGAGTTCCGGCGGTACCAGTATCTTGCCAATATTCATAAGGTTGCCCGCGATATCAACGGTCCTTACAAGCTCTTCCGACGCATCCATTTCACCGGCGATGGCAACGGCAACCTTCGCAACACGTCGTGACTGATCCGCCGAATAAGGATCCCGCCGGTCAACGAAGGCGACCAGTGTCGAGACGAGATTGCGCAGAACATCCTCGCGGCGCTCCTGCGCAATCACAACGTCGGAAATATCCTGAAATACCGTGAGGACTTCCTTGCTGTTCACACGAGCAGAGCGTAACGGCACGAAATCCGATTTGATAACGCGATCGGGATTTTCCTCTGTGCTGCTCTTCAACCGACTGACAACCGATCGCGGCTCATAATCCTGGCGGACCAGATTGGTCATCTCGATGATCTCCTTGGCCAATGTCGGCCCAAGAACACTGGTTGCCTTTTTCCCAATCATCTCTTCCTGGGAAATTTCGATGCCATCAGCGGCGACACTATTGGCGAAGGTGTATTTATCCTCGGCGTCAAAGACAGCAATGGCTGTCGGCTGCTGGTCGGTGACAATTTTCAGGAACTCGCTCCGTTCCCTAAGCCGTTCCGCCATATTCTTATAGCGCACTGCAAGCTCCGCCGCCCGGATCGAAGTCCCATGGCGCCAGACGGCAACAACCGTCCCCGCAACAGCAAAGATCAGCAGCAGGAAAATTCCCAACATCGTTTGCAGACGCTGGTCCGTCTCGGAAAGAGCCTCCTGCTCTGAGACGGTACGCACGAGATACCAGGGCGCAGTCGAGAGCGCCCGTCCGGTCACCAGAACCTTGTTCCCGAGATAATTAGCCGAAATCGCGAAATCTCCGGGATTGTCCATGACAAAGGCTGCGGCCAAATCCTTCTGGGCGCTCAGTTTTCGCGTCAACGCCAGAGTTCCATCCGCTAAGGGAGATATATATTGCACAAGATTGCCGTCCCGGCGGACGAGGTAGTTCTCCGCCGTCTGAAGGGTATCTCCGGGCTGGAACATCAGGGGGAACAAGGACGTCTCAACCGTTCGCAAACCAATGACATAGCCGATGATGTCCTTCGTACTGCCTTCATCCTGAACGGCAAAGACAGGCCAGACAAAGCCGAGGGTCGGGTCACCATTGATTCCTTCATACAGATCGATAAAGGCGGCCGTGCCATCTCCCGCTTTTGCCATGGCAGAGCGGATCATCGAATTCAAAGGCGGCATACTACCACTTGAAACAAGCAAATCCCCGGTTGCATCCGTAAGCGCAATTCCGGCGCGGCCCGGCCGCGAAACATTAGCACGAACCTGCGGCTCCTCTGGCTCCCAGAAGCCGCTAATGACCGCCTGATTGTTGAGCAAATTGATGAGATATCCGGCCTCGGGCACTTCCGTGATGGCATTTCCGTTTTCGGAGGTTTCGATAACCAGTTGCGTCAGATAAACCTGCAAAGACGCATTCGTCGCCAGTGTTCCGATTGCCTGCTCCTGCTTGCGCAACCATTCCTCAACACTCGCTGCACGGCTGTCGGCGACGATGCCCAGACGAATCTCCCAGTTCCGGATGTCACGCGCGCGTTGCTCTTCCACAAATTTGAAGGTGCCCCAAACCCCTGCAACGACGACAGCCAGAAGCAACAGAACACTGACCCCCAAAGTCCTGTATGTTTTGTTTTTTACTGGCTCTTCAATCTGCGTATCCGTCATGGATGCCCCGGTACATAAAAACTACTTAACCATAGAATGACGTGGAACCCTTTAAGATAGGTAAATTCCCGTCAATTAACCTATGCAATTATCTGCATATCTTGCAATGACAATAGGCCTCCTGGTTAGATTTTGTTAACCATTTGTTGTTCATAATGCCACCGTGCGAAAGCGTTCAAAAATGGGAACGGGGACAAACTTGGTGGCAGGCGTAAAGAAGCAGATTTTTGCGATTTTACAGGTAGTTAGTCTAGCCTGCCTGCTTGTCGTCGTCCCGCTGACCACAGAAGCGGAAGCTGTCGGACTTTTTGGATATCAGGCAACGCCCTACTCCGGTCTTAAACCCTTTCCCAAATGGCGCAAGGTCCTGAACACCTACAAAAACGAACCGGGGGAATGCACCCCCAACAAGTACAATCGCTGTGCATATCAGAAATGGGTCGCCTTGCTTGAAGAATGGCGTCTATTGTCCAAAGAAAAGCAGCTTGAAAAAGTCAATCGTCATATGAACCTGTTTCGCTATATCCTGGACCCGATCAATTGGGGGGTTCGCGATTACTGGGAAATTCCGAAGGAGTTTTTCGCAAGGTTCGGGGATTGTGAAGACTATGCCATTGTCAAATATTTTACCTTGCGGGCACTCGGCTGGTCTGAAAAGGACATGAAGATCGTCGTGCTGCAGGATATCAATCTGGGAGTCGCCCACGCCATCCTGGTTGTTGATTTCGATGGCAAGAGCCTTGTTCTCGACAATCAGATCGGCCAGATCGTCGATGCAAAACGCATCCGCCACTACAAGCCAATCTATTCGGTGAACGAGACGGGTTGGTGGCGGCACAAGCCAAAATAAATACTGTTACGCGAAAAGAAAAAGCCGCGCCTTTTATTTAGGCGCGGCTTTCATTTATTCCTATCTTCCGGTAATTGCCTCTTGGAGGGATTATCCTTTTTCCTTCAGCGTGGCTTCTTCAGGCAATGTTACACCAAGCGTCGAATTCAATTGACCCATTGTCGCCAACAACCGGTATTTGGCAAAACGCACTGAATATTCGACAGTTACCAGGGATGTGCGGGAGTTGAAAAGCTCATTGTCGGCATCGAGAAGATCGAGCAAATCCCGCTGTCCGATTTCAAATTCCTGACCGTAGGTCGAAGCGACCTCACGGTTGGCGACAACGGCCGCTGCAAGAACTTCAGCCCGTGCCTGCGACCGGGCAAGAGAACTCCAACTACGGCGAACTTCTTCCTCCACCAGACGTTCAAAGCGAAGTTTTCGCTGCTCGGTTTCTGCCTTGCGGGCAATTGCTTCTTTCTCGCGCCCTTCATCGATGCCGCCACGATACAGATTGTAGCGCAACCGAACCATGGCGAGAAAATCGTCATTATGCCCATCAACACCATCGATATTATTATCAGCGGAGGCGCCAACTTCCAGATTTATCGTCGGGTAATAGCTTGCCTGCGTAGCTCTGATTTCAGCTTCGGATGATTTGATATCAGATTCCGCAAATTTGAGATCCGGATTGTTTTCAAGCGCAATCGCAACAATGTCATCAATATTATCCGGTAGAGACCCGTCACTGAACTCCGGTAATGTCAGGTCGGCGGGGCGCATACCGACAACTCGCTGATACGTAATCTCCGCATCATCCAGCGCCCGCATCGTTTCAACCAGCGTATCTTCCGCGGCAGCCAGACGCGCCAGAGCCTGCTGATCATCACCGATGCCGCTCTGTCCGGCTTCCACACGGTCCTGAATTTCATCCAGTGTGAGACGATGCTTTTCAACGTTCTGGCGGGCAAGCTCAACGATTTCGAGGCTCCGGAGAGTATCAAGATAGGCTCTCACCGCATCCAGAGCGATTGCCTCTGCACGCTCTTTTACACGATAGGCGGCGCTATCGACCCGGTTCCCCTGCCGATCGACCTCGGCACTGCGGAAACCACCGTCATATAGAGTCTGCACAAGAAGGAGACTCGATTCAGTCCGGCGCAAATCCTCATTGTCGATTGTCACCGTATCGGTCCATTCATATCCGATGCCAGCTGCCAAATCCAAGGTCGGAAGGTAAAGCCCTTCGGCCTGCTTCAACTCCTGGTCAACCGCCCGTCGATTAGCAGATGCTTCCGCAATTTCAGGATAGGTAGAAACCGTTTTCTGAACTGCTTCGTTCAAGGTTTCTGAATGCGCGGCCCCCACCGCGAGAACGCTACCGAATACTGCCGTTAGAATACTGGCGGAAAGCACATTCCTCGTCTTAACCGCGCTGTTTCTAAACTTCATGCCCCTCTCCCATTTCGTCCGTTTTGGCCGTCATGACAACATCCTACCCCGTTTATGTTCATCAAGGCTTAACAAAACGTCCAAGCTTGTTTCATTCGCCAGACAATCTACTCGTTCTTTCCGCCCACGATCAACTTTATATAACCATGGCCTTGTCAGAATTCGTGGCGACCCTGCCGCCCTGTGGCCTAAATACAACAGCAGCAGTCCTGATGACATAGAACTGTATTCAAACCGCTTTAAACCCGTAATACATGGAAAATCTGCAGCGTTTTTGAATGCAGCCTGTCTTGAAGTATATGCCGTATATGGTTAATTTTTATTGAAAAAAGCTGAGAAACTCCGCAATTATTCTTATATATATGGTCCGGTTATGCTCGTTTTGCCGGTATGGAGCTCGATGGAGTGAGAAACTCACTGCTCTCGGGGCCAAGGAGCAATAGATTTTAGACGCTTGTTAACTGCATTTTCACCAAATAAGCATTGAATGGGCTCAATGCGTTCTTGGACATAAAAGAATACCTTCCCTTATAAGCCGCAATAAATGGCTTGCAGGGAGCGTACGAGACAATACCTTCGACAGAAAAGCTGATCCAGGCGATGGGCGCTTCGATTTTCTGAAGAGAGCTCAATAGGAAGATGGAATGAATTCTTGGCGGAATATGAGGGCGGAAAAGTGAGTGGCAAACCAAGCAAGCCCTTTTCAATTGGCTCGGAGACTACCGGGAATTCTCTCATGTCAAAAAGCAGGAACCGGACAGGTCCGGACACCGGCGAGAAGCCTGACGCACAGGATGGGTCGTTAATGGAGGAACAAAAAGGCGATTCCAGCCCGGCCTTGCGAAATGAGACCCCGCACGATCGCGATTGGACGATCAACCTTTCAGAAGTCACGCGGGCGGACCAGGATCCTCTTCTTGGCTGCCTTGCCGCGCTGACCAAACTTTTTGACGATCCGAGGACTCCGGACGCATTGATTTACGGCCTGCCGCTTGAAGGCAACAGATTAACGCCGCAACTTTTTGTCCGCGCCGCGGAGCGCGTCGGTATCAGCGCGCGTATTTCCAACCGTAGTCTGGATAAGGTTCCGGACGTTGTTCTCCCTTGCGTCATTTTGCTGAAAGATCGCCGCGCCTGTATCCTGCTGTCTCGAGGTGGTCAGGAGGCGAGCGTCATCTTTCCCGAAACGGGTGAAGGCAGCGACAATATTTCCATAAAAGAGCTGGAAGAACTCTATGCCGGCTACACGATCCTGACCCGACCTAGCTTCAAATATCGTGTCGACAAGGATGAAAAGCTTCAAAACCGTGCTGGTTCCTGGTTCTGGGGCACGATGTGGCAATTCTGGCCAACATATCTACAGGTCGTTATTGCCGCATTCCTGATCAACAGCTTTGCGCTGGCAAGCCCGCTGTTTATCATGAATGTCTATGATCGTGTCGTTCCCAATCGCGCATTGGAAACACTCTGGGTTCTGGCGATTGGGGTTATTATTGTCATCGGTTTCGATTTGCTCCTGAAATCACTCAGGGCCTATTTCGTCGATAATGCGGGCAAGCGGGCAGACGTCCTACTATCCAGCCGCATCTTCGAACAGGTGCTCAACCTACAGGTTAAGGCGAGGCCCGCCTCTGCCGGCGCCTTCGCAAACCATTTGCGTGAGTTCGAAACATTACGGGATTTCTTTACGTCGGTCACTGTGACCGCACTTGTCGATCTGCCTTTCCTCGGGATATTTCTCTTCATAATATACCTAATCGGAGGACCGCTCTTTATGATCCCCGCTGTCGCCATTCCAGCAGTGCTATTGATCGGCTTGTTCCTGCAGTGGCCGATGCGCCGCGCAGTCGCAAAAACATCCGAAGAAGCGGCGCAGAAACACGGCGTCATCATTGAAACCATCTCCGCCCTCGATACGGTCAAAAGCATGGGTATCGAAGGGCATATGCAAAAGGAATGGGAACGCTTCGTCGGGAAAACCGCCGAAACAGGTGTCGCCGCCCGGTTTTTTGCCGGTCTTGGGATCAATCTCTCTGCCACTGCCATGCAGCTTGTGACGGTTGGGGTCGTCGTATATGGCGTCATCCTGATGGGCGAGCCGGATTCAAGCATCACGGTTGGTGCGCTGATTGCCTGCACTATCCTGACAGGCCGGACCATGGCGCCGCTGGGCCAAATCGCAGGTCTCCTGACACGTCTAAATCAGGCGATGGTTGCCCTCAAGGGCCTCAATAATATCATGTCCCTGCCGGTGGAACGGGGCGCGGAAAAGCGCCAACTCAGCCGTCCGAATATTCAGGGGGATATCGAATTCAAGAATGTCACCTTCAAATATCCCGGCGCAGACTTACCCTCTCTTAATGACGTGTCCTTCAAGATCAGTGCCGGTGAAAAAGTCGGAATTATTGGTCCCGTCGGGTCCGGAAAAACGACTATTTCCCGCTTGCTGATCAATCTTTATGAGCCCGATGAAGGTGCCGTACTGATAGACGGCACGGATATCCGGCAGATTGATCCATCCGACATCCGCCGCAGCATTGGCAGTGTCATGCAGGATATTACACTCTTTCAGGCGTCGGTCCGCCAGAACATTACAATGGGACATCCGCAGGCGGATGACGAGATGATCCTGAACGCCGCGAAACTGTCCGGGGTTCACGATTTTATTTCGAAACACCCCCATGGATATGATCTACATGTGGGCGAAAAGGGCGCCACCATGTCCGGAGGGCAGCGCCAGACAATCGGGCTTGCCCGCGCCTTCCTGCCGAATCCGCCCATCCTGATGCTTGATGAACCAACCAGCGCCATGGACCTGAACTCGGAGCGCCAGTTAATCAACCGGCTGCAGTCCTATATCGACGGCAAGACGGTTCTTCTGGTGACCCACCGGACGTCGCTTTTCTCGCTGGTGGACCGGATCATCGTATTGGGGAATGGCAAAATTGCAGCCGATGGCCCTCGGGATGAAATCCTTAAACTCGGGCAGAGCGGCAATTCCGCCTCAAGAACTGTATCGGCGACCGTGACCAAACCGCTCCCGAGAAAGGAGGACTAGCAATGTCAGCAAAGCTTAAATGGGATGACACTGACTTTGCCTCCGATGTTGTTGCGGCAAAACTGCAGGGACCGCACCCGCGCGCCTTTCTGCTGCTGTTCGGGATTGTTGCATTTTTTGTCGTTGCTTTTTTCTGGTCGAAGAATGCTGTTCTGGATGAAGTAACCCGCGGAGACGGAAAGGTTATCCCATCCAGTCAGGTTCAGATTATCCAGAACCTAGAAGGAGGCATCCTCCGGGAATTGCTGGTGCGTGAAGGAGATATTGTCGAGAAAGGACAGATCCTTCTCAGGATTGACGATACCGGCTACGCCTCACGCGCCGGCGAGATAGAATCTAACTACCTCAATCTGATGGGACGTATCGCCCGCCTTGAAGCGGAAGCATCCGGTGAACCCCTCACCTTTCCAGCCGAGCTGATAGCCGAGCGTAAAGATGTGACTGTCCGCGAACAAAATCTGTTTAATGCCCGACAGGCAGCCCTGCAATCCCAGATCCAGATATTGCGCCAGCAAGCGCAGCAGCGGAAGCAGGAAATTGCCGAAATTAATGGAACGCTGCGTCAGCTGCGCACCAGTCTCGGCCTTGCCAATGAGGAAATGGAAATTACGGCACCTCTGGTCAAGAAGGGAATCGTGCCTAAAGTGGACTCTCTCAAGTTGCGCCGGGAAATCAACCAGCTGGAAGGTCAGATTGCCGCATCCGAACTCTCCCTTCCCCGGGTGGAAGGAGCGCTGAAAGAGGCAAACCAGCGCATTGAGGAGAAAATTCTCAGCTTTAAAAGCAGTGCTTCTCAGGAACTCAGCCAGACTCGCGCAGAATATGAAGCAGCGCGTCAGGCCATTCTCGGCGTGAAAGACAGAGTAGCCCGGACCGACGTGCGCTCCCCGGTGACAGGGGAAGTCAAGGACGTGAAAATCCAGACAATAGGCGGCGTTGTCAAACCGGGCCAGGATATTGTCGAAATCGTTCCGATTGATGATACGCTGCTGGTAGAGGCCAACATTCGGCCGGCCGATATAGCCTTCCTTCGCCCCGGACAAGAGGCGACAGTCAAGATTACGGCCTATGACTATTCCATTTATGGCGGATTGCCGGCGAAGCTGGAGCGGATCAGTGCCGATACGATTGTCGAAGAAAAAACCGGCGAAAGCTATTACCAGATCATCGTGCGCACCGATCAGAACACCCTGAAACGTGGCGAAAATAATTACCCGATCATTCCGGGGATGGTGGCCTCCGTCGATATCCTGACCGGTCATAAGACGGTCCTGGACTATATCCTGAAGCCGATCCTGAAGACCCGGGATACAGCATTAAGGGAACGCTGATGCGCCGTTTGATGAAATACAAAATGTCCTTGCTCGCTCCGCTGGTTGCAGCTGTTTTGCTGATCAGTTTGATCGCAGGGGAAACAGCACGCGCCGGGATTACGGAAAAAGGCCTTTTCGGCATGATTGAGATTTCTTCGGATAATCTTGAAGCCCTGCCGCGCTGGCAAAAAGTCATGGAGAGCTTTCCTAACCTCGCCGCGGCGGCAACCGCTTGCGATGAAAAAATCGAGGATTGCAAATCGCAACAGATGACGCTGTGGCGTACGAAAATTGCGGAGCTGGAACGGGAAGACAAGCGCATCCAAATGCATGGCATTAACCGCTTTTTAAATGGCTGGAAACATACTGCGGGCGATGCGAGCAGCGGGTCCGACGCGGAATGGATTGCCCCACTCGAGTTTCTGTCAAACGGCGGTGGGTCGCGTGATTTTGCGGTCATGAAGTACATCAGCCTGAAGGAACTCGGTTTCGATCCGGACTCCATGCGGATTGTTATCGCAAATGATGTCTTACGAAATGAAACCCATGGCCTGCTGAGTGTGGAGCTTCGTGGAAAGCGCTATATCCTCGATAGTATCAACAATACAATCCTCGATGATTACCACATCAACTATTATCTGCCTCTCTACTCGGTCAATGAAACGACGCGATGGGCGCATATTCCTCAGGACTACCTGATTGCACAGGAAGCCTCCGGGAGTGAGAAAAATGACTGATGCATCATTAAAGCTTGAATTGAATTCCTTTCTTTCCAAGGAATCACCGGATGAAAGAAGACTGCCCGGAAATATGCCTTTGAAGTTTGCAGGAGCTTTTCTATTTGCCTTGGCGGTTCTTGGCTATTTTATCTGCGACTATGCCGTTGAATCGCGCAAAGAGACGATGGTCGGGGAGTTGCACAAGCAGCTGGACGTCAGTGCAACCGGGAAAGCCCGCGTAATTGAAACCTGGCTTGCGGGAACCATCCGGAATGCAGACAGGATTGTGTCCAACGACCTGTTTCAGCTGTTTGCAACCGAGATAAATCTTGTCGGTGACGGAAAACTTGAGCGTTCTCTGAACGCACAGCTTCCCTATATGCAAAATGCTCTCACCAAATTCACGGATCAGAACGAATTAGTCGGGGCCTATCTTATCAGCACGGCTGGCCGCGCCTATCTCGCCTCTGCCAATGCACCTGCACTTAGCGATGTACAGCGGGCAATGGCTCAGGAGCAATACGGGAAGACGGACGTCACCTTTTTGCCGTTCCGGGAGACAGGCAACGGACTTGTCTTCGATTATCTTCTGCCGATCCGAGCCGCACAGACTGATCCCACGAGCGCCAACAACGTTGTCGGCGTTCTGCTGATCACTGTCCCTGCTTCAAAGCCACTTTCCGGTCTGCTGGATACAGAGCCGTTCAGCCTTCAGGTGGGATCGACACGTCTTTATCAGGAGAAGGAAGGGCAGTTTTTCCAGATCAACCCCCTCAAGCCTCCCTTTAGCGCCAGTCAGCCTAACCTTGGATTTATCTCCGGTGCCACCGGCTTCCAGGAACTGCAGGATAGCAATGGGCGGGATATCTTTGCCTCTGGCGCTGCTGTCAGCGGCACAAATCTGGCGGTGTTCCAGATCATTAACAAGGCCTATGCCCTTGCGTCCCTTCAGAATTATGCGCTCTTCGTCTATGGCCTTGCGATCTGCATTTTTATTGTTGTCATGACAGTTCTTGTAACTGTCTGGCTGATGGTGAAAGGCCAGAGCGCCCGCGCGCTCGCGCAGCAATATAAGGAATTTGCCGCCCAGATTAATGTCCAGCGGCGTTTGTTGGGAAGCATCAACAACACTATTGACGAGTTGATCAGCCTGACCGATCCGGAAGGCCGTTATATATATGCCAACCCTTCCCTCGCCCGCCTTGCGGACTTTCCGCTTCGCTCCATACCCGGCAAGACCGACAGGGATATTTTTGGTGACAAGGCAGCCCATGAACTCGCAGAGTATGATCGCAAGGCGATTGCGACAGAGCAAACGGTCAATGCCTTCGTCGATATTGAAACGCGCGAGGGCGTGCGGACATTGCGGGTCGCCAAGTCGCGTTTTCTCAATGAAGACGGTGCTTTTATCGGTATCGTGACGGTATGCAGCGATATCACCGAATTTGTTGAATATCAGCGCCGCAAGGAAGAGATGGACCGTAAGTCCATTAGTGTGCTCTCACAAATGCTGGAAGCGAACGATCCTTACCTGTCCTACCATTCCGCGCGTATGGCACAGCTGACCGATTATATTTCGACTGAGCTTGGATTACCGCCGGAGACACGCAAACTGATACATACGAGTGCCCATCTTTCACAGATCGGAAAAATCTCGATCCCGCGTGAAATCAGGGAAAAAACGTCCAGGCTTTCAGAAGACGAGCAGAAAATTATGCAAGGACATATCCTAACTGCAGAGAAAATACTGACCAATGCTGATGTGGAAAAGCCGGTGCTGGAAACTGTGACACAGATTAATGAACGGCTCGATGGTAGCGGTTATCCAAACGGTCTGACCGCCGATGAAATAAAAACGCCGGCCCGACTACTTGGAATGGCGGATATTCTCATCGCCAGGATATCGTCACGCTCATATCGGGAATCGACAACGGTTGACGAGGCGCTCAGAGTCTTCAGAGAAAATCCCGAGAAATATGATTCAGAAATTGTCGAGGCAATGGTCCGCTTTTTCGACACCGAAATTGGCCGCGACTTCAAGGCAAGTATCGAAAAGAATGAAGGGAAAGCTTAGGACTCGTCAGAAACAATATTACTTTTGACGAGCATATCCGTTGCATCTGGCAAATCCTCCGGTGCAACGCTCCCTAGAGACAGGCCCGCCGCTGAAATTGTGAGCGTGCCGCCGGTACCGGCATCGTCCGACGTAAATTCAACTGCGTTGCCGCCATTTTCCGTCGCGATGTTCAGCGCATCGAACAATGCATCTAGATCGACCGCGCCATTCTCATTCAGTTCCAGAAAGGCCGCGACTGTTCCATCGACGCCATTTTGCACCAATGTTTCCTCGGTTTCTTGCCCGGCGTTATTTGCCTGTCTGTCACTCATCGTTCTTACACCCTTCATGAACCATGGCTCTTTCATGGGTCCATTGGTTAATTCTTCGTTACTTTAACCCGCGCCATGGGCCATTTCATCCCTCATTTGGAGTAGAATGTAGCAAATTTCGTCACTTTTTCATGAAATTTTATGTAATTGGTCACTTTTGCGCGGCAGTTACATCGTCCTGAAACATATCGACAGACAAGGCAACTCCGTCCGTCTTGCCATCGGATCTAGGCAAAGTTGCCACATGAATACCCAGCAACGTGAAACCTTTCCCGGTCTGTAAAAATATAGGAGATCCCGAATCGCCCTTTGTCGCATCGCATGAATGCACCAATATGGACCCGGACTTGCTGGACTGGACATTGTTAATCTGACAGCTCATATCGGCAGTCAGCACATGGGCAACGTCCCTGCTGTAGCCGCCTTGCATAACGGTGGCTCCCGCGGCAATAAACTTATCCAGATCGCGCGGGCTTACTTTAGCGAGTTCGGCGAAACCGAATGATTTGCCAAGTGGTTTTTCAAGCCGTGCGATCGCCCAGTCATTCACGAGGACAGGACGGGACTGCTTTTTAACGGAAGCGTTATCGCCTGCTACAACGAAGCTTTTCACTTTCGAATGCGCCGCGATCTCACCTTTGTCATATCCAAGAACGAAATGATAGGCACTTGCAACAGACCATTTATTCCGCCGCCTGTCCCAGAAACAATGCGCCGCTGTCAAAATCGTCTCTGGTCCGACAAGTACCGCCGTGCAATGGTTTCCGGAATGATTTAACCGGCCAACCATCTGCCACGGCTGACTGGTAACATTCACCCGAACCCGGTTATCATCCCCTTTAATACCCAATATCTTGAGTGCCTCCAGAGGTTTTCCCAGCCCGGACGCATTCATATCACCTTCATCAGCCTGCAGATCAACCGGCAGAAAGAAGAGAGTCCCAAATAATATCGCGAGCGTCAGCGCAACGTTGTTCCGGAATCTGAAAATGCGCCGTGAAAACAGCTTCATCTATTGTACCTCAGACAGGCAGTCCGGCTCTCTTGCGGAGTGTTTCGTCGCGAATGGTGAGTTCCTGACCCGCCAAATCGCTTGCGGCATCGCTGCAGAGCCAAGCAATTGCTTTCGCCGGTTCTTCAGCGGCAGCCAGGTTTTCCCGTGGAATCTGACTGACCGGATTTATGCCGGAGGCACGGATAACAACCTGCATTTCAGTATCGACAACGCCCGGCGCAAAACCATAGACGCGCACGCCTTTTTCTCCGGCTTCCAGGGCCGTTGCCCGGGTCAGCATATAAACCCCGGCCTTGCCGGAACAATATGCTCCCCAACCTTCCATGGGGCTGTGTGCCGCACCAGAACTGATATTTATAATCACACCCGACTGCTGCGCGAGAAAGTTCGGCAAAACCGCCCGTGTTCCATGATATACGCCCAGGAGGTTCACCGAGATATTGCGGGCCCATTCATCGGGGTGACTCTCCGCAATCAACCCTATGGGATCAACAATGCCAGCGTTGTTTATTATGACATCAACCTTCCCATACCGATCCAGTGTCTCCGCAACCAGCTTCTCCACAGCCGAGAAATCGGACACGTCGCAACTGGCGGCAAAAGCCTCTCCGCCGGCATTCTTAATGTCCTCAAGAACTTTGCTGCAGGACGCAGCGGACCGTGCGCTCAAACAGAGCTTCGCCCCCGATTCCGCAAGCGCGACAGCAGCCGCTGCGCCAATACCACGACTGGCGCCCGTAACAATAATAACCTGATCTGACAATTGACTCATGGTCAGCCCCCTGATGTCTTGTTGTTTAAATATTTAGAAGGAGGAATTTGGCGTTTTCAGGAACGCTTCTTCCTCCTTTGTACTTTCTCTGCCCAACTGCTCATTCCGGTGCGGGAAACGTCCAAATCGTTCAATAATCTCCAGGTGTCGTTGCGCATAATCCAAGGCTTCGCCCGACCCCAGCTCCTCAAACAGTTTAACCGAGAGCTTCTGATCATCCATGTCTTCGCTATGTTCAAACGGCAACGCGGCGAACTGCTTTTCCACCGTATTGAGCTCATCGTAGAAGCCACACGAAAGCATATGCCGGGCAATCTCCCGCGCCTTCCCATCGGCAGCGAATGCACGCGGTGAATCGCGGAACATATTTCGGGTAAACTGGTCAAAAAGCAGTATCAAGGCGAGAGACCCGCGGGCGCTCTCCGACCAGTGAAGCAATTCTCCCGCTTCGGCCTTTTCAAAATCTTCGAGGAATTTTCCGCGAACTTCAGCGTCAAAATCCGGATTTTTCTTAAACCAGACTTCGCGCTGCTTGCCGTAATTTTCATCGCTTTCCGGCAAAAACCAGAAATCCACTATTTCCTGAATACGGTCCAAGGGTACCTCTTGTGAAATTTGAGCGTGAAAGCAACCTATATAGGCAAACTGCCGAAAACAAGCATTCCAGTAAATATAATAGACGGTTTAAGACTGTTGCAGCACCCGCAACGGCTAGTTTTTGTCTTTGCCGCTATCTCCGCGCTCCTCCTCCATCAATGCCTGATAGGATGCGGCATCTTCACTTTGGATGAGGGTTTCAGATCCTTCCGTATGGGAAGAGGTGGCCGCTTTTCCATCATCCTCCGCCGCAGCATTTGTTTGCGCTGATTTACCGGTTGCCAAAGACTTGAGATACCCTTTCGTTGCCTTTGTCGCCCGAACAACCGCTACTGTTTCTTTTCCGTATGCATTGTTCCAGAAAAGCTGGAAATTACTGGCCTGACCTGCGGCCACCGTCTGAGCCCGTCTCGCCGTCATCAGCCACAGCGGGCTGACCATGAGACTTAAGGCGATAACCGTAATCATAAGTTGGGAAATATCGCGTGATACATATCCGCTGCCCCCGCCGATCGCCATCAGAAGGAAAGAGAACTCCCCGATCTGGCCGAGGGCAGTCCCTGCAATAAAGGCAGAACGCCAGTCGACGCCGGTTACTCTCAAGATAACAATATTAATCGCTGTCTTGCCCACAATCACAACAAGCAGCATCACCAGGACAAGGCCAATATTTTGCCAGATATAGGTAATGTCGATCAGCAGCCCGATCGAGAGAAAAAAGATCATCAGCAGGATCGATTGTATGGGCTGCGTCGCCTCGACAATGCTTTTCCGTTCCTGGCTGTTGCCGATAATAAGTCCCGCGAGGAACGCGCCAAAGGCCGGCGATGTGCCCAGAAGGCCGCTGATGGCAGCAAGACCAAGGCAGAAAACAATTCCAAAAAGAGGCGCCAGATCCGCATGCCCCGAGATAGCCTGCAGGAAAGGAAGATGAATGCGTTCACGGCGGCTCAGGAAAAGAATAAGCCCCACCAGAAAAGCAACGGCAAGACCAAGCGTCAGGAGAAGTATCGGGACATTCAGCGCTTCACCGGACAGACTGCCCACGATCAGCAGCATCGGCACTACGGCGAGGTCTTGCGCAATCAGCAGGCCAATCGCAATATTGCCCGTACGCTGATGCAATTCGCCGATATCTTCAAGTATTTTTACCGCGACAGCCGTCGAGCTGATGGACAGGCTGAAAGCCAGCAATATTGTCAGCTCCCAAGGCCATTTCAAATAGAGCGCAAGCACACCGACGACCAGATAGGCGACGGCAACCTGAAGGAAAACGCCTCCAATGGCTGTTTTCCAGATGCGCATAAAAGATTTCAGGTTAAGCTCCATCCCGATCAGGTAGAGCAGCATCAGCACGCCCAGCTCGGCCAGAATTTCAACATTTTCACGGTCCTCGACAAAGCCGAAGGCGGAACGCCCCAAAACCATTCCGGTCAGCAGATAGCCGACAATCGCCGGCTGTTTCAGCCGTGTCATAATCATCCCGAGAACCAGGGCAATTGTCGCAATGAGGGCAATTTCCGTGAGTTGATGCATTGTTTGCTTCGGAACCTGCGAAAAGACGTTTCGAAATAAGAGGATACGTTTACACAGACAAAAGAGCAAGGCGCGCGCGCTGCCTTCGGTATTTTATTTCCGGCGGGGGAGGATTAATACTGGATATCCCAGAAGCGGTTAATCTCCTCCGCGGAGACCTTGAAAATATCATCGAGAGTCAACCGATAGTAATCCGCCAGTTCGGCAAGAAGGGCAAGCTCGTCGAGATATATTTCCTCGCATTGAAATATTTCACAAATTTCCACATCGCTCATCATCTGATGGGACCGCAAAAGTATGGCGACCCGATGACGGTTTAGCTTTTTGCTCTGATCGGCGGAGCGCGAGGCAAGGCGAATGAATTTATCGGCTGCCAAAACCAGTTTCTCTGCCGGATAAAGCAGCACACTTGAGCGCACGAACTGGCGGCAAAGCCTCTCAATGAATGGCGTTTTTGGCAACGGATGCAACTTCAGGTATCGATGTACCACCTCACGGCGGCAGAATATCATCTTCCTGGGCATAATACGGGACAGAGTCAGAAAAGCCGGCGCATATATTGCCAATTGACGAAATGACATTAGCTTTTCCATGAAACGGTATTCAGCCAACCATAACCGCTGTTTTGCCGCCGGATAATGCGCGAGTTCGCGCTCAACTGCATCCCGGAGCGTTGCCAGTTCGCGGCTCTCTTCCATGCGCCGACTTTCCGCATGGGCCCGGGTTATATGATTATCGATGAGATATGGACGCTCCCAGCAGCCGGGAGATATGACCTCCCGCTTCCAGGGCAGTTTTTTTCGATACCTCAAAAGGTCGGAAGCAATGAATGAATCAATTTCTCCGTCACGCATGGATATTGAGCAGTCCTGATTGTCGGCATGTGAAAATTCAGACGCTCAACAAACTGTTTGCGTGATGAAAATTTCTCCTGTCTCAGGCTGAAATCGTTGATACCGACATCTGTATCGGACCGTCTTTACGCTTGTTCCAGAACTGGGAAACATAGGCATTATCACTATGCACGGCCTCTCGGACATCTCCGGTCCAGACGACACGTCCTTCATGCAACATGGCAATGCGATCAGAAATGATACGCGCCGTGAGCAAATTACTGGTAATCGCCATCACCGTACTGCCCAATTCCCGAACATTGTTGAAAATCTGATCATTGATAACATTGCTCATGATCGGGTCGAGACCCGCTGTCGGCTCATCCAGAAACAGAATTGGCGGATCCCCGGCAATGGCGCGGGCAAACCCCACGCGCTTCTGCATTCCGCCGGAAAGCTCCGCCGGGTAGAGGTCCGCCACATCGGCAGAAAGCCCGACCGACCGCAGCTTCTTGATCGCCATCTCCTTGACATCGCTTTTGCTCATGCCGGGCTGCTGGCTGAGACGAAAGCCTATATTTTCCCATACCCGCAAGCCGTCAAACAATCCCGATCGCTGGAACAGAATACCAAAGTTCTGGAAAAACTTGACCCTATCCTTCTCCGGCAAATCGCTGACTTCCTTGCCATCGAGCAGTATTGAACCGCTATCCGGTTTGACAAGACCCAGAATACATTTGAGTGTAAGTGTCTTACCCGAACCGGAGGGTCCGATCAGTGTCAGAATTTCTCCGGTTTTCACCTCTAGATTAATGCCGTTCAGCACCTGAACGCCATCAAAACTTTTGCAGAGGTCTTTGACCACGATTTTATTTTCAACAGTCTCCGTCATACCCGAGAAACTACAGGATAAGTTTACGAAAACAAACCGCATTCTGACGCGGGGAAGCAGTTTTGCCAGATCAAGCAGGACTGCGGAACCTCAATTACGCCACACACTTGAAGGACCACGGAGAGATTTTATCCGCCATTCGAATTTTATAAGCAGCAGTATCACGGATGGCTATGCGGGAAGATAATAGATGTGTAAAAGAAGGGCATGGACAAGATTTTGAGCAAAATACCGCCATTTGAACCGGGTTCGGTCTGGCTGGTTGGCGCAGGTCCCGGGGATGCCGGACTGCTCACCCTCTATGCTTATGAGGCATTACGACAGGCGGATGTACTGGTCTATGACGCTCTGGTTGGGCAGGATATCCTGGAACTGACGGGACCGGATACAATTCTGGAATATGCCGGCAAGCGGGGGGGCAAACCTTCCCCTAAGCAGAATGATATCACGGAGCGATTGATCGCCCTTGCCAGGGAGGGAAAGAGAGTATTACGCCTGAAAGGCGGCGATCCATATATCTTTGGCCGTGGCGGAGAGGAAGCACTAACGCTGGCGGCGCACAACATTCCTTTTCGTGTTATCCCGGGCATCTCATCCGGGGTCGGTGGTCTCGCCTACGCGGGCATTCCTCTGACACATCGCGAGACAAACTCGGCCGTTACGTTCCTGACGGGTCATGACGCAAGCGGCGAGGTCCCTGATGTCGATTGGGAATATATCGCGAAAGGGTCTCCTGTTATCGTGGTCTATATGGGTGTCAGGCATATCCGGTCAATTGCAGAACGATTGATCCGATATGGCCGCAGTCAGGACGAGAGCGTTGCTATTGTTTTCCGGGCAACAACGAAGGATCAGAAAGTTGTCGTGAGTACACTCGCGAACGCCGCGCAAGATCTTGAAAAAAGCAATTTAAAGCCGCCAGCCCTCATAGTTATTGGCGAGGTTGTCAAACTTCGGCCCGAACTCGACTGGTACGACAAATATCTCGCCTCGGAATTTAATGACTGACGACATATTCTCTTTATCAGCCCTGCTTACGCGTAAAAATTGGCAGAGTACCTATCGGTAATGCCCGTGCCTAATTCCGGCGCGGCTTAACGCGGCTTGTGGCCTCTGCCTCAAGCGGATCGTCCGGCCAATAATGTTTCGGATATCGCCCTTTCAGATCCTTTTTTACATCTGTGTAGGTGTTTTGCCAGAAGCTGGCGAGATCCTGCGTAATCTGCACGGGCCGTCGCGCCGGCGAGAGAAGATGAATGGAGACAGCAACACGCCCGTTGCACAATTTCGGCACCGTCTGTAGACCAAACAACTCCTGCAAGCGTGCGGCAAGTACGGGGCTTTCCGGATCGCTGTAATCAAGCCGGATATTGGATCCGCTTGGCACTTTCATGGATGGCGGCGCATATCCATCGAGTTGCATACGCTGATCCCAATTCAGCATATTCATCAGAATTTCCGTCAGATTGAGTTTTTGAAGGTCATCAAGGGACGACAATCCCGCGAGATAAGGATGCAACCAATCTTCAACGGAATTCTCTAGCGCCAAGTTCGACAAATCAGGCCACCCCTCCCCATCTCCATGATATCTTACGAAATTGATACGGTCGGCGAGACGTTTGCTTTCCTCATTCCACGGCAGAACTTTGAGACCCTTGCTCTTGACCACGGCGAGCAGAGCGGCCTCTATCTCTTCCGGAGCGGGAGTTTCTATACGCTGCTGTTCAATGAGAAGAGCGCCGAGTTTACGTTCCTGAACTGCCAGGACACGCGACTTCTTTTCATCCCAGAAGACTCGCCGGATGGACACGATCATATCCGCAAAACTCTCTTCAATCTCCTTGATTGAGATCGGTGCAGCAAGATGAATTCTTGCATCGCGGCCTTTCCCGTCGAGGTCGGCAACCACAATATAGGGTTCTCCCTTAAGCCGGTCATTCTCGACCAGCCGGGCACCGCGTCCACCCGACAAACGATACTGAAGCTGGCTTTCACTGCGCAGCTCTCCAATCCGGTCGGGATAAGCAAAGGCCAGTAAGAGGCCAACAGATTCCTGTATCTCAGAACCATCCTGGATTTTAAGACGGCGGCGCAAGTCCTGGCTGGCACGGCGTACTTGCTGCACAGCGCCCGAAGTATTGCGGCCTTTGTGCCCAGCCTGGGACAATATCTCCAGTCGGGAGCGGATATCCGCATCCGGGAAATCTGGATCGCGGCGCAGAATATCCCGCTCCGACAACAGTGCAGCAATATCCACGGCAAGCCCAGAAGCGCCAATTCTCTGGGCTTTGATCAGCATCCCCCCGAGTCTCGGATGCAGGGGAAGACTGACAATTTTCTGCCCAAGGGTGGTAATCTTATCATCTGCGTCAATCGCACCCAATGCCCGCAAAATATCTCTGCCTTGCGCGAACGGACCGCGTGGCGGTGCGTCCATCCAGAAAAGATCGGCTGGCTCCTCGACACCCCATTTTGCGAGTTCCAGCACCAGCGCCGTCAAATCCGTTGTCATAATCTCGGGCGGAGCAAACTCAATTAACCCCCTGTCTTCTGCCGCGGTCCAAAGGCGATAGCAGATGCCAGGCCCGAGCCGCCCGGCGCGTCCCCGTCGTTGATCAGCGGAAGCCCGGGCAATCCGCTGTGTCTCCAGCGCGGTCATTCCGCTATTCGGGTTAAAAACTGGCCGTCGTGCCAATCCTGAATCAATGACGATCCGCACCCCTTCAATAGTCAGGCTGGTCTCTGCTATGTCTGTTGAAAGGACAATCTTTCTCCTGCCATCGGCATTGGGTTGGATCGCCCTGTCCTGATCTTTCGGCGGTAGGCTTCCATGTAAGGGTAAAATCAGCGTATCCGACAACGATGATATCTGTGCAAGCCGCTTTTGCAGGCGGGTGATTTCCCCGATTCCGGGCAGGAACACCAGAATATCCCCCTCCTCCCGGAGAGCCTCCTCGACTGTGGGTACAACCTCCTGCAGAGGCGCTTTGAAGCCAGCACGCGACAGGAACCGGGTTTCCACCGGGAATTGTCGTCCGGCGCTGCTGATAACAGGCGCTTCCCCGAGGGCCTTTGCTATCCGTGACGTATCTATTGTCGCCGACATCAGCAGTAACCGAAGATCATCGCGCAGGATTTCCTGTACCTGCCGCGCCAGAGCAAGGCCGAGATCCGTTTGCAGGCTGCGCTCATGGAATTCATCAAAGATGAGAAGATCAACACCCTCAAGCTCCGGATCGGACTGAAGGCGCCGCGTCAGAATTCCCTCTGTCACCACCTCGATCCGGGTCTGCTCACTGACCTTACTGTCGAGCCGGACACGATAACCGACGGTCTGCCCGACTTCCTCACCCAGCAAATCCGCCATCCGGCGCGCCGCCGCCCGCGCCGCCAGACGTCGAGGCTCCAGCATGATGATCTTGCCGGAACCTAATATTCCTGACTTGAGAAGGAATAATGGAACGAGCGTGGTTTTCCCGGCCCCCGGCGCCGCCTCAAGGATCGCGACCGGCGCCACTCTCAATACTTTGGCAAGCTCCGGCAGCACGTCCTCTACCGGCAATCCCGTATCCGGAAAATCAATACTCATGGCCGTCTCGTAACTTTTTCAAGGCAAACGGTCAATAACGGGAACAGCGTGAGAGCCGCAATGCCGGCGAATATCGCGCCCAACACAATCTCCATACCAAACCGGCCTGTCGGTGGAAACGCGGAACTAGCGAAGATAAGAAATCCCATCGCAATGATACTGCTGGAGGCGATAACTCCTATGGATTGTTCCTGAAGGGCCAACGTCCAGGCACTAAGCCTGTTCCTGTTGTAATCATGTCGCCTAAGGGCCAGAGCAAGATGGATAAGCGCATCCACCGCAATCCCGATGCAGACACTGACCGCAGGTGCCGAAATTATATCCACCGGGATATTGAACCAACCGACCCCTCCCAGGATTGTGACGGGTATAAGCGCTGCCGTCAGGGTCATCGCCACAGCAACGCGCCAGTTGCGAATGACGATCCAGGCGATGATCGCAAATAAAAACAGAAGACCTCCAAGGCCGGTGATCAGGCTCTGTGAGACGAGTGCGGACAACCGCCCCTGAAGCATATAGACACCCCCCGTCAACACCGGGTTAAAGCCTGCATTCGTTATGATGTCATGAAGTTCAGCGATTACTTCATTCCGTGTGCTCTCGCGTCCGGCCTCATTCATCCGCAGAAGGAAGAGCACCTGGTCGCGATCTTCATTCAGGAAATTTTCAGCCACGTTATCATTGATCCCGAGAGAAAGCAGTGTGACGATTTCCCGCCAGGGCAGCAAAAACGCCAGCGGATGCGTGTTTGCCTCCGCCAGCAGCGCAGGCAGAGAAATCACCGTTCCAACACTGTCAGCCGTCAACAGGTTATTGTGTAATTGCCACATGGCGTTGTATCCGGCTTCATTGTCCAGCCTTGTGCCATCTTTAAGGCGGACGACCAGCTTCAAGGGACTGCTGCCTCCATTCTCATCGATATATTGAAGCCCCTCGCCCAGCTCGGAGTCCTTATCGAAATATGATAGAAGGCTTGGATCCGTATTGAGCCGAGAGAGCCCCGGAGCGGCAAAGAGGACAATCAGGAGCAAGGCGCCCCCGACCCCATAGCGAATAAAGCGATGGGATTTCAGGATTTTAGTACCGCCGGACATCTCTTCCATCTTACGCTCCGCAAAAAGCAGGAATACGGGATAAAGAGCATAGCTGCAGATAAGAGCAACGATTGCCCCTACGATACCTCCCATCCCGAGCTGTCGAAGCGGCTCCGCGGCTACATTCAAAAGCGTCGCAAATCCCAAAAGGGTTGTCAGCATGCACCAGAATGACGCCCGGAATGTTTGAATTAAAGCGGCCCGAACGGCCGCAATATCATCCTTTATACTCGTCCGGCGCCAGTTCACCGTAAGGTAGATGATCTGGGATTGCACCAGCACAAACACAATGATTGCAAGATTGGCCGTGAGGATGCCGACGGGCTGGCCGATTGACTGGAGTATCAGCAAGGTCAGGAAAATGGCTGTGATACCGCTGGCGCTTGCACCCAGGGCGATGATCGGGGACCGGAAGACAATCATCAAAATGACGGCAAAGATCACAAGGGAGGCGGAGCTGAATATCTCGATATCGTCAATCAGGCTTCGCCGGATCTGCTCAACAATATAGGGGGTCCCTGAAAGGCGAATATGGAACGCGTCGCCATCAATGAACATCCTCGCAGCCGCCTCCACCTCGTCGATAACATGAGAGTTCACGGGCGCATCGACGAAGGCAAAGATTAATGTCGACTTGCCATCGTCACCGATCAGCAATGATTTCCAGAAAGGCCCTTCGTTGGCGCGGGCAACACTTTCGGGGCCTGTTGAAACGCTCACGACCCTGTGGATACCTGGAATATTCGCAATATCATTGGAAAAATTCTTGAGGGTTTCATTATAACGCGATGAGAAAATATCGTAGCTGGCGGCGCTTATGATTAAAAACTCATCTGACGGGAAAAGCTCATGAATACGGGCGGACTGCGCGAGTTCAGGGTCATCAGAGCCAAAGAAAAAATCGGATGAGACTTTTGGCTGCAGATCAACGAATAGCGTAAACAGACACGCAACAAAGGCCATTACCACAACGCAGGCAAATATGAGGCGCCGTCTCAGCGGCTTAAAAAAAGAACCCATAGGCAGGTCGTCTCTCCTGTGGCAATATACTGCTAAGTATGTATGGGCGGCTCATCTGTGCAAGCCCGTAAAATCCGACCAAACATCATGTCGCAACAAATCGCCGAAATAGAGTCCCATTCCCTTGCCTCGATCCCCGCGCTTCGAACGGAGATCTATGATGGCTGGCATCTGCGCTTCGCAAGAAACCATACACGGCGAGCAAATTCGGTCAATATAATGGCTCCGGGCACGCTGCCGCTGGAAGAGAAAATTGACTATTGCGAAGCTGCCTATCAGCAGGAAAAGCAACCATGCCATTTTAGACTCACGCCGCTTGCCGACGACAGGATTGATGCGGCTCTGGCCTCGCGTGGCTATGGCTATTTTGGCGAAACTGAAGTACGCCTGAAAGCGCTCGATGCGGAAATAAAACCCGCCCAAGGTCCTAAAGTCCACAGCTATGATGCAGAGAGCGCCTTCTGGCGAAGAGGCGTTGCGACACTGACAGGTCAGGACAAGGCGAAACAAACCGTCTTTCAGGAGATGCTTGCTCTTATCGAGCTTGAAATACATGCGCTCGCCATTCTATGCGGAAAGGAAATCGTCGCCTGCGGCTTCGGTGTGCAATCCGCCAACCTCCTCGGACTGTTCGAATTTGCTGTTCATCCCAGTTTTCGCCGCAGAGGATTCGCGGCGCATATTGTGCAGCACATGCTGATAAAAGCTCAGACTGCCGGGGTCCCTCACGCCTACTTACAAGTTGTCGCCGAAAATGAAACGGGAAAAGCGTTCTGGAAGCAGATGGGGTTCAAAGACACACTTTATCGCTATCACTACCGAACAAAATCATAGATCGAGTGTGAGATCGGGATCGGTAAAATAAATTTCATCGCAATTCATGCCGTCCCCACCGCGATCGATGACCAAAAAATCACTGACATCTTCCAATGCCAGCACCGGATGATGCCATGTCCCGGCATGATAATTCACGCCCTGTTGTCCGCTTGCGCGAAAGACCCGTAAATCCGAGGCCTGCACAGTTTCGCCCTTTGGCGCGACCAAAATCAGATAAGGCCTGTTGTTGAGAGGAATAAACGCCTGGCTGCCTTTCGGATGCCGCTCCACCATCTGGATTGTGAGCGGATACTCAAGCGGCGTCGCCCGGAAAATATTGACAAGAACGCGCCCGTCTTCATCCGTCTCGATTTTCGCAAGGTCGTGAAAACGGATTGTTGAACCATTGTTAATGTCAAAATGCTCCGCCCCGTCGGTTTCAATGACGTCTCCAAATGGGGCAAAGGTCTCCCGGGTGAGCGGCTCGATCTTGAGGGGCATGTCGCTATCTCGTTATCCGTCCGAAAAGGCGAAGCCGGCTGATCCCGCCGTCGGGAATGATATTGAGCCGTACATGACTGATCGGACCGATATCAATAATCTCTTTTTCAAAAGAATGAATTGCATCCATTTCAAGTTTCTGTTCAGGCAGCAGGGTTTTCCAGAACATGCTTTGCGTTACCAGTGATTCTTCTGTTCCGCCGGTAACAAACGCTCCTTGTATTGAACAACGATCCGGATAGTTCCCTTTGAAATGCGCCGTATCCACTTCAACTTTTGAAATAATGCCCGGATGACCAAGGGCAATTAGCGCCCAGTCATTCCCGGGTTCACGGCGTCGACGTGTTTCCCAGCCATCCCCCATATTAACTCCCCGTCCCGGCGCGAGAATCTGGGAGGGCGATCCGTAGTGTTGATCACTGGCGGCAAAACCGCGCCCACCGTTGACAAGGGCCGCAAGATCAATCAGTTCGCTCGGGTCCCGTTTTTCCCAGTTGCATTGCACCTCTCCATAGACTCTCAGCCGGGCAACCCCACCATCAGGATATATATTGAGCCTGAGGTGACTCCAGTTCCGATTATCCGTAATTGCATGCAAGTGCTGGCTATCACCTTTAAGAGTGACAGCGGGGAGTATCTCCGTCCAGATCGTCTTCGCATCGGGGTCCCCGTCGACAAGGCAGGCGTCAATCGAGGCCGCGGGCGGGAAATTGCCGGTAAAATGGCTGGTATCAATGTTGAAACCGTGAATGATCCCCGGAAGGCCGAAGCGGATGATGCAATGGTCATGTCCCTCTCCGCGCTTGCGGCGGCTTTCCCAGCCGTCCATCCATTTTCCGTTGTCATCATATTTCTCGGCGATAAAGACCGGCGGTGCAGGATTGATCAATCGGGACTTGTCAGCAAAAAAATCGTCCGTAGCAAAGATCACCTCCGTCCCGAGACGAGGGGACGCAAGGTCAATAAATCTATCTGCAAACCCAACAGATGGTGGCGTGGCCGAATTCATTCACATCTCCTCAAAGCAAAAAGCACCGATCTATATTTCAGCCAGTCTAAAAAAGGCGATCTTGTAGATCTCCGCGAGCGCCGTCTCAAATTCCTTTTCCTTGGAATTCTGAAGACGCCTTTCAAATCCGGCAAGTATATCATGGCGATTACTATTCTTGACGGCCATGATAAAGGGAAATCCGAATTTCGATTTATAGGCCGCGTTGTATTTTTCAAAAGCCGCGAATTCTTCCGGCGAACAATCGCCAAGCCCCGCTCCTGCTTGCTCGGAACTGGAGGCGGCGGTCAAATCCCCTTTTACCGCCGCCTTGCCGGCCAGATCGGGATGCGCCGCAATCAGCTCCCATTTGAGCGGTTCCTCCGCCTCATCAACAATGCGTGCCATCAGTGCCGCAAATATTTCCACTGTATCATGCTCTTTCGTAATGCCGGACTGCCAGGCACGCTCCGCCACCCAGGGAGAGTGTTCATAAATACTGCCGAATTTTTCCATAAATTGAACATTGTTCATTTTACTAGGTGATGTTCTAAATTTCATCACCGAGAAGCCTTTTCAGCGACGGGCGGATGATGTTCATGCCAGTGCCGGGCAATATCAATCCGGCGACAGAACCACACTGCGTCATGGTCTCGCGCATACTCTATAAAACGCTTGAGAGCGGCGATCCTGCCCGGTCGCCCGACGATCCGGCAGTGCAGCCCGACCGACATCATTTTTGGGCTGCTCTCCCCTTCTTCATACAAGGTGTCGAAACTGTCTTTCAGATAGGTGAAAAACTGATCCCCGCTGTTAAATCCCTGTACCGCAGCAAAGCGCATATCATTTGCATCAAGCGTATAGGGAATGATGAGCTGATGGCATCCAGCTTCCTCAATCCAGTGAGGGAGATCATCGTCATAGGCGTCGGCGTCATAAAGAAAGCCGCCTTCCTCCGCGACGAGGCGGCGGGTGTTCGGGCTTGTCCGTCCCGTATACCAACCCAAGGGTCGCTCCCCCGTCAATCGCCTGATAATCTCAATCGCGCGATGCATATGCTCACGCTCCACGGCTTCAGACACATTCTGATAGTTAATCCAGCGATAACCGTGACTGCATATCTCATGCCCCTGGTCAATAAACGCCCGAACCACATCTGGGTTTCGTTCAAGCGCCATCGCTACGCCGAATATGGTAAGCGGAACGTCATACTTTTCAAACAGGCGCAGCAGCCGCCAGACACCCGCCCGGCTTCCATACTCGTAAATTGACTCCATACTGACGTGACGGGCACCGGGAATCGGAACCGCGTTGATTATCTCGGAAAGAAAGGATTCGGACGCATCATCGCCATGCAGGATGCTATTCTCTCCGCCCTCTTCATAGTTAAGGACGAACTGCACGGCGATGCGGGCACCTCCGGGCCATTTTGGATCCGGCGGTGAAGCACCATAGCCGATCAGGTTCCGCGGATAAGGAACGTCCCCGATCATACGGCTCTCCGTTTCCTCTCCGCCCGGCCTCCCGGTTTAGCGAAGATCGAGAAAAGATCCGCTTTGCCCTCTTCATGTCGCAGGTTCAACTGATCTTCACATGCCTTTAGATGCGCCATCATCAACTCGACCGCTTTTTCCTCATCGCGGGCTTCGATCGCTTTAATAATCTGCGTATGCTCATCACAGCTACAGGGGGAAACATTCCCTTTCTGATACTGCACAATTATCAGAGAAGTCCGGGAAACCAATTCCTTCACATAGGCCGCCAGAGTGTGGTTCTTTGCAATCGCTGCCAGTTTCAAATGAAAATCGCCCGAAAGCCGGACCCAGGACTCGTGATCGCCTTGTTCAAGGCTCTCGCGCTCTGCTGCGACAGACTGCCGAAGCGTTTCCATATCTGACGGTACCTGCCTGCGAATCGCTTCGCGTATAATCCCGGCCTCGATCAGGCGGCGCGCTTGCAGAACCTCCTGTGCTTCTGCAGGTGATGGTTCAGAGACGAAAGCGCCACGATTTGGGTGTATCTGGACAATCCGTTCGTGGGCAAGCCGTTGCAGCACGGCCCGTATCACTGTCCGGCTGACACCAAAGATTTCACCAAGCGTATCCTCGGAGAGTTTTGTACCCGGCGCCAGCCTTTGCTCCAGTATGGCGGCAAACATCTCTTCGTAAATTTGGTCGTTATGCAAGCCCTTTCGTGTCTGGGTTTCGCTCTGCCTCAGAGCGACTGTTGGGGCAGTCCGGCTCATGAATTTTCCTCAAATTTATCAAGTTCCCTCACTGTACTTATACAATAGTAAAAAATATTGTATACAAAATTAATTAATTATGTGGACAATCCAAATTCTGTCATGCAAAGTTTTGCAGTGCACTATCAGGGGACGCTGGCTTAAGGAAAGTTATGGGGAAACTTACAACGCATGTACTGGACACTGCCGCGGGCAGGCCCGGCACGGGGATTAGAATTGATCTCTTTCGCATCGCCGACAGCGACCGCACGCTAATCGACAGTCGTCTCACAAATTCTGACGGACGTTGTGATTCTCCTCTTCTTGAGGGAGAAAATTTTAAGCGCGGACAGTATGAACTATTGTTTCATATAGGGGCATATTTCGAGAAATCGGGAGTGACATTACCGGAACCCAAGTTCCTTGATGAAGTAGTGCTTCGGTTTGGTATTGCAGACGTCGAAACACATTATCATGTTCCCCTACTCGTCTCCCCCTACAGCTATTCGACCTACCGCGGAAGTTAGGGAATGTCGGAACAGGGAAATTGATGCGCCAAAAGATAAAATATGTTCATCGCGGTGAAATTGTCGAATTGGAAAATATTGATCCAACGATGACGGTTCTGAACTTTCTTCGCTATGAGCAGGCGCTGACCGGGAGCAAGGAAGGATGTGCAGAGGGCGACTGCGGTGCCTGCACTGTGGTTTTAGGTGATTTGAAAGATGGCAAGCTGCGCTATCAAGCTGTTAATGCCTGCATCCAGTTTCTTCCAACACTGGACGGGAAGGAACTGATCACTGTCGAAGACCTGAAATCGGCAAACGGCGATCTCCATCCTGTCCAAAAGGCCATGGTCGATGCAAATGGCACTCAATGCGGATTTTGCACACCAGGCTTCGTGATGTCCCTTTTTGCTGAATTGCATACGGGCAGAAACCCGGACCGTCGGCATATCGACAATATCCTTGCAGGCAACCTTTGCCGTTGCACCGGATATGGAACAATCGTAGACGCGGCCGTCGCAATTACCAAAACCGACATAATCGATCATTTCCATGCTCGGGAAAAGGTGACAATTGCAGAACTTGAAACCCTCATGAATGAACCTGGCCTGCAGCTAGACTGGCAGGGTCGCAGCTATTTTGCGCCGAAAACAATAGAAGAACTGACAGAACTCCTCGCGACTTATCCAGATGCGGTCCTTCTTGCCGGGGCAACCGACGTCGGACTTTGGGTGACAAAACAACATCGGGAGATTCAGACAGTTATCTATCTTGGTCAAATTGACTCCCTCAAAAGTGTTGCCGAAAAAGAAGGCGGACTTCATATCGGCGCCGGAGTGACCTATAGCGATGCATGGGCCCCGCTTGAAGAGGTGCATTCGGATCTTGGTGAACTTATCCGGCGGATTGCCTCGACCCAGATTCGTAACTGCGGTACCATCGGCGGGAATATCGCGAACGGATCGCCCATCGGTGATATGCCCCCCGCGCTGATCGCTCTTGGCGCGCAATTGCACCTTCGCTCCAAAGAGGGATTGCGTGAAATCCTGCTCGAAGATTTCTTCATCGAGTATGGCCAGCAGGACCTCAAACCCGGTGAGTTTGTCGAGGCTGTGTTCCTTCCACGCCAAAGGCCTGAGAGTCATTTTGCCACATATAAAATATCGAAACGATTTGACCAGGATATTTCCGCCGTCTGCGGAGCGTTCCATCTTACTCTGAACGGAAATACTGTTAAAGATATCCGCATCTGCTATGGCGGAATGGCGGGGACGCCACGGCGTGCCTACAAGACCGAGCAAGAACTGGACGGCGCAGATTGGATAGAAGCGTCAATTGCCTCCGCCATGCTGAAAATGTCCGAAGACTATCAGCCTCTCAGCGACATGCGCGCGAGCAGCCAGTATCGGATGCTGGCTGCGCAAAATCTGCTCAGGAAATTTTATATCGAAACGACCACGGCAGACCGGGCAACTCGCATTGTCGGCGAAGGAGGGCTCGCCTATGCGTAATCCACCGCTCAGCCGTAACATGATCCGAGGAACCGTCCATGTTGCGACGCCACATGATAGTGCAGCAAAGCAGGTTGCGGGCGAGGCGCTCTATATTGATGATATTCCGGAGGGAAAAAAACTACTGCATCTCTATGTTGCACAAAGTGAAAAGGCCCATGCACGCCTCATAAAACTTGATGTGTCAAAAGTAAGAACAGCGCCCGGTGTTGTCGCCGTTCTGACGGCAGAGGACGTGCCGGGGGTGAATGATGCCGCGCCAATCGCCGGAGATGATCCGGTTTTCGCCGAAGATACCGTTGAATATGCCGGCCAGTCCTTGTTCGCCGTTGCCGCAGAAAGTTTGGAGCAGGCCCGCGCCGCCGCGAAGCTTGCGGAAATTGAGTATGAAGAACTCCCGGCTATCATCACCGTCGAGCAGGCCATGGCGACAAACTCATTTGTCCTGCCCAGCCGTGAAATTCGCCGCGGGGATGCGGCAAAGGCCATCAAAAATGCGAAGCACCGTTTGCCCCGCCGCTTTGAAGTCGGCGGGCAGGATCAGTGTTACCTTGAAGGACATGTCGCTCTCGCCCTTCCCGGCGAGGATGGCGATATGTTTGTGCATTCCTCAACCCAGCACCCGACTGAAGTACAACACAATGTCGCAAAGTTCCTCGATCTCCCTGACCATGCGGTCACGGTCGAGATCCGGCGAATGGGCGGCGGGTTTGGCGGCAAGGAAACGCAGGGCGCCTGGTTCGCCGCAATTGCCGCCCTTGCAGCCCATATAACCGGCCGTCCGGCAAAAATACGGCTGGACCGGGACGATGACATGATCATGACCGGCAAACGCCATGATTTTGTGATTACTGTTGAGATGGGGTTTGATGACAATGGGCGTATCAGCGGCGCCGAATTCGTTCTTGCGTCCCGATGTGGCCGCTCAGTCGATCTGTCTGCCTCGATCAATGACCGCGCCATGTTTCATGCGGACAACTGCTATTATTTTGAAAATGTAACGATCATTTCGCATCGATGCAAAACCCATACGGTTTCCAATACGGCGTTTCGCGGTTTCGGCGGGCCGCAAGGGATGCTGGCGCCGGAACGCATGATGGACGCTATCGCCTGCTATCTGAAGAAAGACCCGCTTGAGGTCCGCAAGAACAACCTGTACGGCAAGACCAATCGCAACGTGACGCCCTATCAGATGACTGTCGAGGATAACATCGCGCCGGAAATTATTGCGGACCTTGAAAAGAGCGCCAATTATTCGGCACGTCGAGAGGCAATCCGTGCATTTAACAAAACAAGCCCCTATCTCAAGAAAGGCATGTCACTCACTCCGGTGAAATTCGGAATATCCTTCACCGCTTCCCATCTCAATCAGGCCGGCGCCCTTCTGCATATCTATACGGACGGCAGCGTGATGATCAATCACGGCGGTACCGAGATGGGACAGGGACTCTATATCAAGGTCGCACAAGTCGTCGCGGAAGTGCTTCAGATTGATATCGAACGGGTCAAAATCACGGCAACACGTACGGATAAGGTGCCAAATACATCACCGACGGCCGCTTCGTCCGGTGCAGATTTGAACGGCAAGGCAGCAGAAGCCGCTGCCCTCGCCCTTAAAAAGCGGCTGACGGCCTTTGCTGCCTATAACTACGGCGTAACGGAGAGTGAGGTCACGTTCCTGCCAAACCGGGTAAGGATAGGAAAGCAAACCGTCGCCTTCAAGGACCTCATTCATCTCGCCTATATGAACCGGGTTTCCCTCTCCGCGACGGGGTTTTACCGCACACCGAAAATTCATTATGACGCCGAGACTTACAGCGGGCGGCCGTTCTATTATTTCGCCTATGGCGCCGCGGTCTCAGAAGTTATCGTTGATACACTTACCGGCGAGAACAAGGTTGTCGCCGTGGATATTCTTCATGATGCGGGCAAAAGTCTTAATCCGGCCATCGACCTCGGCCAGATCGAGGGTGGCTATATTCAGGGCATGGGATGGCTGACGACGGAGGAGTTGTTCTTCGACGATAAGGGCATCCTGAAAACCCACGCGCCGTCGACATATAAAATACCGGCCTGCAGCGATCGTCCGGCTATCTTCAATATGAAGATATATGATCGCGGAGAGAACGTAGAGGAGACGATATTCAAATCAAAAGCAGTCGGCGAGCCTCCTTTCATGCTCGCCATCTCTGCCTTCAATGCCATTGCCGACGCCATTTCCAGTGTGTCAGACTACCAGCTATATCCGGACCTTGACGCTCCGGCCACTCCAGAGCGTGTATTGTTTGCCGTACAAAAAATGTCCTCGACCAGTCAGCCGGAGAAAATTACGGAAGCCGCACAATGAGCAATTGGACTGACATCGCCACTGCATATGATCCTATTCAGGATGGCGCGGCCGTTCTTGTGACCGTCGGTTTGGTCAAAGGCTCAACGCCTCGTGAGATGGGAGCGACCATGCTGGTGACAGCCTCAAGATCAATGGGAACCATTGGCGGCGGCAGACTGGAATATCTTGCAGTAAATGCCGCCCGAAACATGCTTCAGGAGAATGAGAAATCGGCGGAAATATTGAATGTTCCGCTCGGTCCCGAGCTTGCCCAATGCTGCGGAGGATATGTAGATATCCTGCTTGGTAAATTATCTGCCGATGGGGCCTATAATATATTTAACCGGTTAAATGAAGAAAATAGTATTTTGCTCTCCCGCTGGACTTCGTCGAGTTGCCACCGACAAGTCCTCACGGCGAATGACAGCATGATATATCTTGATCAAACGATCCAGTCGGCTATCGAGCGGCGGCTGACTTCACCGGGAGCAGAAATTATCAACTCGGGCGCTGAAGAAGAAACGGAATTTACACTGGTCCAATCCCTTCACGAGGCGGAATTTCATCTTACCCTCTTTGGAGCCGGACATGTCGGCAAAGCCGTTGTTCAGGCCTTTTCCTCTCTTCCCTGCACTATTCTTTGGGTGGATGAGCGCCCGCAGGAGTTTCCGGACGCCATTCCGGCCAACGTTCGCGAGATCGTTATAGAAAGTCCGATTAGTGCAATCTCGGACAGCCCGGCTGACGGCTACTATTTGATCATGACACATAGCCATCAGTTGGATCTGGACATTTGCGAGGCATTGCTAAAACAGCGACCCGAGGCACGATACATCGGGCTAATCGGATCAAACACGAAGAAGGCAAAATTCCACAAACGGCTGGCGGTGCGGGGATTTTCAACTGTAGAAATCGACCGCATCGCCTGCCCGATCGGGCTACCGGAGCTCGACGGAAAGCGGCCCGCCGAAATTGCGCTGGGCGTTGCTGCCGACATTATGAGACGCCATCGAAAATTACAACACGACAGGAACCCGGCACGGCAGGAAGGGCTTCATGGAACATGATATGGACCGTCTGGACTTCGGTCTCTAGGATTAGGACAAACGATGGAGGGGGTGAAATGACGCAACGGAAATGGCCGCATGATGAATAATGGCGGCGGAACACCACAGCTTGAACTGCGGGGGATCACCAAGGCCTATCCGGGCTGTCTTGCCAATGATCATATTGACCTCAAAATCATGCCCGGCGAAATCCATGCTCTCCTGGGTGAAAATGGCGCCGGCAAAAGTACACTTGTGAAAATAATCTACGGCGTACTGGAAGCCGATGAGGGAGAAATTTTCTGGGCGGGCAATCCGGTGAAGATTCCCAACCCCCATGCCGCCCGCAAAGCCGGCATCGGCATGGTGTTTCAGCATTTCTCCCTGTTCGAGGCAATGACCGTTACGGAGAATATCGCACTCGGAATGGCAGGCCGGCAGGATATGGCCAAGCTCGCCCGCGAAATCGTAGAAGTTTCAAATAACTACGGCCTGCCGCTGGAGCCGCACAGACAGGTACATACCCTCTCCGTTGGTGAGAAGCAGCGCATTGAGATTGTTCGCTGCCTCCTGCAAAATCCGAAGCTTCTCATCATGGATGAACCGACTTCGGTTCTCACGCCTCAGGAAGCCGAAAAAATGTTCGAAACATTGCGGCGCCTGTCCGATGAAGGTGTTTCAATCCTGTATATCAGTCACAAGCTCGATGAGATCAAGGCGCTTTGCCATAAGGCGACGATCCTGCGCGGCGGGAAATATATCAATGAATGTGATCCGACGAAAGAAACCGCAAAAAGCCTCGCAGAGATGATGATCGGGACGAATTTGCACGCACCGGAACATTCCGCCCAGCCTGAAAAAGGGCCTGTCCGGCTGAAAGTGAATAACCTGAACATCGATGCGGACATAGAGTTCGGCGTCAACCTCAACACAATCAATTTCGAGGTCCGTAGCGGAGAAATACTTGGCATTGCCGGTGTTGCCGGTAATGGACAGATCGAACTGCTTGCGGCCTTAAGCGGAGAAACCCGTAGCAAAGATGCAAGCGCAATTTCCCTAGATGGCAAGGAAATAGGCCAGTTTGGACCCAACCAGCGAAGAAATCTCGGCCTTGCGTTTGTACCGGAAGATCGTCTTGGCCATGGCTCCGTACCAGAAATGATGCTGACCGAGAATGCGTTTTTAAGCGGCTACAGTCGAATGTCGCTGATGAATAACGGCTTCATCAACAAGGGAAATACGGAAAACTACGCTGTCGATATTGTAAAGCAGTTCGATGTTCGAACGCCGGGCGTCAATCACACAGCAAACAGCCTCTCAGGGGGAAATTTGCAGAAGTTCATTGTCGGACGGGAGGTTTTGCAAAAGCCGAACGTTATCATCGTGGCGCATCCGACCTGGGGCGTGGACGCGGGCGCGGCATCCTTCATTCATCAGACACTGATTAACCTTGCTGAAAACGGCGCTGCTGTTCTGGTAATCAGTCAGGATCTCGATGAACTGTTCGCAATCAGTAACAGGATTGCCGTTATTTCGGAAGGACGGTTGTCGGTCGGGCGGGAGCTGTCGGAAATAACCATTGAAGAAATCGGCCTGTTGATGGGCGGCACCCATGGCATGGGAGAAAAGACGGAGGCGGCCCATGTTACTTAAAATCGAGAAACGAAGTGAATATTCCAAGGCGATGGTCTATCTGACGCCGATCATTGCTCTCACCTTGACTGTTCTTACCAGCATCCTGCTCTTTGAGCTGTTGGGGGTAAATCCGATCGAGGCGCTTTACCAGTTTTTCGTCGCCCCGCTGGACACCCTATATGAATTTTCCGAACTCTTCGTCAAGGCAACACCGCTGATCTTCTGCGCTATCGGCCTGTCCGTCGGCTTCCGGGCCAACGTCTGGAATATCGGCGCAGAGGGCCAGCTCACCATGGGCGCTATCGTCGGAAGCAGTCTTTTTATTTATTTCCCCGAAACAGACAGTATCTTCCTGCTACCGGCGATGATTATCATGGCGGCCATTGGGGGTGCCGCCTGGGCGGCCATTCCGGCATTCTTCAAAACACGCTTTAATGCCAACGAAATTCTGACCAGCCTGATGCTGGTCTATGTTGCACTGCTTTTCCTGTCTGTCCTGATCCACGGGCCCTGGCGGGATCCGGCAGGTTTTAACTTTCCTGAATCGCAGACATTCAGCGAAAGCGCTGATATGCCCATATTGATCGCTGGCACAAGAATGCATTTTGGAACCCTTCTGGCATTATTGGCTGTCTTCGGTGCCTGGATCATGATGGCGCGGACACTCATCGGTTTTCAGGTGAAGGTTATCGGGGAAGCACCGCGCGCCGGCGGCTACGCGGGTTTCAGTCAGAAGAAAATCATCTGGCTCACCCTTCTGTTTGCCGGCGCTCTTTCCGGCATTGCCGGATTTTCAGAGGTAAGTGGTCCTATTGATCAGGTTGTGCCTTCCATCTCGCCGGGATACGGCTTTACGGCTATTATCGTCGCATTTTTGGGGCGGCTTCACCCGGTCGGAATCTTCTTTGCCAGTTTGTTGATGGCGCTCACCTATCTTGGCGGAGAGACGGCACAGATTAATCTCGGTCTTCCGGTTGCTGTGACCGGTGTATTTCAGGGAATGGTTCTCTTCTTCCTCCTCGCCTGTGATGTGCTCGTTCACTACCGGTTCCGTCTGAATATTGCAAGAAAGGCCACGTTATAATGAGCGGATTTGATTGGATTATACCGGTTGTTCTAACCATTATCACGGCGGCTACCCCCCTCGTCTTTGCAGGGATTGGAGAACTTGTGACGGAGAAATCCGGCGTCCTTAACCTGGGCGTTGAAGGGATGATGCTCGTTGGGGCCGTCAGCGGATTTATCACTGCGCTCGTCACCGGGAACTATTTTCTCGCTGTTGCCGCAGCGGCCCTTGCCGGGGCCATCATGGCCTTCCTTTTTGGCGTCCTCACACTTTCGCTTATGGCGAACCAGGTCGCGACCGGATTGTCCCTTACCTTGTTTGGTGTCGGTCTCAGCGCTTTAATGGGGCAGGAATTTGTGGGAGAGCCAGTCTCGGCGCTGGGCAAACTCGATATTGCAGGTCTATCCGATCTGCCTTTTGTCGGGCCCATTCTCTTCGCACAGGATGCTCTGGTATATCTTTCCTTCGTTATGGTCGCCCTTGTCAGCTGGTTTCTCTATAAAACAAAGGCAGGGCTGATCCTGCGGGCCGTTGGCGATTCCCATAACGCAGCACATTCGATCGGCTATCCGGTGATCGCGATCCGTTATCTTGCCGTTATGTTCGGCGGGGCCATGTCGGGGATCGGCGGAGCTTATCTATCCCTCGCCTATACACCGATGTGGGCGGAGAATATGACTGCCGGACGCGGCTGGATTGCCCTTGCACTCATCGTTTTTGCGACATGGAAGCCGGGGCTTGTGCTGGTTGGCGCCTATATGTTTGGCGGCATTACGATTTTACAGTTGCACGCCCAGGCTGCCGGACTTAACGTACCCTCACAAATCCTTTCGATGCTGCCATATCTGGCGACCGTACTTGTCCTCGTCCTGATATCGAAAGATGAATCCCGTATTCGAAAACATGCCCCGGCTTGCATAGGCAAGATTTTTCATCCGGCAGCATGAAACCGAACTGTTTCTGTATAAAAAAGGAGAAAGCTAATGACACGAAAAAAATTCTCAGGCCTGATCAGCGTCGCTGCGTTGGCCGGCGCACTTCTAATGGGTGGAACCGCCAATGCCGAAGACAAGGTGGGCTTCATTTATGTTGGCCCGATTGGCGATCATGGTTGGACATATCGTCACGAACTTGGCCGCCAAGCCGTCCAGAAAGAATTCGGCGATAAGGTAAAAACCTCCTTTGTGGAAAGCGTTAAGGAATCAAGCAGTGAGCCGGTCATCCGCCAGATGGCAGCTGATGGCTATAAGCTTATCTTCACGACATCATTCGGTTTCATGAACCCGACGCTTAAAGTCGCCAAACAGTTTCCGGATGTGAAGTTCGAACATGCCACCGGCTATAAGCGGGCAGATAACGTCAGCACATATTCCTCGCGGTTTTATGAAGGGCGCTATGTGGTTGGCAAGATCGCGGGCAAGATGACGAAATCAAACGTCATTGGCTATGTCGGATCCTTTCCCATTCCGGAAGTTGTTCGCGGGATCAACGCCATGACGCTCGCCGCGCGTAGTGTCAATCCTGATGTGACGGTAAAGGTCGCCTGGGTAAATACATGGTATGATCCCGGCAAGGAAAGCGATGCGGCCAAGGCGCTGATTGATCAGGGCGCAGATATCATTATGCAACATACGGACAGCCCCGCACCGCTTCAGGTGGCTGAGAACCGGGGCGTCTGGGCGGTTGGACAGGCATCCGATATGGCCAAGTTCGCCCCCAAGGCACAGCTGACGGCGATTATCGACAATTGGGACGGTTACTATGTTGACCGCACCAGAGCGGTTCTTGATGGAACCTGGAAATCCGAGGATGTCTGGGGCGGTTTCAAATCCGGCATGGTAGAACTCGCACCTTACAACGACGCAATTCCAGAGGACGTTGTCGCTCTTGCCAAAGAAACCCGAAAAGGCATCGAAGATGGATCCATTCTTCCTTTCGCGGGTCCCTTTAACAAGCAGGATGGGTCCGTTGGCGCCGCGGAAGGGTCAGCTCTTGATGATGGAACGCTACTCGGCATGAACTGGTACGTCGAAGGTGTTGAAGGTCAGCTTCCCAAATAACGTTCAGTTTGCTCTGCCTTCCGCTGCTCAGGAGAGTTCAGCGGAAGGCAGGTTCTAATTGTTTGGAATGCCGTCATGACAGAACTTGATCGCTTCATCATGGAAATGCCCAAGGCGGAACTGCATTTGCATATTGAAGGCAGTCTCGAACCGGAACTTATGTTCGCATTAGCGCGCCGCAACAACATTAAAATTCCCTTCAAGAATGTTGACGAAGTCCGGGCCGCCTATCAATTTTCCAACCTCCAGGATTTTCTCGATATCTATTATCAGGGCATGAGCGTCCTGAAAACGGAACAGGATTTTTATGATCTGACCCTTGCTTATATTGCCCATATCCATGACCAGAATGTCATACATGCGGAAATTTTCTTTGATCCGCAGGGTCATACGGACCGCGGAGTTCCCTTTGCAACAGTGATCAACGGCATCAGTAGCGCTTTAAAGGAAGGGCGTGAGAAATATGGGATCACGTCAAAACTCATCATGTGTTTCCTGCGTCATTTAAGTGAAGAGGCGGCCTTTGAAACTCTTAAGCAGGCCCTTCCCCACCGTGATCAGATCATAGCGGTCGGGCTTGATTCATCCGAAGTCGGCTTTCCTCCGTCAAAATTTGACCGTGTATTTGAAAAGGCCAAATCGGAAGGCTTTCTTGCCGTTGCCCATGCAGGAGAAGAAGGACCGCCTGAGTATGTCTATGAAGCCCTTGATATGCTGAAGATCGATCGTTTGGATCACGGCAACCGGGCACTGGAGGATGACGCCTTGGTTAAACGACTTGTCGAAAGCCAAATGGCCCTCACGGTCTGTCCGTTATCCAACTTCAAGCTGGCGGGCATAACGGATATGCGTACGCATCCCATAAAGAGAATGCTGGATCTGGGCCTGAAGGCAACTGTTAATTCAGACGATCCCGCCTATTTTGGCGGATATGTGAACGAGAATTATCTGGCTATTTCCGAGAGTCTCAACCTGTCGAAGGACGACATCCTCAAATTGGCGAGAAACGGTTTCGAGGCGAGTTTTTGCACTGCCGACGAAAAGCAAGCGATGCTTGCTAAACTTGATGCTTTTGGATCCTAGCCGATGATTTTCCCGGTTGAACATCATCGCCAGGTTTCTTTTGAAGGTTCAACATTGTCGCTCCCGATTTATCTTGATTACCCAGCCTCCACACCATTGGACGATGAGGTCGCCGCAGCGATGGTAACCGCGGTAAAGGAATCTTCGGGCAATCCGCACAGCAGCACACATCACTTTGGTCATCAGGCCCGCCACTCGATTGAACAGGCGCAAGCGCATATCGCCAAACTCATTCATGCCCGACCTCATGAGATTATTTTCACATCAGGAGCGACGGAGGCCAACAATCTGGCGCTTCTGGGCTTCGTCCGAGCGGCTTCCGGTGCACGGCATGTTATATCGGTTGAGACGGAGCATGAAGCCGTCCTGCAGCCGCTTAAATATCTCTCAAAACATGAAGGTATCGCGCTTACACTGATGCAAGTCGATGAAAACGGCCTGATCGACCTCAAGGATCTAGAAAAAGCGATAAGGCCTGAAACAATCCTAGTATCCGTCATGGCCGTGAACAATGAAACGGGTGTGCGACAGGATATCAGCTCCATCGGCCGTATCTGTGCTGAGAGGAATATCGCCTTTCACTGTGATGCTGCACAAGCGCTCGTCACAGAAAGACTGGACGTTATTGAGGATGGCATCACGCTGCTCAGCCTGTCCGGGCATAAGATATATGGCCCAATGGGCATCGGTGCCCTCTATATAAAAGAGGGAACCAAAATTGCTCCTCTTTTCCATGGTGGCGGCCAGCAAAGGGATCTTCGCCCCGGCACGCTGCCAACAGCCCTTTGCGTCGGTCTAGGTGAGGCCTGCCGGATTGCAAATGAGAACAGGGAGAGGGATGCGCAACATGTTGGGCAGTTGCGGACGGTTTTTATAGATGCGTTGCGCAAAAGACTTGGTGAAGAGTTCCGCCTGAATGGCAACATGGCGCCGCATATTCCGGGATGTATCAGTATGACATTCGTGGGCCTCGATGCGGAGGATTTATTGCATGAATTGCCTGATCTGGCGCTGAGCACAGGGTCTGCCTGCGGTTCGATGAAATCTGAATCCTCCCATGTGCTTCGCGCTATGGGTCTCAGCGCCGAGGAGGTTGCCGCGACGGTCAGGATGGGCATCGGCCGGCCAACATCATTCGAAGACGTGCAATACGCCGCCCAACAAATTGCCGGTGCGTCTCGCAGGACTAGAAAAAGTTTTGAAGGCAGCTTGGACATCCGCCATGAGGGAAGTTGATGGAATTTGATTTAATGGAGTGGGTCCAACTGGCTGTTCGCTGGATACATATGATTACCGGCATCGCATGGATAGGCGCGTCCTTCTACTTCGTCTGGCTTGATATGAACCTGACCCCACCCGTCAAGGATGGATACAAGGACAAGGCCGGGGTCGGCGGTGAATTATGGGCCATACATGGCGGGGGTTTCTATGAAGTCCAGAAGTACCGGCTTGCACCTCCCGAAATCCCTCCGGTGCTCCACTGGTTTAAATATGAAGCCTATTTTACCTGGATCAGCGGCTTCATCCTGCTCACGATCCTCTATTATTTCGGGGCGGATATTTACCTCATTGACAGAAGCATTGCCGATATCTCTACGGATGCCGCCATTTTGATCGGACTTGGTTCGATTGTTGGCGGCTGGATAATCTATGATGCTCTTTGCAAATCGCCCCTGATCAATAATCAGGCCGCATTCGGCATTGTCCTTTTTATCCTGCTGACCTTCGCCGCTTTTGGCCTTTCGCAGATATTCAGCGGTCGCGGCGCCTATATTCATGTCGGAGCGATAATGGGAACCATCATGGTTGCCAATGTTCTTATGGTGATCATTCCCGGGCAGATGGCCCTCGTCTCAGCGGCAAAAAAAGGCGAAGCGCCGGATCCGGTCCATGGGTTGCGAGCGAAGCAGCGTTCCCTTCACAACAATTATTTTACGTTGCCTGTCCTCTTTATCATGATCAGCAACCATTATCCCATGACATACGGGAACACATATGGTTGGGCATTGCTCGCAGGTATCGCTCTGGTCGGCGTTCTTGTCCGGCATTACTTCAATATGAAAAACCAGGGCCGGGCGAAGCAGGGCTTTATTCTGCTGCCGATGGCCTTCATTCTATTCTTTGCGATCGCCTATGCCGCCGCGCCAAGGTCAGATAACGATGCACCGGCGGAGAAAGTTCCATTTGCACAGATCGAGAAAATCATTTTTGAGCGTTGCGCCAGTTGCCATGCGGCAAAGCCCGCAAACGCAGACTATGACGCCCCTCCCAAAGGAGTTCGCCTGGAGACACCTCAGCAAATTGCCCGCGAGAAAACCCGTATCAGACAGCAGTCGGTCGACACGAAGACCATGCCGCTTGGCAACCTCACCCAGATGACGGATGAGGAGCGCAAAATTATCGGCTGGTGGATTTCACAGGGCGCGTCGACCGATCAGGAATAGATCTGAACCGGATTTCCCGTTGCCACGGCGGCGGTCGCCTTTTCCTTCCGATCCCGGGAGAAATGGCGGATATATTTGCTTGTCACATTTTCGGTTTCAACGATGACGCACACATCAATTGTATTGAACTGGTGATCGATCACCGCACCGTCGCCGATATAACCGCCAAGGCGAAGATATCCTTTTAACAGGGGCGGAAGCTCCCGATGCGCCTGTTCGATATCAACTTCCTTACGCTTCATCATTTTCATCGGGATATAATGCTCTTCAAGCGCCCGTGGGCGTAAATGCCCGGGCGCCTTGTGATAGTGATGAAGATAGGACAAAACCCGCGCCTGCTCTTTCAGATCCGTACCATGAATGCTGCCACAGCCGAACATGATCTGCACGTCGTACTGATGGATATAGGTAGCAATACCCCGCCACAGCAGCTGCATCGCGCCCCGGCGGCGATAGGCGGCATCTATGCAGGAGCGTCCGAGCTCCATAATCTCACCGGGAAAGACGTTCAGATGGCCGAGATCAAATTCTGACTCCGAATAAAATCCACTGTTTTTCCGGGCAATGCTGCTCCTCAGGAAACGATAGGTTCCAACCACATACGGTGCTGCATCGGTTCCTTTTTCAAGGTCAATTACCAGCAGATGATCGCATATTTCATCGAAACGGTCTGTATCGCGCGCAAGGCTCTTACAAAGAGCCGACGGCGTCGCACCCATTTCTTCATAGAAAATCCGATAACGCAACGCCTGTGCCGCATCGATATCGGCGGCGCTTTTTGCAAGACGAAGCTCCAGGTTATTAAATCGCAAGGTTTCCAAAATACACTCCTACATACTCTTACGAGAGATTGCAGGAAGGTATCTCAAATAATTGTTGCGATTGGATGTCGGTTCAGTGACGCAACCTTTGCCCTTTTATGTCACATTTATTACAGCAATCGGGCCTAGTCGATCAGGGCCTGATAGACAAGTGCCCGCAATTCCTTACGCAGCGGATAGTAACTGCTCGGAATAAACTGCGTCAGGAAAAGAACGGTCATATCCTCAACCGGATCAACCCAGAAGACCGTACTTGCCATTCCGCCCCAGCCAAAATCACCCGGGGATCCCATCATTTGAGACAAGGCCGGCTCCAGCATGACCCAACCGCCAAGGCCAAAGCCGACACCCACAAAGGAAACTTCCGAGAAAACCGGCTGGCCGTAATTCGCGAGATCGCCGTCCAGATGGTTTTGGGTCATGAAATCGACTGTCCGCGACCCCAGCAGATGTCCGCCGTCATACTCCCCCAGTTTGCGGATCATCTCCGCAAATTTAAGATAATCTGCGGCAGTTGAAATCAGCCCGCCGCCACCGGAGTAACAGACTACGTTTTCCCGCTGGAAGGCGCTCTTCGTTCGGGAGTCCATGACGATGGATTTGCCAGCCTCATTGACCCCGTAGGCAGTGCTATAGCGATCAATTTTCTCGGCTGGTATGCCAAAATCCGTGTCCACCATTCCGAGAGGTTCAAATATATTTTCGTGAAAATAGGTTCTGAGGTCCTGCCCGGATATAACCTCCACCAAGCGCCCGATGACATCCGTCGATACCCCGTAATTCCATCGCTCTCCCGGATTAAAAAGCAGCGGCATGGCGGCGAGCTTTTCAATCTGACTCTCCAGACTTCCTCGCGTCGGACCAAAATCCATTTTCACATCGGTATAATGAGCGCCAAGCAGGCCTTCATTGAACCCATATGTCATGCCGGACATATGGGTGAGGAGGTTATGAATGGTCATTTTGCTGTTTGCCGGTTCCGTATCGTCGATGCTCCGGGCCTGTGGCCGAAGCACCTGCATATCCTTGAATGCGGGAATAAATTCTTCCAACGGATCATCCAGATGAAACAAACCCCGTTCATACAGCATCATCAACGCAACAGAGCTGATCGGCTTGGTCATGGAATAGAACCGAGCCATCGTATCCTCTTTCCAGGGAATATTGTTTTCCCTGTCCGCCTGACCTACGGATTTTGAATAGGCAACTTGACCCCCACGTACGACGACGGTCTGGGCGCCCGCAAGCTTGCCGCCTTCCACATACCGGTTCATCCAGTCCGTAATATATTCGAGCCGTGTTTTGCTAAAGCCGACGCTTTCGGTATCTTGAATGGATTTCACGCTCTCTGTCCTCCCCTTACAGATATGCTGGCTATGCCTGTATCGTTATTTGCTTCTGTTCACCCAGCCCTTCGACACCAAGCTTCATGATCTGGCCCGGCTTCAAGAATATGGGGGTTGGCTTCTGTCCCATCCCGACACCCGGCGGCGTCCCGGTCGAGATCACATCACCAACATCCAGGGTCATGAACTGGCTGAGATAGGAGATGATTTTGGCAACACCGAAGATCATCGTATCCGTATTACCGTCCTGCCGGCGCACACCGTCAACTTCGAGCCATAAATCAAGCTTTTGAGGATCCGGCACGTCATCACGCGTCACCAGCCACGGTCCGATGGGACCAAAGCTGTCATGGCTTTTGCCTTTTGTCCATTGCCCCAACCGTTCAGACTGGAACTCCCGCTCAGAGACATCATTCACGACACAATAGCCGGCCACATGATCCAGCGCCTCTGACTCGCTGACATATTTCGCGCGCTTGCCCATGACCACGCCTAGCTCAACCTCCCAGTCGGTTTTCACCGAGCTACGCGGTATTTCAACATTGTCATTGGGCCCGCAAATGGCAGATGTCGCCTTCATGAAGACAATGGGCTCAGTTGGCACCGGCTGGCCCGCCTCAGCAGCATGATCTGAATAGTTCAACCCTATGCACACAAATTTACCAACACTGCCCACACAAGGTCCAATGCGGGGCTCCCCCTCCACCAGCGGCAGGGACTTTGGATCAAGATCGCGAAGTTTTGCAATTCCTGCATCTGTCAGTACATCGCCCGATATATCGGAGACAATACCGCTAAGATCACGGATTTTACCCTCCGTATCGATCAGTCCCGGCTTTTCTTTTCCCAAAGGGCCGTATCTCAGTAAATTCATGCTCATTCCCCGCGTATTTTCAATTGTTTAGATTTTTATCACGATCTTTCCGAAGTGACCCGCCTGCTCCATCATGCGATAGGCCTCCCTCGCGTCCTGAAAGTCGACAGTCGCGTCAATAACCGGACGAATATCATTGTGTGAAAGCGCTGCGTTCATCCGCGCGAACATATCACGAGGACCGACATAAATCCCCTGCAAGGTGATGGATTTCCGCATGATGGATGTCGGGTCAATCTGCCCGCCCGTCAGCACGCCAACGAGAGATATGCGTCCCCCCAACCGCACCGCCGCAATCGATTTCTCAAGTGTGCCCGCGCCACCTACCTCGACAACCACATCAACTCCACGTCCGTCCGTCATCTCCAGGACCTTCTTTTCCCATTCCGGATGGTCCCTGTAGTTGATGACGTCTTTCGCACCGAGGGTTTTTGCCCGGTCAAGCTTCTCTTCACTGCTTGAGGTCAGGATCGTTCGAATACCTGAGGCTTTGGCAAGCTGCTGCGCAAAGATTGAAACACCTCCGGTGCCCAGAAGCAACGCAGTCTGTCCGGCACGCGCTTGCCCCCCTTCGATCAGGCAGTTCCAGGCGGTGAGACTGGCACAAGGCAAGGTTGCGGCCTCTTCAAACGACAGATGATCGGGAATCGGCAAGGCTCCGTTTTCTTGCAGAATTGCATATTCACATAGGAGGCCGTCGATTGGACCACCAAGGGCACTGGCCATTGCATCATTATGAATAGCCCCGCTGGTCCAATTCTGGAAAAAGGTTCCGACAACCCGTTCGCCCTTCTTAAAGGCAGTAACGCCACCGCCCACATCCTCAACAACACCTGCACCGTCGGAATTCGGAATACGCGGCTCCAGAATACCGCGTGCCCTGACATTCTTAATTGTCGACAGATCACGATAATTGATGGAGTTGGCGCGTAAGCGCACCAGTATCTCGCCAGGCCCCGGGGTTGGAACGTCCCGCTCGATCTGTTCAAGGCTCTCTATTCCCTGCTCTCCGTTGATGACCCAGGCTTTCATGAAATACTCCACCACTCACATAGTGCTTCTTTGAAAATGTAATTTATTTGTTTGCTGCAAAGCATTTTTTTAGTCCATAGTCTTGCTGGCCGATCCGGGTCGCCCTGTCCGGAATGGTGTTTATTCTTAATTCAATGCAGTCTGTGTCATGATCGCGCAATATCTTCCTGAATTCAATCTTTTCAATTTACTGGTTGTCTGCATCGCCTTCGCGCTTGGCGGATTTGTAAAAGGAATTGCAGCCTTTGGCCTTCCCACAATTGCGGTTCCGCCAATCGTTCTGTTTATGTCACTGCCGTCCGCCGTCTCCATCATGACCATTCCGATGGTCGTTACCAATTTCGTCCAGATGATGGTCTCCGGGCGGATCAAATCAGTCATCTTGCGCCATTGGCGGCTGTTCATAGGCCTGTTCATCGGCCTGCCAATTGGCGTCTTCATGCTCTCCGCAGTGGATACGCAATATTTGCTGATCGCGGTCGGTGTTTTCCTGATGTTTATCGCGACTCTCGAAATCACCGGTATCTCCTTTTCTTTTCTGGGAACACGGGAAAATTTATATGGCCCCTTAATTGGGCTGGTGGCCGGAATTATCGGTGGTATTACAACACTCTACGGTACCCTGCCGGTTTTCTTCTTCATTGCTCTCGGACTTGAAAAGGATGATTTCGTCTCCGCCGTAAGTGTCATGCTGTTCGGAGGCAGCATATTCCTGCTGCTCAGCCTGCAAAGCATGGACTTTCTGAAACCCACTGAAATCGCCTACAGCGTTATCGGACTTATTCCTCTATTTGCAGGCATGTGGGTCGGAACTAAAGTGCGCGGTCGTATTCCACAGGCCACATTCAAGAAGTTCGTCCTGATACTCGTTGCTCTGATAGGTGTGATAATGATCTACCGGGCACTATTCTGATTATTGGTTATTCTGCGGAAAGCCGAACATCGAGACTATCGGCACGGGGGATGGTGAAAGTGAATACCGCCCCTCCCTCCGGCTTGTTGACAACCCAGACCTGCCCTCCATGAAAAGTGACAATCTCACGACAGATGGCCAGTCCTAAGCCGGACCCCTGAGGTTTGTCCTCACCCCGATCAAGCGACTGGTGAAATTTTTCAAATATCCGCATAAGCATATTTTCCGGAATTCCCTTGCCGTTATCAGAGACACTGACTTCCAGCATGGTTTCAGTAATGGAAACCGAGATATTGATACGCCCTTGTGACTTATCACAGAACTTTATGGCATTTGACACAAGGTTGATGATGACCTGTATCAACTGATCGCGATCTGCACGTACATTGGGCAGATCATCCGGAGTTTGAACATCCACTATGACATCATTTTCCTTGATCAGACCGGCAAGTGACGCCATGGCTTCACGCAGCGTGGCGTCCATATCCACTGTATCGAGGGACCAATCCATCTGTCCTGCCTCCATCCTGGCAAGATCAAGTAGCTGATCGATAAGGCGCGTCAATCGTGAGCTTTCCTTGATGATAACATTTAGAAACTGCGCTCGCTCCTCTGGAGAAACTTCCGGATTATCCACAAGAATTTCGCCAAAGGCACGGAGCGACGTCAGCGGTGTCCGCAGTTCATGGCTGACCATAGAAAGAAAGTGATCTTTCAGGGAATCCAGTTCCTGCAATCGCTCATTCGCATTCCTGAGCTGCGCCGTTGCACGCTCTAGCTCCGCTGATTTTTGCTCCAGGCGGTGGCTGTATTCAATGACCTGGCTGGTTTCATCCAGAATGCGATACACTTCTTCAAGGCCGACAATCTCCCCCTTGACCACAGATCCCACCATCACCCTCGCCGTCGCCGAACCGATGGCACCTGCCAGCATTTTCTCAGCAAAATCGAGAAGCGCTGCGTCTGCCGTCTGGCTTTTCCGTAAATTGATATCCCGATCAGCCGCGAAATCCGAAAATGCTTGCGCCGCCCGCTGGACGCCCACGAAACGGCCTACCAGCTGCTGCAGATCCGCCACCGTTGCCGAACCGCGCCAGTACCGGCTGTCCCGCTCATCATCCGTGTGTCCAAAAACATCCACAAAAAGCGTACCCTGAATACGCTCGATCGCTGTCTGCTGCGTCAGGAGGGACACCAACCAATAGGCACCAATATTGAGCAGCATGCTCCAGAACAGGGCGTGAGTGAGACGGTCAAACCCATCCATTCCAAACAAGGCATAGGGCTTGAGCATGGCAATCCCATATGGCCCTTCCGAGATGAAACTCAACGGAAGCCATCCGGACTGCGCGAAGGATGGCAGCAACAGAGTATAGAGCCATGCCAAAAATCCGAGAGCAAGACCCGCCAAAGCTCCGCGGTAGGAGGCTCCCTTCCAAAAGATACCGCCAATGATAGCCGGTGCAAACTGTGCCGCCGCTGCAAAAGAAACAAGCCCGATAGTTACAAGCGAATAAGACTCGCTCGCGATCAGATAGTAGACATATCCCAAAATCAATATCATCAGAATGCTGACCCGCCTGATCGTCAGTAAAAGGCCGGTCAGATCGTCATTCTTGTTTATATTCAGCCCCTTCCAGCGCAGAAGAAGGGGCATTATGAGATCATTGCAGACCATGGTGCTCAAAGCGATCGCCGCGACAATTACCATGGAGGTTGCGGCAGACAGGCCGCCGACAAAAGCGATGAGGGCGAGAAAGGCCTGATCATGAAAAAGCGGCACGGTAAGCATGAACATATCCGCATCGGCCGACGCCCCGTCAAATGACAAGCGGCCCGCCAGCGCGATCGGCAAAACAAAGATATTGATGACCAGCAAATAAAGCGGGAACAGCCAGGTTGCCTTACGCAGAAATGACTCATCCGGGTTTTCGACTGCGGTGATATAGAACTGTCGTGGCAGACAAATGATCGCAGCCATGGATAAGACTGTCATCGTCATCCAGATACTGTAGTCATTATCACTTGATACCGTAAAAAGCTCATTGAGGCCCCTGTCCGCAGCCGTTGAAAACAAATCGGAGAAGCCATTAAACAGGCCGTAGGTTACGAAAAAGCCCACGGCGAGGAATGAGACCAGCTTGACCACGGATTCAAAGGCGATGGCGGCGACCAGTCCCTCATGGTGTTCGCTCGCATCGATGTGGCGTGTCCCGAAGAGAATGGCGAAGAGCGCAAGAGCAATTGCCACAATGAGGGTCGTATCAATAAAGAATATGGGCTCGCTCGGTGCATGGAGTAACGCCGTTTCTGACGAACTCACCAGAATGCGAAAACTGGTCGCAATCGATTTAAGCTGCAGGGAAATATAAGGCGTTGTCCCCACAACGGCGATGATGGTCACCAGCCCACCCAGCTTCGCCTGCTTGCCATAGCGCGACGCGATAAAGTCGGCGATGGAGGTGATGCGATGGACCTTGCAGATCCGGACAATCTTGACCCAGATGATCGACCAGAGCACGAAGACAAGCGTCGGACCAAGATAAATTGGCAGAAAATCAAGCCCCTGTGTCGCCGCCAAGCCAACACTGCCGTAGAATGTCCAGGAGGTGCAGAATACTGCAATTGACAGAGTGTATATGTAGGGGTTTCGGGTAAGAGGTCGGCCTTTTTCAGCCCGCGAATCGACAAATTGTGCAATAGCAAACAACAGGCCAAGGTAGAGAAACGAAACCGTGAGGACGATACCGCCGGACATCATTCATTTCCCCGCTCGCTATCGGCACCCGTTCTATCGCGCCCTGCGCCGGGTGTAGCGACCGTTTTCTCGATCCCGCGCCTTGCCCCAAGGGCTGTCATAGCAATTACAACTGCCCAGATCCCGAACATATACAAATAACTAACCGGAATTCCGAAAATTAAGGTCGGCACATCGAAAAGGGAAATCATGGGTGGCACGAAGGCTATCAGACAGACAACAAACAGCAGGATTGACCATTCCTTTTTGCGCCCGGTCCTAATCATCCATTCATGCCCGTATCATCTTCACTATTTCGCCTGATGTGCCGGTTTCTTTAGTGTAACAATATCCTTAACCATTTTACCAAGCGCCCGAGTGGAAAAGGGCTTTGTAACAAATTCATCCGCGCCCAGCGCAAGAGCCCGCTCCTTGTCAGCCTCGCGGCTTTTTGCCGACAACATAATAATTTTTACGTTCCGGCACGCGGCATTTGCCCGGATCGCCTCGCATACCGCAAAGCCGTCCTGTTTGGGCAACATGATATCCAATATCACCAGGTTGGGCACATAATCGTCTATCGCCCGCAACGCCTGATCACCATCTCGTGCAACACGCACCGTAAAACCTGCTTGTCTCAAAATAAACTGAAGAGACAGGACGATATTCGGTTCGTCCTCCACGACAAGCACCGTATGTGACATATTGACGTTCGCCTCCCTCACTTCGTCAAGGGTCCTGAGGGTCAACGGTCGGTTCCGGCTTTGCAATCAAGCTCTCTTATTATCCGTTGCCCAACCCTTCGGCTTCCTGAGCGTCAATTATACCCTATTCTTCCGGATATTGTCATCGGTCAATCTCTATCAGGGAGTGACGACTGCCAATACTATCTGTTCATTCGGTTTGAGATCAGATCATCAACGACAGCAGGTTCGGCCAATGTTGAGGTATCCCCCAAGCTCCCGTAATCATTTTCCGCAACTTTACGCAATATCCGTCGCATTATCTTGCCGGATCGGGTCTTTGGCAGTCCCGGCGCCCATTGGATCAGATCCGGCGTCGCGATTGGCCCGATTTCTTGCCGCACCCATTTCGAGAGCTCTGCCCGTAATTCTTCCGTGGGTTCGACCCCGGAAGTCAGAGTCACATACGCATATATTCCCTGCCCCTTGATATCGTGGGGATAGCCGACAACAGCAGCCTCGGCAACGAGTTCATGGGCGACCAGCGCGCTTTCGACTTCCGCTGTACCCATACGATGCCCGGATACATTGATCACGTCATCTACCCGACCGGTGATCCAGTAATATCCGTCCTCATCACGGCGGGCGCCGTCGCCCGTGAAATAACGGCCGGGGAAATTGGAAAAGTAAGTCTGGATGAAGCGCTCATGATCACCATAAACAGTCCGCATCTGGCCCGGCCAGCTATCCTTGATGCAAAGGACGCCTTCGCAGGCTCCCTCGAGTACCTTCCCCTCATTATCCACCATCACAGGGTCTATTCCGAAGAATGGAAGAGTAGCCGAGCCCGGCTTCAATGCCGTCGCACCAGGCAACGGAGAAATCAGAATACCGCCGGTCTCCGTCTGCCACCATGTATCAACGATCGGACATCGGCCTTCGCCAACGACATCATAATACCATCGCCAGGCCTCCGGATTAATCGGCTCTCCAACCGAGCCCAACAGTCGGAGCGACTTGCGGGATGTCTTTTTAACCGGTTCATCGCCATCACGCATCAAGGCACGGATTGCCGTAGGCGCCGTATAGAAAATATTGACCTGATGCTTATCGCAGACTTCCCAGAAGCGTGAGACAGTCGGGTAGTTCGGCACACCTTCAAACATCAGGGTTGTCGCCCCATTCGCGAGCGGTCCATAAATAATATAGCTATGGCCCGTTACCCAGCCGACATCGGCCGTACACCAGTAAATATCGCCATCGTGATAGTCAAATACATAACGATGCGTCATCGCTGCATAGACGATATATCCTCCGGTCGTATGCAGCACGCCCTTCGGTTGCCCGGTTGAGCCGGAGGTATAAAGGATGAAAAGCGGGTCTTCGGCGTTCATTTCTTCCGGAGGACAATCGGCGTCAACCTTGGCCATTTCTTCATGGTACCAGACATCCCGTCCTTCAACCCAGCCTGTCTTTTTGCCTGTGCGTTCAACAACGATACAGGTCGTACAGTCCGGACAATCTTCCAGTGCCTTGTCTGTATTGGCTTTCAGGGGAATAGGCTTGCCTCCGCGAACACCTTCATCCGCTGTAATGATGCAGTTTGACCTGCAGTCCCGAATACGGCCCGCCAATGCGTCCGGAGAAAAGCCGCCGAACACGATCGAATGAATGGCGCCGATACGGGTACAGGCCAGCATGGCAACAGCCGCTTCCACGATCATGGGCATATAGAGAGTTACGCGATCCCCTTTCTTAATTCCCTGCGCTTTCAAGACATTTGCAAACTTACATACCTCGGCATGTAATTCATGATATGTCAGGGTCTTATCGTCGTTGGGATCATCCCCTTCCCAGATTATCGCGGTGCTATCCCCACGGGCATCAAGATGCCTGTCGAGACAATTGTAGCTGACGTTAAGAGTTCCGTCATAGAACCAGCGAATGTGCAAATCATCTTTATCGTAGGAAACATCCTTGACCTTCGTATAAGGCTTTATCCAGTCAATGCGCTTGCCATGCTCTCCCCAAAAAGCCTCAGGATCCTCAATCGACGCACGGTACATTGCCTGATAATTCGTCTTATCGGCCCATGCCGTCTTCGCCAGCTCTTCCGGTACGGGATATAGATCCTTTGCAGACATTCTTTTAAGTCCTTTCACCCAGTGTTTGTCTTTGTCCTGTTACGTATCAACAATCAATAGGATATTTGAGCGTCCGTCGCCACCCCAATACGATCAAAATATTAGAATCTGCCAGTCTCCGGGCGATCAAATCGCCAGATACTCGTGACGTAATTCCTGATCATCAAGAACTTGCTGCGCTGTGCCGCGAAAGGCAATCTGGCCCATATCGAGGATTAAAGCCTTGTCCGCCAGCTTCAGCGCAGCGATCGCATTTTGCTCAACAATGATCGTCGTAATCCCCAGTTTCTTGATCTCCAGCAGAATCTTTTCAATCTCCTGCACAATGACAGGGGCTAGTCCTTCATAAGGCTCGTCCAGGAACAGGAGCTTCACATCCCGGGCAAGAGCCCGGGCAACCGCCAGCATCTGCTGTTCCCCGCCGGACATAGTAATTGCATCCTGATTACGCCGTTCCCCAAGACGGGGGAAATGATCATAAATACGTTCGATCTCCCAGCCTTTTGGTTCCGCGACTTGGGCAAGGACAAGATTCTCCTCCACCGTTAAACCACCAATGATCCGGCGATCTTCAGGTACGAGTTGAACACCCTCACTCGCGGCCTGAAAAGCCTTGAGCGTATGCATTGGCTTGCCGTCGAGATAAATTTCGCCACGCTTCAAATTCGGGCTATCAACCCGGGCAAGCGCCCGCAAAGTCGACGTCTTGCCGGCGCCATTGCGCCCCAGCAGCGCGACAATATCCCCTTCCTCGATATCGAAGGAAACACCTTGCACAATGTATGATTCGCCATAATAGGCGTGAATATCCTTTGCGCTAAAATAGGGCCTCTTTTCAGAAGTTTCAGACATTAGTGGGCCCCTCCCAGATAGGCTTCCTTGACTTTCGGATCCTCCCGAACGCTTTGTGGATCTCCCCCTGCGATAATCTGGCCACGGGCCAGCACGCTGACCTTATCGGCGAGACTGAACACAACATGCATATCATGTTCAATAATCACTTTTGTCATCCCCCGTGACTTGATCTTCTTAAGGAGCTCGATGGTTTGGTTGGTGTCATGACGCGCCATACCGGCTGTGGGCTCATCCAGAAGCAACAGGCGCGGGCGCAGGATCAGACACATCCCCAGTTCTAACCGCCGCTTGTCGCCACGGCTGAGACTGCCTGCCTCCGACATCATCATGTCCTTAAGCCCCACGTCCTCGAGAATATGCTCAGCTTCATCGCGAAGCTCCGACTGCTGGCTCAACAGCTTGTTGGCATTAAACCGAAAGGCCCCGTCCCGATGCGAAAAGGCGGGGATCATGACATTCTCAAGCAAGGTCATTTCCTGAAAAATCTCAGGAGTCTGGAAAACCCGTGCGACGCCAAGCTGGGCAATTTCATGGGGCTGCCGTCCCGTCAGTTCTGTACCGGCAAAGGTTACCTTACCGGTATCCGGCTTGAGGCGGCCGATGCACACATTCAGCAAGGTCGATTTACCGGCGCCGTTGGGGCCGATAATCGCATGTGTCGTCCCTTCCTCGACATTCAGGTTGACGTCGGAAAGGGCGCTAAGACCGCCAAAGCTCTTGTTGATATTATCGAGATGAAGAACGAGATCGCTCATAATGTACCCTCTACTCGCCAGCCTGTTTATGCGCTTCAACGGTCTGAGTTTTGTTGTTCCGACCTGATTTGACATAAGCGTAAATACGACGGAAACCCTCAACCAGCCCGCCTGGCAGGAATATCACGATGACCATGAACAACAGACCCAGGCTCAGGTGCCAACCGCTTCCGACAAAGAGGCCGACAACCGGCACAACAAAGTCGACGACACTGTCAGGCAGGAAGGAAAAGGCCTGTTGCAGCACATTATTGTCAAAGGCGGAGAAGATATTCTCAAAGTACTTGATCAATCCTGCACCCAGCATCGGCCCGACAAGCGTGCCGGCACCACCAAGAATGGTCATCAGCACAACCTCACCAGACTCGGTCCACTGCATCCGCTCGGCACCTGCCAGCGGGTCCGTCACCGCAAGAAGACTACCTGCCAAGCCAGCATACATGCCGGAAATTATAAACGCCGTCAGCATGTAGGGCCGGGTATTCAGACCCGTGTATTTCATCCGGTTTTGATTGGACTTGATGCCCTTCAGCATAAGACCGAACGGTGATCTGAATATCCGCAAGGAAATATAGAAGCAAATAACCAGCAACACGGCGCAGAAATAAAAGCCCGGATAGCCGCTCATCGTCTCCCCAAAAAGATCAGTACTCGGCAGGCCAGCAGGAGCCGATCCATCCGTGAACATCCGATCGAGAATACGAGGGTCAGATCGCGCAAGCTGCAATCCCGTCTCACCGTTTGTAATCGGCGTCAACACGGAATAGGCAAGATTGTAAGACATCTGTGCAAAGGCCAGCGTAAGGATCGAGAAGTATATCCCGGTCCGGCGCAAACTCAAGAAGCCAATGGCCGCGGCGAGAATGCCAGCAAACAGGACACCGAATATCACTGCCGGGATCACATTCATCGTCAATAATTTAAAAGACCACACGGCGGCATATGAACCCACCCCCAGGAAGGCGGCATGGCCGAAGGAGAGATATCCCGTCAGGCCGAAGAGAATATTGAATCCGATGGCAAAAATTCCGTAGATCGCGAATTTTTGCAGCAAATCCGGATAGTTGCCCCCAATCGGTTCGAGCCAGAGTGGCATCGCTAGGATAGCGGCGGCAAAAATGATCACCAGCATAGTGTCATTTAGTAACGGCTTCTTGGTATCAGTCATCCATCACTCCAGCCCGGCCCATGAGACCGCGTGGCAAGACCAGCAAAATTACAACAGCGACGAGATAAAGAATAATCTGGTCGATCCCCGGTAGAATCTCCTTCACTTCATTCATCGAGGCAAAAGACTGAACAACGCCCAGCAGGAATCCGGCGAGCACAGCACCACCAAGTGAGCCCATTCCGCCTACGACAACGACAACAAAGGAAAGCACTAGAAAATCCATCCCCAGATGATAGTCCGGTGGCAAAATCGGTGTGTACATCACACCCGCAACACCGGCAACGATGGCGGCAATGGCAAAGACGACCGTGAACCGCCGCTCGATATTGATACCGAGGAGGCCGACAGTCTCCCGGTCGCGCATGCCGGCCCGCACGACCATGCCATAGGTCGTGAATTGCAAAAATGCGAAGACCGCGAAAATGACAACAGCCGAGAAACAAAGATAAATCAGGCGCCACCAGGGATAGACCAGATTATCGCCAAGACCGACCCAGAGGCCAACATCAGCGCTGCCCGCCAAAATATCGGGGGCGGGCTGCGGTATCGGGTTAGCTCCGAAAAATGATTTAATAATTTCCTGAATAACGATTGCAAGGCCGAAGGTGACCAAGATCTGCTCTGCATGGGGGCGCTTATAGAAATGCTTGATCAGGCCCCGTTCCATGATATAGCCAACGAGTAGCATAAAAGGTATGGCCAACAGGATCGACAGCGGAACGGAATAATCGATAATCATCCGGCCTGTCTCGCCGAACCAGGTTTCAAGATAAGGCTGCTCTTTATAGGCAGCGAAGGCGGTAACACCTTCATCCCGGACCTTGACTGACAAACTAACCAGTTTCTGGAATGTCACGGCGCAAAAGGCGCCAAGCATGAATAATGCGCCATGGGCAAAATTCACAATCCCCAGCGTCCCGAACACCAGAGTCAGCCCCAATGCAATCAGGGCATATGCTGCTCCCTTATCAAGGCCATTGAGTATTTGAATAAAAATGGCATCCATAAAATCTACCCCAAGTAACCCTAAATCGCTTTTTTATAGCGACTTGAACACCGTCCAGAAATTTAAGGGCTGGCGCAGTTTACCATGCGCCAGCCCATGGTTTTCATTGGACTACATTTTTACTTCGTATGGACCCAATTCACCACCGAAAATTGTCCAATCATACTCAACCTGAGCACGTGGAGTAACATCAACCACTTTCAGCAGATCAAACTGACTGCTTGGGTTGTCATTCCCACGCACCACAAGAACATCTTTGAAGCACTGATGATCCTCTGCGCGGTAAAGCGTCGGGCCATTACCCATGCCATCAAAGTTGAAACCTTCAAGCTGCTTGATCACTTCCGGAGGATAAAATGTTCCGGCCATTTCACAGGCATTCGCATACAATAATGTCTGTACATAGCAGGTATGAGCAGCCATGGATGGCGGCGCGCCATATTCCGCACCGAAGGACTGAACAAAGGCCTTCGAGCCCTCATCCTGTAGTGACCAGTTCCAGTTGGTCGTACCCAGAATTCCCTTGATCGCATCGCCCGCACCTTGCGCCATCAGACGCGAGAAGAGAGGAACCACAATCTCGAAATTCTTACCATTGACCTGCTTGTCACGCAGACCGAACTGAACCGCCTGGCTAAGCGAGTTGATCATGTCCTTACCATAATGGTTCAAGATCAGAACGTCAGCTCCAGAATTCAGGACCGGTGTGATATACTGAGAGAAGTCACCGGCACCAACCGGCGTCTTTACCGTGTTCACCGTTTCCCAGCCAAGCGCCTCTGTCGAGTTCTTGATCGACTCTTCCTGGGTCCAGCCCCACGTATAATCGGCCGTCAGGTGATAAGCCCGGCGGTCACCGCCATACTCCTTATTCAGCACAGGCGCCAGCGCAGCACCGGACATGTAAGCATTGAAGAAATGCCGGAAGCCGTAGCGGCGCTTGTCCTTACCCGTCGTATCGTTGGAATGGGTCAAGCCAGCCATAAAGATAATGCCCTGCTCCTGACAGAGTGATTGAACGGCGACGGCCACACCGGAGGAAGAGCCGCCGGTAATCATCAAGACACCGTCTTTTTCAATCATGCGTTTCGCCGATTCGCGCGCTGCATCCGATTTCGTCTGGGTATCACCGGTTGAATAGGTCACTTTCTTGCCAAGAACACCGTTACCAGTGAGCATTGACGGCTTGAAGGTGTTCAGCATACCGCCGTCCCCTTCTCCGTTCAGATGCTTGACGGCGAGCATGTAGGCGCGCAGTTCATCGGCTCCCTCATCTGCGTAAGGCCCGGACTGCGGCACATTAAAGCCCAGTTTCAGTTCGCCGGAATTCTCAGGATTGTTGCGGAACTCTTCGGCCCAGGCGTTCTTTACAAAGAAGCTTGGCGTCGCAGCAACCAAGCCGCCAACAGCACCAGCCTTGAGTAGGCCGCGGCGCGACAAGCCTGATTTTTTAATATCGCTCATGAATTGTCTCCCATAGGTTATTGGATCATCCCCGGGCAGGGCGAACTTGATATGTTATTAATTCAGCTTCGACCCTACCATGTAAAAATTTCACATTTTTGCCATTTTTCCCAATAAAACCTTGTAAAATGGAGGTTTTTTATGTAAATATTTTCTAATTTATTTTGTAAATCTGTAAATTTGTGTAAATTTTAGGAGCCGCCAATGGCGAAATCCCCGCTTCTTGGCAATCGGTTACGGCGTTTGCGCAAGGAAAAAGAACTGACGCAGGTCGAGCTGGCCGATCGGCTGGGCATCTCCGCGAGCTATCTTAACCTTCTTGAACATAACCGGCGCAGCATCACCGTTCCCTTATTGTTGCATTTAAGCAAAATCCTGAAAGTCGACCCGCAGGTATTTTCACCTCAAGAAGAAGGCCATCTGATCGGGGAGATCACCGATGCCCTGAAAGACCCGCTCTTCTCGGACGATGAATTTACGGCCGACGAAATTGCCGAGATGGCCGCGGACGCCCCCTCGTTAAGTTCCGCCTTCAAGAAAACCTATGATGCCTTCAAAACCGCACAGACAAACTTGCAGCTTTTGAGCGAACGACTTTCCCAGGATTTGCTGTTTGCCGACTCATCTTTTCGACTACGAACGCTTGTGACGTCCATTATGTCGTCTACTGAGATTGTTCACGACAATGAAGACCTCAGCCCGAAGGAACGCAGGGAGTTTTTGCAAATCGCATTGAAAGATAGCGATGCGCTAAATGACACGGTAAATGAGATGCTAGGCGTCGTCGGTGACGGAAGTCTGACTGGCAAGACCTGGGCGCCCTCCCCGAACGAGGCTGTTTCTGATTTTATCCAGGCCCGTAATAACTATTTTGACCAGATAGAGACAGCAGCAACGGAGTTTCGAACGTCTCTAGGTGATAACAACCTTCCGCCAATGCCCCTCATGATCACACATTTACAACAGGAGTATGGCATAAGCGTCGATTTCGCGACGCGTGATAGCCATAATACCGAAGCAACGCTCTACGACGAGAAAAACCAGTCTCTGGTTCTCTCGAAGTCATTACCTCAATCAAGTGTGAATTTTCATCTTGCCCTGCTCTGCGGGCAATTGAAATTCCCCGAACTTTTTAAAGAACTGGCGAACGCACCAGAACTACCGACGGATGCTGCACAGCAAAAAGGGATAGCGGCGCTCGCCAATTATTTTGCCGGCGCCTTTTTACTGCCGTATGAGCAATTCTTTCGCTCAGCAGAAGATTTAAGATATGATATCGAACTCCTGCAGCAACAGTTCGACGCAAGCTTCGAACAGATCTGCCATCGGCTGACAACCTTGATGCGGCCCGGGAAAAACGGCGTGCCTTTTCACCTGATCCGATGCGATATCGCGGGCAATATTTCGAAGCGTTTCAGTGCCTCCGGCTTGCGTATCCCGAGATATGGCAACTCCTGCCCCCGCTGGGTCCTGCATGCCGCGTTCCTGACCCCGGGCACCTTATGTCCACAAATATCCGAAATGCCCGACGGAAGCCGTTTTTTCTCGATTGCCCGTACCGTCACTAAACCAAGCCTCGGATACGCCCAGCCAAAACGCCATTACGCCATCAGCATCGGATGCGATATTGCTGACGCACATCGACTAATTTATGCAGACAGCCTAAATCTCACCGCTCCAAAGGCCGTGATGCCCATCGGTATAACCTGTCGGCTTTGTGAGCGCCCGGACTGCGCCCAGCGCGCCGCACCACCGCCCTCTCAAACGCGGCAGGCTATACCTCAGAAGCGCAACATTTCACCGGGCATCGGGGATTTCTAAAGCGATCACAGAGAGCTAATAGCTATTGAGGACAAGTTGGCCTTTTGCGGTTCTGCGGATTGCGCCATCACGTATGGCCGTGAAGTCGAGTTGCATATTGACACCTGTAAGTGTCCGTTTATAAATCTGCATGTCATAACCGCCGGAGGCACTGATCGCCATTACATAAATGGTCAATGTCTGCTTTTCCAGCTGCGCCCAGGAAACCGTGTCCCCAGCATAGACATCACCTGAATTACTATCCTTCCAGACATTGCCCTTGTCCGTTTTGACAAAAGTGAGTGTGGTTTCCTTCAGAACTTCCGTAGGGTCTCCCGGTGTTCCTTTCTGGCGCAAGAGCGTCCGCCAGGTAATAGAAAAATCCCCTTCCGCCGTCGGCTTGATATTCACATCAATATCGCGACTCGTAATCGGAAAACTGACACTCACATTGCTTTCCGAGACAGCGTTGCCTCGCCAGTCCCCCTTGAAAGCAGAAATTGGCAAATCCTTTGCCATCGCAGTTGCGGGGGCGGCCATGACAACGGCCAGAACAAATATCAGAAGGCTTTTTATGTTACTCAAAACTCAGGTCCCCATAATTTTTTGCGTCATACTCCGTATGCGAGAATGCATTCTAAGATAAGCGACGCCTGCCTTCCAGTGTTTTAAATCCGGATTTAAAAGAAAAAAGGCCGCAGATAGCTACGGCCTTTTCCCTTCCTGTCAACAAAGCCATCAGCTTTCATCGACGACAATTTTTCCGTTGGTAATATCCGAATTGTCGAGAGACGCGTTTTCAACCACAATGGAGAAACCGGCTATTTCGACATTCGATCCGTCGGTGACTGTAATCGTTGTATTTCCTCCCGATTCTGAGAAGACAACATGATCTGCCCGTTCACCGGCTGCAATGTCAAGCCTGTCAAAAATTGCGGACAGGTTGATAACGTCTGAGTCACCGTTGGCGCCGAAATCTTCAATAACATCATGACCGTCTGACCCTACATCGCTGTAGTAGAACTGGTCATTGCCATCACCGCCAGACAAAGTATCATTCCCGCCAGCGCCAATAATAATGTCATTGATCGCACTGCCATCAATATCCTCACCCGCCGCAGTTCCCAGCAGGCTATAATCCGGCATGATCGTTATCGTCAGCACCGCCGAGCTCGTCGATCCATCCGTATCAACAATGGTATACCCTATCTCTTCCTGCTCGACCCCGGTGACACTCTTATTTGCAAGAAATGCATATGCACCGTTTTCAAAATTCATCTCCAGAAGACCAAAATCTGTATCAATATACAAAAGGTTGCCTTCAACCGTAGAATTCGGGCCTCCTGCAAGGGTATATGTCTCGCCTTTATAGCTGATGGATTCAATCGGAGTATCTGCAAGCGGGTCTGCGCCCAAAACATCATTATCGAGCACATTACCGGTTACCCAATTATATTCGGGGTCAATACTGGACGATAAATCCTCGACGTTATCTACATAGCTATAGGGTGTACCATCCGGATTATTATCTTCCGCTGTATTATCGATCTGGCCTAGATATATGCTATTTTGAGCATCACTTCCGATGCCAACAGCATGCACTTTAACTCCCGTGAGGCTGTTATTAACCCAATTGTTAAACCTATCAATACCGGCCAGCGTCTCTCCCACAGTTGGCTGTCCATCAGACAGGAAATATATCACCTTCTCATGACCTGGCATGAACTCAACGGTGCTCGTCAGGTCTAGAGCCGCTTCATAGTTAGTGTTGCCGCCGGTCAAAGTATCTAAATCATCAAGAGCATCCAACACGGACTGCAAAGTTGTATACGTCCCGGCATTATGAAAATTCGCGACTTCATCAAAATCTATCAGCGTTATCACGGTGTTCGGTTCATTTAGCTCGAACAGGTTAATTGCCAAATCTTTGAGTGCATCTTCCATCAATTGCAACTCGTACTGGCTCATACTGCCGGATGTATCCATTACAAAAACAGCGTGCGTATTGGATGGAGACACTGTTATTGTGGGACCGTCATTAACTGCAGTAGGTCCATCATCAGAAGGCGGCACCTCATCAACAGTTACATCGATAGTGAAGCTCGTGCTCGCTTCATTATTGCTATCGGTCAGCTCTCCACCACCAGCCACTGTTGCCCCTTCGGTCGCTGTCGCCGTTACGGTCAAAGTGAAATCCGTGTCATCATCCGTAGGCGGGGTAATTGTCAGATTTGCAAAGTCCCAACCTGTAATGTCAACGTCAGAACCATCACCAACGAAGTTATTGACACCATCGGAGAGCGTTGCCCCCACAGGCACGCCGCCAACGGACACAGCAAGAGTTTCAGAGCCGTCATTATCCTGAAGGGCGGCTGAAATTTCGGGAAGCTCTATCGCTGTGTTCTCATCCCCAGAGGCCGTGCTGTCGCCAGAAGTCGTCGGAGCATCGGCAACCGCATCAATGATGGCTGTCCCGTTGCCCTCCGCAGACCCGGTTGCGCCGGCGCCATTCTGGAAATTCGCCGTTACATCCAACGGAATATCCGCATCGGAGTTTTCTGGCGGCAACAGAAACATTAGCGGTAAAACACCATTAGAGGCCGAGACAGTATAGCTACCACCAGCAACATTCACTTCATTCCCTGCGCCTGTTCCGCCAACAAAGAAGCGTGATCCGGCAGGGAAGCCGGAAATATCAACGGACGTCAGTTCTTCATCTGTATCCGGTGTAAATCCGACAAAAACCTGCATCGGCAATTCAGATGTATCACCAACATTCTGGTTTGGCTGCCAATCTTCATATCCACCGCTTACCGATCCGGACTGACCATCCGCTGTCTCAAACGTCAGGGTAACCGTACCTGTCGGATCATCCGGTCCAGGAGGTGGCGGAGGCGGCGGCGGAGGTGTCTCGGGAGGTGTGCTGGAAATCGGATCAAAGTCCTCATTCTCACCAATAATCTCTTCAATTTCCTCACGGCCAAAAGACAATTCGGTCGGCGGCAGCAAGTCAGCAATCCCGATAGGATCGCCGATACTGCCCTCATTGAAAGGGGTGAAATTTGCGCCACCACCATCACTATTGTCGTCACCGGCCTCCGGATTGATGTCTGCGAGCGAGTATCCCTGAATAAGCGGAGTAATCTCGCTTATTTCCACGATTTCACCATCTATCAGTTCAATCTTAGGGGGATTTTCCGTTGCACCAAAAGTCAGGAAGTCCTGGAGCAGGATAGGTTCACCACCTTCAGCCGGAACAACAATCAGATTGCCTGAATCCTGTGTAAACAAGACACCCTGAAGCGATTCAATCGGTAACCTGATTGTCTTTCCAGGCGCTGCTTCAATAACAATTTCAGCACCGCTTGTATTTTTAGTGCCGATGGTGTTGTTACCGTTTGGCGTTACCATTTTACCCTACTCCACAAACCTAATTTAATCCTGGTGACGTCGAATCAGCTAACTCTCTCTAAAAATAGCCAAATTCTAGCCATATGTCTGTAAATTTGTTAATTCTGAAATAAAAGTACTATGAAGAAGCATATCTCTTCATCCCCTAAACGGGGGATATGATAAAAAAATTAGTAAAATTTTAATCTTCTTCGCCTGAGACTGGCGAAGAAAAAAGCGAAGGATTGCGTCATTTATCGAAAACGAGAAGACAGCGCGATCATGGTCATGATAGCGGATAGCAACGCAATCAATACTGAAATCAGGGCAATCGCCTTTAGGGAGGCGCCAGCATCCAGTGCAAACCCCATAAAGACGGGACCAAGCGCCGATCCGAACACCATAACGACAGTGGCCACCGAACGAATGGCACCGAGATGCCGGGTGCCATAAAGTTCCGGCCAAAGCGAAGACAATACCGGATTGGTCGACCCAGCTCCCACGCCAAGAAAAAACATGACAATCCCGGCAAATATCTGTTCAGGGAAAAAAGCAAATAAAAGTATGCCGAACGACATGGGCAGCAATACAAATGGGACGAGCCTGCGCGCCCGGAACATATCTACGAGAAAGCCGGCCATCATACCGCCACACAACGAAGCGATTGCAAAAATGACAAAGCTCAAACTCCATATTTCGAAATCCCACCCCTTCAGCGCGATGAAATACACCTGATGAAAAAACAGCCCGGTAATAATCGCGGCCTGCGCCATCGCCGTCGGAAGCAGTAGATAAAACTTACCGTCACGCAACATCTCTGCGCGGGTCCAGTGTTTGGCATCCTCATCTGCTGCCTGAAGTTCCGATGCTCCCGTTCCATCCTGATGGCTTGTATGCCGGATCAGGAAGGACGCGCCAGGCAACAATGTTATTGCCGCCAAAATCGCCATCCCCGGCCAAATCATGCGCCAATCGACAAAGCCAAGCGCCAACACGATGAGCGGTGGAAATAATGCCTCTCCCAATGGAAAACCAAGCGCAGCAATCGCAATGGCACGACCCCGCTCCACTTCATAACGACGTGCCATTGCCGTCAAGGCGACATGAGTCATCATTCCCTGTCCGAGAAACCGGACACCAATGATGCCAAAAAATAACGAGATTGGGCCTTGGACAAAACCAAACGCAATCATCGCCGCCACCATCAAAAGCCCGATCTTGAGAACGAAACTTTTGAGTGGCAAGCGATCAACCAGTGGTCCTGCCTTCCAGAGAAGCGCGGCGCAACACAGGGTGGCAACTGTATAGATACTGCCAAACTCTCCATTGCTGAGGCCAAAGTCATTGCGAATATGGCCGCCAATAACAGAGATCACATATGTCTGACCCGGCCCCGACCAGAAAGCCAGTAGCAACCCGAACAGAAGAAATCGCCATTCCTGACGGATGAAAGGTAAGGTACCTTGCAGACGCAACATTATTCACAACCGATAAAAAGCTAACGTCCGTCATTGCGTCATGTATGGAAGATCAAGTCAATCGAACAACGTCAGCTTATGAAGCATTTTTCGATCCGGTCCAGTGTTTCCATGGCTGGAAGGCATTGAGCCACCAAACTGTTTGGCTCGCGTCCTCTACTTCGCAAAGTTGAAGCCCCGAGAGGTTACGTCAAGCCGGAAAACCAAAATCAGGCCTCTTTGCACCAATTTCGCGAAAGCGAGCTTCTTAGAAATCAAAAATTGAACACTGCACCTCATAAAACGGGCTGGCATATCACTGCTCTGCATGCCAAAATCCGATTACAGGGAATAAAGATAAAAGCGAACAAAACGAATGCCAGAATATATCCTAGCCATTGATCAGGGTACCACGTCTAGCCGCGCCATCCTTTTCGATCAGGCGCATCAACCAGTAACCGTTGGACAGCAGGAATTCAAGCAGCATTTTCCGGCTTCCGGATGGGTCGAGCATGATCCGGAAGATATCTGGCACACAACGCTGGCAACCATTAAGCAGGCGCTGGAACGCGCAAACGCAACGATCAAAGATATCGCTGCCATCGGCATTACCAATCAGCGAGAAACAACCGTCATTTGGGATCGGGAAACTGGAAAGGCTATTCATAACGCAATTGTCTGGCAAGATCGTCGCACCGCACAGTTCTGTGCGGAACTGAAGTCGCAGAAACTGGAACCGTTATTCTCGGAAAGGACGGGGCTTTTACTGGACCCCTATTTTTCCGGCACCAAAATCACCTGGCTGCTTGATAATGTTACCGGAGCGCGTGATGCGGCCAATGCCGGGAAACTCGCGTTCGGGACGATAGACAGTTTCCTCCTCTGGCGGCTAACTGGTGGAAAGGTTCATGCGACGGACGCCACCAATGCCAGCCGAACACTCATCTATGATATTCATGAAGGATGCTGGTCCGATGAGTTGCTGGAAATTCTGAAAATTCCGAAGTCCCTGTTACCAGAGGCTCGAGACAGTTCAAGCGACTTCGGTGATCTGGACGCATCCCTGTTTGGCCACGCCGTCAAGATCACCGGCATCGCAGGCGATCAGCAGGCTGCCGTTGTCGGTCAGGCCTGCACCAAACCCGGCATGATGAAATCAACATACGGGACGGGTTGCTTCGCCCTGCTCAATACCGGCGATACACCTATTCAATCGACACATAAGCTTCTGACGACAATTGCGTATCAGTTAAACGGCAAGCCGACATATGCGCTGGAAGGATCAATTTTCGTTGCCGGTGCAGCGGTTCAATGGCTTCGGGACGGTCTTGGTATCATCGAACATGCGGCGCAATCGGGCGAGTTTGCAAAGGAGGCGGACGCCGGCCAGTCCGTCATAATGGTACCCGCTTTTGTCGGGATTGGCGCCCCCTACTGGGATGCGGATTGCCGTGGCGCGATATTCGGTCTCACCCGGGCAACCGGCCCGAAGGAACTCGCAAAGGCCGCGCTGGAAAGTGTCTGCTTTCAGACCCGGGACCTGCTCAACGCCATGCAGGCGGATTTCGCCGATAGCCAGTCCCACGAGACAGTGCTGCGGGTAGATGGCGGCATGGTCGCATCGGAATGGACAATGCAGCGGCTCGCCGACATTCTGGGGGCGCCGGTCGACCGCCCAGTCTCTGCAGAAACGACAGCTCTGGGGGCCGCCTATCTTGCCGGACTTCAGGTTGGGTTTTATCCATCGATTGAAGAGTTTTCGAATAGCTGGCAACGGGAGAGGCAGTTCGCGCCTTCTATCTCTCAACAGGAGCGCGAAGCCGCATATGAGAGATGGCAGGACGCGGTGCGCCGTACCCTCTCAAACCACTAATCGGATAATAAGGACAGAAAAGTCATACGCATGGCAGTAATCGAATATTTTTATGCCGGATATTCCGCTTTTGCCTATATCGGTCATGCGGAACTCTTGCGCATCGCCAAGGCAGCAGGGCGGGAAATTACCCACCGGCCATTCGATTTACGCAAACTCGTTCTGACAACCGGCGCACAGCCTATCGCCTCCCGGACACAAGCACATAAAGACTATTTCTTTGGCCGCGAGATCGAGCGTTGGGCGGAGTATCGCAACATACCAGTAATGAAAGGAACGCCAACCCACCACGCTCACGATATCACGCTTTCCAACTGTCTGTTGACCGCCGGCCTGGTTCAGGGTTTGAATATAGATACGCTGTCGCTGGAAATGTTGCACGCCCATTGGGTCGATGATTTTGATCTGGATAACCAAGAGGATCTGAAAGAAATATGCGCACGGGCCGGGATTGATCCAGCTCCGCTTCTTTCCGCCGCGCTATCCGATGAAGTGCGTGCACTCTATGATGCGAATACGGAGGAAGCCATCCGCCGGTCGGCTTTTGGCTCCCCCACATATTTCATTGATGGCGACATGTTCTATGGACAGGACCATCTGGAATTGATCGCCCATACCCTGAAGATCTAGCTGTCGCTATCAAGTGTTCCGGCATTCGGAACGAAAAGCTGCTGGCCAGCGATTTCATACTCTCCGATCATCTTCTGAGCCTTCGGGCTGACCAGCCATTTTTCAAGCTTCATGGCCAGCTCCTTTTTGACATGAGGATGTTTTTCCGGATTTACCGGCAAATATGCATATTGATTGAACAGCACCGGATCACCGGAAAACAGCAGTTCCAACTCCCCCTTATTCTTGAAATTCAGCCAGCTCGCACGGTCCGCGAAGACATATCCGTTCATTGCACTTGCTGTGTTGAGTGTGGCACCCATGCCGGAACCACTGGCACGATACCACTGCCCTCCGTCTTTTTCAGGGTCAAGGCCAGCCGATTTCCAGAGTGCCAGCTCTTTCCGGTGAGTACCACTATCATCCCCGCGGCTGACAAATACGCCGCCTTTCTCTGCAATAGCGGCCAAAGCGTCGGCTGCCGTTTTCGCGTCCTGAATGCCTGCCTCATCGGTTTTTGGGCCGATAAGGATAAAGTCATTATACATGACCTCCCGGCGGTGCGTACCAAACCCCTGCGCCACGAATTCCTCCTCGGCTTTGCGGGAATGTACCAGAATGGCATCAACGTCACCTGCCCGCCCCAATTTCAAGGCCTGGCCTGTTCCAACGATCAGGAGATGCACGTCAATTCCGAGGTCCTTCTTGATCTCGGGAACCAGAATATCCGACAGGCCGGAATTATGAAAAGAGGTCGTGACTGCCATTTTCATCTCGTCGGCCATCGTCACTGTCGCCGTCATCAACCAGATGGCCAATGCCGTTAAGAAAGATCGGAATTTCATATCAATAGATCTCCTCTGATAAAAGTTGTTGCTTCCTTGGTTTTGGGTCCGTCAAAAAAGTCACTGACGGCGGCGCGCTCGTGGATTGCGCCGTGATACATGAACAATATTTCCGATGCGAGTCGGCTTGCCTGCCCGAAGTCATGGGTCGCCATCACAATGCGCGTCCCTTCTTCAGTCGCCACCCGGATCAGCGCCTCGATCTCCTGGGTCGACGCGCCATCAAGATTTGTAGTTGGCTCATCAAGAAACAGGATATCCGGCGCCGTGATTAACGCCCTTGCCATTGCCAGTTTTTGCTTCTCTCCCCCGGAGAGAACAAGCGCGTTCCGGTGAGCCGCGTATTCCAGACCGACTTTTGCGGTCCAGTCTTCTGCTGTAGCCCGTGCCGTTCGATGACCAACACCGCGAACATAAAGCGGATAAGCGATATTTTCGATAACAGACCGACGCAGCATTACAGGTGTCTGGAATACGAAAGACTGGCGAGCGTAGGCATCACTTTTCCTGACGGACCATTTGACGCTGCCGGAACTCGCCTGTTCCAGACCATGCATCAGACGCAGCAGAGTTGTCTTCCCTGCCCCATTCGGTCCAATGACAATACTGCAGCCGGTTTCTCCGATATGAAGATCGAGCGGGCCGAGGATCGGCTTCCCGCCCTTGCGCACGGACACATTTTGCAGGGACACGGGAAGGATTGACGCTACCATGTCCCCTCGCGTTCTGTTCTCGACAAAGTATGAATCGCCAGATTAATCAGTATCGCTATGGTTATCAGGACAATGCCGAGGCCAAGCGCAAGCGGAAAGTTCCCCTTGCCCACCTCAAGAGCAATGGCCGTGGTCAACACACGGGTCAGATGATCAATATTTCCGCCGACGATCATGATGGCGCCGATCTCGCCAATGCCGCGGCCAAACCCCGTCAATGTTGCCGTCAACAATCCACGCCGCCCGTCCCAAAGCAAAGCCTTCATCCGCTGCCACTTGGTGGTCTTCACGGAGATAAGAAGGTCATGATACAGAAACCAGAGCTCCCGCATGGACTGATGTGAGATCGACGCAATAATCGGTGTCACGATGATCACCTGCGCGATGATCATGGCCGTCGGAGTGAACAGGAGGTTGAGAACACCGAACGGGCCGGATCGCGACAAAAGGATATAGACCACCAGCCCGACAACAACCGGGGGAAGTCCCATCAGCGCATTCAACAGTGCAACGGCGAGACGCCGGTATCGAAACCGCGTTACAGATAACCAGGCCCCAAACGGCAGACCAATCGCTGCGGCGATAAGAACGGCAGAAATTGTCACCTGCAAAGATCTCAGTGAAATTTCAATGAGGTCATGATCCAGGTGTATAATAAGCCCGACAGCCGATTGCAGCCCTTCAATTATATCGTTCATTCTGTCTGCAATGTATCGGAACCAGATGTTCCTCAGACTCCCTGTTTGCGTCGTTTTTTATTCCGCTTGCGCGCATTTCACAAGGAAGTAGTAAGGCATGGCAGATGTTATTACCAGAATCTTCCTGAAGAGTTCCAAATTCATCTCCAGAGGCATCTTTTCAGTTTTCTTTCGTATTGACGCGATATAGACAGTATACTCACTCAAAAAACGGGGGAACCTTTCATGCATCTGACCGAGCGCCAGGCAGAAATTGTTGAAATCGCCAAGTCGCGTGGACGAGTGCAGGTAGATGACCTGGCCGCGCATTTCGATATCACGCCACAAACGATCCGGATGGATCTGAACAGCCTCTGTGCCAATCGGGTGCTTGTTCGCTTCCATGGCGGCGCCCTCTTTCCGGAAGCGAATGAGAATGTGGAGTATGAAGCGAGGCGGCAGATAGCGGCCGCGGAAAAAGCCGCCATCGGAGAGGAAACTGCCAAAATCATCCCGGATCATTCCTCCCTTTTCATCAATATCGGCACAACAACGGAAGCGGTAGGACACAGCCTGGTCAATCACAAAGGCCTGATGGTCGTTACAAATAATATTAATGTCGCAAATAACTTACGACTTTATCCGTCAATCGAAGTCGCTATCGCCGGCGGTGTTGTCCGTCATTCAGATGGCGGCATTGTCGGTGAGGCCGCCATTGATTTCATCAACCAGTTTCGTGTTGATTATGCCGTCATCGGCGCCTCTGCCATTGATCCCGACGGCTCCCTCCTCGATTTTGATTTTCGTGAGGTCAAGGTTGCCCAGGCTATCATAGCGAACGCGCGCCATGTAATCCTTGTTGCTGATTCGACGAAATATGCCCGCCGTGCACCGGTGAAAATCGCCCGGATCGCTCAGGTGGACACACTGATTACCGATCGCGTTACTGAACCGTCCATCCGCCAAATCTGCGCTGAGGGCGATGTCCGGGTAATCGAAGTCGCCCCTTGATCCTTCATAAATCAGAAATGAGTCTTACAAGCGATATTTTCGTTTTATTTTCTTTTTGTTTTCATATATAGCTTATTACTCTTCGTTATGATCGATAATTCAGTGAATTCGCATTTCAGGAAAGCGGGGCTTGATGACCGCGGAATTTGACCTGTTTGTTATTGGTGGAGGTATAAACGGATGCGGCCTTGCACGTGATGCGGCAGGTCGTGGCTATTCCGTCGCTCTTTGCGAAATGAATGATCTCGCGAGCGGCACATCTTCCGGGTCGACAAAGCTCGTTCATGGTGGTCTTCGCTATCTTGAGCATTACGAGTTTCGCCTGGTTCAGAAGGCGCTCTCTGAGCGTGAGGTGCTTTGGTCAAATGCACCACATATTATCTGGCCGCTGCGTTTTGTGCTTCCACATCATAAAGGCTTGCGCCCCGCCTGGCTGCTGCGCTTCGGCCTCTTCCTTTATGATCACCTTGGCGGACGCAAGAAACTCCCTCCGACAAAAACGCTCGACCTTAGAAAGGCAATTCCGGGAAAGTCACTGAAAGAAGAATTTTCAAAGGGCTTCGAGTACTCGGACTGCTGGGTAGATGACTCCCGCCTGGTGGTGCTTAACGCGATGGACGCCGCTGCCCATGGCGCGGTTATCGAACCGCGAACAAAATGCATCTCGGCAGAGGAGAAAGATGGTCTTTGGTACGTAACAACAGAAGATGGTCAGGCAGGGAAAACGAAAACCAGAACGGCCCGGATGATTATTAACGCTGCAGGCCCGTGGGTTGACGATGTCATTGACGCAACGACACATAACAATACGTCCCATAATGTCCGCCTTGTTCAAGGTAGTCATATCGTTGTTCCCAAACTCTACGAACATGACGAATGCTATATATTTCAGAATGAGGATGAGCGTATTATCTTCGTCATCCCCTATGAGCAGGACTACACCCTGATCGGTACGACTGACAGGGATTACAATGGTGATCCGGGTAAGGTGACCATCAGCGAGTCGGAGATTTCATATCTATGCGATGCCGCCAGTGAATATCTGAAGAATCCGGTGAAAAACTCTGACGTCGTCTGGACCTATTCCGCGGTACGCCCGCTTGTCGATGACGGAGCCAGCAAGGCCCAGGAGGCGACGCGTGATTATGTCCTGAGATGGCAATCGGATACGGAGAGCGCCTTGCTCCTGAACATCTTCGGCGGAAAAATTACGACCTACCGCAGGCTGGCAGAAGCCGTTCTTGAAAAAGTGGAAGAAAAACTTGGCGCCAAGAAGGCCCCCTGGACAGCGGAAGCGCCGCTTCCGGGGGGTGATTTTCCAATGGAGGGTTTCTCAGATATTCTCACACTGGTCCAGAAAAAATATCCGTTCCTTGATACCCATCAGGCAGTCCGTCTGCTCCGCGCCTATGGAACGCAGATATATAACGTTTTAGGGAATGCCACTTCCGAAAGCGATCTGGGCCGCGATTTTGGCAACGGACTTTTCGAAAAGGAAGTCCGGTATCTGATGACTGAGGAGTGGGCGCAATGTGCCGATGACATCGTCTGGCGGCGGAGTAAATTGGGTATCGGGATGACGAGCAATCAACTCTCTGACCTTGATAACTGGATGCAGGCACAACAAGAAGACGTTCGCCTGAACGCGTGATACTCCAGAAGCTGAAAATCGACGTTTAAGTATAATCGGACGGATTCAAGACGCACTCAATAGCTCATTTTATACGCCGAAATAAGACAGAATTTTCGAAATGACCAGGTTCTGATCTTCCACCGACAAGTCCCCAAAAAGCGGAAGCCTGACCAATCTCTCTGCGGTTTCAACCGTATTTTTCAAATCTCCATGTACTCTGCTGGATAACAGACCCTTTGGCGAGCTATGCAAAGGAACATAATGAAAATAGGCGTGAATATCACTTTCCTTCAGGAACGTGATGAAATCTGTCCGGCTCTCCAGATCCGGCAGCAGAAGATAAAACATATGCCCATTATGCGCGCATTCCTGCGGAATCTTGGGCAGTCGGGCCAGGCCTTTATCTTCAAGAATTTTCAACGCGTCATAATACCGGTTCCAGATTTTAAGGCGTGCCTCCGTGATCTTCTCCGCCTGGTCGAGTTGCGCCATTAAAAAGGCCGCATTCATATCGCTGGGCAGATAGGAGGAACCGATATCGCTCCACGTATATTTATCGACCTGACCGCGGAAAAACTGCTGTCGATTGGTGCCCTTCTCCCTGATAATTTCTGCTCTTTCAACAAATGTTTTATCCCGCAGCAACAGGGCTCCGCCCTCGCCCGCGATGATATTTTTCGTTTCATGAAAGGAGAAGGCGCCCATGTCACCAATAGCCCCAAGTGGACGCCCCTTGTAGGTTGACATGACCCCTTGAGCTGCATCTTCAATGACCAGCAGGTCATGGCGTTTTGCAATGTCCATAATGACATCCATCTCACAGCCCACACCCGCATAATGCACCGGAACGATCGCCTTGGTGCGCTCTGTGATCGCATCTTCGATAAGCTTTTCATCGATATTCTGTGTATCTGGCCGTATATCGACAAACACGGGCGTCGCCCCGCAGAGAACGAATGCGTTCGCCGTCGAAACAAAAGTAAAGGACGGAAGAATAACTTCATCGCCTTGCTTAACACCAGACAGGAGGGCCGCGATATCCAATGCACCCGTGCAGGAATGCGTCAGCAATGCCTTGGTTACACCGGTATTCTTTTCCAGCCACCGATGGCAGTCCTTGGAGAAATTGCCATCACCAGCCACATGGCCGGCCAGCATCGACCGTTGAATATAGTCAACTTCATTACCTGTAAGATAAGGTCTATTAAACGGAATCATTATCCTGTCTTCTTCTCAAAATGTCAGTTTGTACTAACAGGTATCACCGGTTGAAATAAGCGGACTTCTTCTAGACTGTATTATGCCAAAACTGCCTAGCACAAGAATCCAATTCTATGCAGAATTTTGTAAAAAGAAAGTGAAGGCGTTAATAACTAACTCACTATGACTTGAAAAATTGTTGCAGCAACATCCTGCGACACATATCCTTTTTTAAAAGTTCCCGAAAAAACAGGGATAACAAAAAAGGGAGGGTAATATTATGTATCCGGGGAAATATGCACTGGAAAACCCTGATCGACCGGCATTTATCATGGCGTCTTCAGGTGACATCGTTACATATCGCGACTATGAAGCAAGAACGAATAAGCTCGCCCATTTCATGCTGCAACAAGGGCTGCAGCAGCGCGACCACTACGCAATTTTTATGGAAAACAATGCTTGGTATCTTGAAAGCTGTGGTTCGGGAGAACGAACGGGCCTCTACTATACCTGCATAAATTCCTATCTCACGGCAGAAGAACTGGCCTACATCATCAACAACAGTGAATCAAAGATTCTCATCACGTCTGATGCGAAACGATCCGTCGCGAAAGAAGCGTTGAAATCATGCCCGAACGTGAAATTAAGCATCGTTGTTGATGGAGAAACCGACGATCAGTTCATCAATCTTCAGGAAGCAACCGCAGACTGCCCAACAATACCGCTTGAGAATGAAAAGCTTGGCCTATCAATGCTTTACTCATCAGGTACGACCGGGCAGCCGAAAGGCATCCTGCGCCCTATGCCGGACAATCATCCGCTGGACCAGATCCCGCTGTATATCTTTCTGCAGAAGCTTTGGCAGTATCGGGAAGATATGATTTATCTGTCCCCGGCGCCCCTTTATCATTCCGCGCCGCAAGCCGCCGTCAATTTCACAATCCGTTTTGGCGGTACAGTCATCATCATGGAGCGTTTCGATCCGGAGAAATATCTGAACTTGGTTTCAAAGTATAAGGTGACCCACAGTCAGCTTGTCCCCACCATGTTTTCACGTATGTTGAAATTACCCGAGGAGGTTCGTAAGCGCGCAGATACCTCCTCGTTGGAAGTCGCAATTCATGCCGCTGCTCCCTGTCCGGTGCAGGTCAAGAAAGACATGATTGACTGGTGGGGCCCGATTATTCACGAGTACTATGGTGCCACTGAAGGTCTGGGTTTCACCGCCTGTAACAGCGAGGAATGGCTTACCCATCCGGGTTCTGTCGGAAAAGTGCTCTTGGGAAATTTGCATATTCTTGATGAAGAAATGAACCCCTGCCCAATGGGAAAATCCGGCACAGTCTGGTTCAAGACAGCAACCGAATTTGAATATTTCAATGATCCTGAGCGTACAAAAGAATCGCTTTCGCCGGATGGCACCATGAGCACGGTCGGTGATATGGGATATAGTGATGAGGATGGATTTCTTTACCTGACCGATCGTGCAACTTTCATGATTGTGTCAGGTGGTGTGAATATTTACCCGCAGGAATGCGAGAATTTACTTATCACCCATCCGAAGGTGGCCGATGCCGCGGTTTTTGGTGTCCCGAATGAAGACTTCGGTGAAGAAGTAAAGGCTGTTATCCAGCCGATGCCAGGGATCAACCCCGGGGAGGAATTCACCGCAGAGCTCTCTGAGTTTTGTCATGAGCATCTCTCTCCTCAAAAATGTCCCCGTTCCTTTGATTTTGCGGAACAGTTACCCCGTTTGCCAACGGGCAAACTTTATAAGCGATTGCTCCGGGATCGTTACTGGGGCGACAAAAAGAACAAGATCGTATAGGAAGCCTTCGCTTTATATATGTTGACTGGCCGCAAATCTCTGCTTTCAAGTCTTGCCCGAGGATCAAACTACATTATGATGGCGGCCTATGGACAAAGATTCAAATGTCAGAGCCGCCAAATTTTCGATCGGGCAAATCGTGAAGCACCGGGTATACCCGTTTCGTGGTGTGATTTACGATGTGGACCCCACATTCAGCAACAGCGAAGAATGGTGGCAATCCATTCCGGAAGAAGTGCGCCCAAAGAAAGATCAGCCATATTACCACCTGTTCGCGGAGAATGCGCAAACAACATATGAGGCTTATGTCTCAGAGCAAAATTTGCTGATCGATGATAGCGGGAAGCCCGTTTCGCACCCGGCTGTGAAAGAGTTTTTCTCGGAACTTCGCGACGGGCGTTACATATACGAAAATCGCCTGCAATCCTGAAGTCAGGTTGATCTGACGGCTCCTTCTCTTGTAGACAAAACACCCCTATCGATCCCTCATAATAAATATCAAATTGGATCCGGAACGACTGCCCTTTGGCAACCCGGCATTCCCGAAGCCCGCCAAATTCAATCTCATGAGTCGGTATACCCTTCACTAAAATATTTCCTAATATGAAATTTATATTGACTCATATGAAATTTTTCATAACCTAATATTAGGAGAAAATATGGACAAGATAGCCGTCAAAACTGCTGAAATCGGCAAACGGCTTCGCGCAGCCCGTATCAGCGCCGGACAAACACTATCCGATATTGCCAAGCGTTCAGACCTTTCAGAAAGCTTTCTTTCGAAACTGGAGAGAGGCCTTTCATCCGCCTCTATTGCCAACCTCATTCAGCTTACTGATGTTTTAGGGTTAAGCCTTCAGGGCTTGTTCGATGAAGATGCAGGGGCGCAGAAGACAAGGGTATCGGTTCACCGCGCCAAGGATAATCTTCCGCTGGAAATTGATAGCAGCGGATATCGATGGCATCACCTGGGTGGAGGCGCCCCGCAAGATCACTTGGAAGTGTTCTACCTGATTTTCCCCATGCAGAATAAAATGGAAGCTTTCGTATCGCACACAGGCCAGGAATGTTGCTATGTGGTCTCCGGAGAAATTCTGTTCTTTGTCGGTGAGGAACGGCATCTGTTGTGCTCTGGTGACGCAATATTTATCGACTCTGAACAGCCTCATCGTGCCGAAAACGCCGGAAGTGGCGAAGCACATGTCCTGATGACAGTTACGAAATCCTCTGAAGTGCATAAATCACCAGATTGGTGGCAGCTAATGGCGTCCCATAGCTCCAAGGCATAAATTTAACTTGATAAGAAAGAGAGGCAATCGATGAGCAAGGAAATCTCGGATACAGCTGAACAGAACGCTTTACTGAATACAAAGCGAGAAGCGTCCCGCAAAGACCATTTACCTTATGTCGTTCGCCATCTTGATGATCTGGATTGGGAAACCATTCGCTGGCCGGGAGAAACCGGTAAGATGGTCTTTCATCCGAACCCTGATCGGCCAACCGAGCCAAATGCTGGCATACTTCGTTTGGAGCCTGGCGCATATCATCCCGAGCATTATCATGGTTTTGCGCAGGTCTGGTATATTATGGAAGGGGAATTCATTATCGACGGCGAGAAATGCACTCCCGGATCGATGCTGTTTCATCCTGATCCGCATTTTGAAGGCGAGTTTAAAACCGAGACTGGCGGGGATATTCTAATAGTGCAGTACCCCGGCCCGACCACCGGAGAGCGGCCTATCTATGCCGGGCGCTTCAATATGGAAAAACGTAATACTGTCAACGAAGAGCGGGTTGATCTCTGATCTGTTCAGTTCATGAAATTCCGACGGTCAAAAGTATACATGACATGGGCGGTTTCCAGTTTTCGATCCTGCCAAAGCTGGAAATGTAACGTCTAGCCCAAGCAATAAATAACCGCTACCATTTAGAATGGAGAAACTAATAAGAACAATAGGGAGAGTAGAAAATGCATTGCCAACAAATAATCCAGTTTGGAGAGCCGTTACAGGCTCGTGATTACCCGACACCTGAGCCAACAGGCACGCAAGTTTTGCTGAAAGTCTCTGCCTGTGGCGTCTGCCATAGTGACCTTCATATCTGGGAAGGGTTCTTCGATCTTGGCGGAGGGCAGAAGATGGACCTCTTGCAACGCATGTCGCTCCCCTTCACCCTGGGACATGAAGTGGTCGGAGAAGTGGCGGCGCTTGGCCCGGATGCGGAAGGTGTGGAAATCGGTGACAAACGCATTGTCTTTCCCTGGATCGGTTGCGGTAAATGCAATGTCTGTCAGGCAGGTGATGAGCTTCTCTGCATGGCCCCGCAAACCGTCGGCACCCGCTATAACGGCGGATATGCGGATGAAGTAATTGCGCCACATCCAAAATATCTCATCCCCTATGATGGTGTTCCCACCGAACTTGCCTGTACCTATGCCTGCTCCGGCCTAACCGCCTACAGTGCCCTTAAGAAGCTCTCTCACCTGAGCGAGAATGACCACCTTGTCATTATTGGCGCCGGCGGCGTCGGGTTGTCGGCGGTTCATTTCGCCTCCAGTGTCGTCAGGGCGAAAATAATTGTGGCGGACATTGACGATACGAAGCGCGCTGTCGCCCGCCAGTCCGGCGCGCATGAAACCATCGATAACAGTGATCCTGATGCGGCGCTTGCCAAACTTCAGGAGATCACGAAAGGCGGTGCGGCGGGCGCCATCGATTTTGTCGGTGCCCCCGCTACGGCGCTTTTCGGATTTAATGGTTTGAGAAAAGGCGGTCATATGGTAACCGTTGGCCTCTTTGGGGATTCAATGCCGCTGTCGATTGCCATGCTGCCGCTGATGATGCGGACGATACAAGGGTCCTATGTGGGTTCTCTTGAGGAAATGCATGAAATGATGGCACTCGTGCGGGCAGGGAAAATCGCTCCAATACCATACGAAATCCGACCCTTGGATGACGCCAATAGCGCTCTGACAGACCTGCAAGCCGGTAAGATAAAGGGCCGGGTCGTCCTCAGTCCACACAAATAGTCATAGAAAAGGGCAGGGGATATAATCCTCTGCCCTGTATTATTCAAGTTAATTATCTGATTAGTTTACAGATACAACCTTGCCCAGAGCATTAAACTTCTCACCAGTAAATTCAACTGGCATCATCGCCTCAATCGGGAAGAAGTCAGTCGGGCTGGTCTGGATTTTAATTCCTGGCAGCATCATATCCAGATCCAGATCTAGATTAGCGGCTTCTTTCATAACGTTCTCACGCGTCAGATTGTCACCAGCCTGTTTCAGCACCTGCTCCATGGTCTGACCGACCAAATATCCATAGGCCGTAAACGCACTAGTCTTGTCACCATCCGGGTAGTACTCATCCATAAACTTTGACCATTTTTTATAGGCCTCTGATTCAAAGTTCGCCGGATCGGTAATGTCCATATAGTACATCAGCGAAATGACGCCTTTTGAATTATCAAGACCTGCTGGCTTGTAAACAGAGCCAACGGAGTTAGAGACGGAGTTATTCAGGAAAACAGCGTCCCAGTTCAGCTCACGGAATTTCTTTATGGCCTGCGCCGCGAACTTTGGCGTTGTAACGTTGAAAAAGACGTTTGCGCCGCTGTCTTTGAGCTTGATCATCTGTGAGTTGATCGTCGGATCCGTAACTTCGTAGCTTTCTTCCGCAACGATAATAGAATCAGCCTTGTCACCCAGATATTCTCTCAGTCCATGAACATAGTCCTTACCATAGTCATCGTTTTGATAAAGAATGGCTACTTTCGGATCTGTCACATTTTCAGTAATATAAGCCCCAAACAACTTACCTTCTGTCTGATAGCTTGGCTGCCAACCCATCGTCCATGGGAAATTTTCAGGATCGCCCCATTTTGTCGCACCGGTGGCAACGAACAGCTGCGGAATTTCCTTCTGATTCATATAGTTATGAATAGCTGAGTTTGTTGGTGTCCCCAGGCTTTCGAAAATGAGCAGGACTTCGTCCTGTTCAATAAGCTTGCGAACCTGCTCCTTGGTTTTTGGCGGGCTATAGCCGTCATCCAGCGAAATAAATTCGATCTTGCGGCCATTCACACCGCCGTTTTCCTTATTGATCTTGTCGAAATAGGCAGCGGTCGATTTACCAATCTGACCATACGCGGCGGCCGGACCACTATACGGCATGGTGTTTCCAAGCTTGATAGAGTCATCCGTTACACCTGGCCCGTACATTTTGTCGGCAAATGCCGATGTTGCGACCATTCCCATTGCGGCAATGGCGGCAAGGCCGAATGTTAATTTTCTCCCATTATACATTAGTTCCTCCTGTTATTAATTATCATATCAATGATACGAGTTTTTTCCACGTATTCAACTGATCCGTTTAAAACATCTTCTTTACTCGTATTCTCAGCAGGTTTACCAAACCGGCAAACCCGGAGGGCATTACATATATGACAAGTATGAGAATAACGCCAAAAATTGCATAGGAAAGGCCCGTAGAGATTTCTTCTGCAAAATTTGGAACTGTCAATATGAAAAACCCGCCGAAAACGGCGCCCCAAATAGATCCCGTTCCACCAACGACCATGCCGATAAACAGCAGGATAGAGAGTTGGAAAGTGAAGCTATCTGGCGCAACAAACTCAATGACGATCGCGGCCAGTGCCCCGGCAATACCGGTGTAAAATGCACTAACCCCAAAGGTCAGGGATTTATACAAAGAGGCATTAATGCCCATAGACCTGGCTGCAATGGGGTTATCCCGAATTGCCATCATGGCACGCCCCGTACGGCTATTGATAAGGTTCCAGGCAATCCAAAACATAAACAGCATGATCACGAAAGCAATGATGTACCACCACTGGTCCATTGTCAGACCGAAGTTGTCAGCCAGAAACGATGGAACCTTTGGCCGGAAAATATCCAGACCCTGGACACCGCCTGTCAGCCCTTCCAGATGGGATGACTTCAAAATCTGGGGGACGGAAACGCCGAGCGCAAAAGTCGCCAGAGCAAGATATAGTCCTTCCAGTCTAAGTGCTGGCAATCCGAAAAGGAACCCGGCGACAAAGCAAACAATACCGCCAAAAGGAATGGTCACATATACCGGCCAATCCAGATGATAAACAAGTATTGCCGCCGTATATGCCCCAACCGCATAAAAGGCGCTGTGGCCGAGCGAGAACTGCCCATTGAAGCCTGTCAGCAGGTTGAGCCCTAATATCGCGATCGCGTATATCATGATCAACGTGCCCTGGAATGTCGCATAACCTTCCAGGAAAAAAGGCAAAGCTGCACCGATGATTATAAACAAAGCCACCCATTTATAGGGCATTTTTGCGCCGACTGTCAGTCTTGGATCTACACGCGTTTCTACATCCGTTGCCATACCGCTACACCCTGGTCACAATAGTTTTACCGAATAGTCCATTCGGCTTGAACAATAGCACCGTAACGATCAGCACAAGCGCGACCGTCAGTTTCAATTCACTGCCAATTGCCGGAATATATGTCCCGGCCATATTCTCGATGATACCAACCAGGAAACCGCCGGCAACGGCGCCCCCTGGACTTGATATCCCGCCAACGATCGCCGCAGCAAATCCGTATAGAAGAATACCCAGCATCATATTTGGTTCCAGGAAGACAATCGGCGCAATCATCATACCGGCGACAGCGCCTATAGCCGCCGCCAGGCCCCAGCCCAACGCCAACATCCAGCCGACACGGATGCCAACCAGCCCGGCAGATGCAGGATTTGCCGCTGCTGCCTGCATCGCCATTCCCACCCGTGTAAACCGGAAGAAGCAAAATATCGCCAACAGCAAAAGCAATGTCACAAAGAACATACCCACTTCATGCAGTCCGATCAGACCGCCAAAAGAGCCATCCGGAAATGGTGAGGGGAATGTCTTGATGTTATGATCCCAGATGGCGCCAGCCAGGCTATTGAAGATGGCAACGAGGCCGATAAATACAACAATATGGCTGAGGACCGGAGCGCTATGGAGTGGCTTAAAGATGATCCGCTCAATCGCAAGCCCGCCGATGAAAGAAATAACAATTGTCGCGAAAAACGCCACCCAATAGGGCAGGCCGCCCGCGATCATCGCCCAGCAGATATAGGTGCTGAACATCGCCATTTCGCCTTGTGCAAAGTTAAAATGGTCGATCGCTTGGTAAATCATGACAACCGCGAGAGCCAGGCAAGCATAAATTGCACCGTTCGCGATACCTGTCAGTATTTGCTGAAGAAAAAGATCCATGGAATTTTTCCTAATACCCTAAGTAGGACCGGCGAACGGTCTCATTTTCAATAATCGATTGTGAGGTGCCGGAAATGACAATATTTCCCGTCTCCAGCAAGTAGGCATGATCCGCCAGCTCCAATGCGAGCGCCGCATTTTGCTCAACCAGCAACATGCTAACGCCCTCTTCAGCATTGATCCGTTTCAGGATATCGAACAGTTCCTGCACAATAAGTGGTGCCAGACCAAAGGATGGTTCATCCAACAGAAGCAATATCGGCCGCAACATCAATGCCCGGCCAACGGCCAACATTTGCGCTTCACCGCCACTCAAGGTTCCGGCTTGCTGATTGCGGCGCTGTTTTAGAATCGGGAAATAATTGTAAACCCGCTCTATATCTTCTGCGATAGCGGCCTTATCGTTACGGCTATAGGCACCGAGCCGCAGATTATCTTCCGCCGACATGCGAACGAAGGTACCGCGTCCCTCGGGGACATGTGCAACACCTTTGCGTGTAATATCTGCGGTACTCAAGGATCCAAGTTCCGTGCCACTGAGATTAATTTGCCCCTTGCGGGTAACCATTCCACTGATGGCACGCAATGTCGTCGTTTTACCGGCGCCGTTTGCGCCAAGAATCGTGGTCACTCCTCCCTTATCCAGACTAAAATCCAGCCCATGCAAGGCTTTGGTCGGGCCGTAGGATGCTTCAAGCCCTTTTACTTCAAGTAAATGACTCATTTTTTGCCCGTCCCCAAATACGCTTCAATGACATCAGGATGCTGTTGGATTGCAGAAGGCGGGCCTTCCGCCAGTTTACGGCCAAAGCTGAGCGCAACGACCTTCTCCGACACTTCCATCACCAGTCCCATGTGATGCTCGACGAGCAGGACTGTTGTTCCGAACTCATCGCGAATTCGCCGTATTGTATTGACCAGCAGAGACAACTCATTGTGATTGAGACCACCTGCCGGTTCATCCATCAACAGCAATTTGGGATGGCTTAAGAGCGCACGGGCAATTTCAAGACGCTTCTGAACCCCGAACGGAAGATCGCCGATACGTTGCAGTGCCGTATCTTCAAGTTCCATAAAGCGAAGAATCTCTAGCGCTTCACGGCGCAGTTCCTTCTCTTCTCTCTTGATCCAGGGCAAATGCAGCGCATTGCTTAAATAGTCTGATTTCCCCTTCGAATGACCGCCAATCATAATGTTGTCCAAAACGGTCAGGTTGGTGAAGAGAGCCAGATTCTGGAAGGTCCGCCCAATGCCGATTGAACTCATCTTATGCACAGGACTTTTCAGGATGGATTGCCCGCGAAACAGGATATCTCCGCCATTGACGTCATAAAGTCGGCTGATGCAATTGAACAAGGTGGTCTTTCCGGCGCCGTTCGGACCTATGAGGCCGACAATCTGTCCGGAGGGTATGTCGAAGGAGACACCATCCAAAGCGACGATCCCGCCAAAATGAACGCTGACATCCTTGACACTGAGCAACGTGTCTGTCGCTTGAACGTCCGCAGACGCTATACTATCAGTATTTTTGTTCACTCATAACTAATGGCTGCACAAGCTCCCAGATGCATCTTCAATCTCATTATGAATACGCTTCCGGACGCCTAAGCGTCCACCTCCCAGTTAAAACGTTATTCGTTATTTTTGCAGTCAGACTGTGCCTCAATATTTTCCTTTTGGCTAGCAAAAAAATATATTGTTTCTAGAGGGTAAGGAAGAATTTTAGTAATTGTTATATTAGAAATCTATCTATAGAGGTGTTTTTATGGAAAGAAAAAGGCAGCGCTTAATTCGGCGAATTTTACCGAATAGCGCTGCCTTCAATGTGCATCAATGAAGTTAGCTGGCGCGAATCTGCGTCAGGAAATTCTCAACTTCCCGATCGAGATCAGAAACCTCTTTCGCCATATCATTGGAGACTTCCTGCACCTGAAGCGCTGTTTTGCCAGTCGATTCCGCCGCGTCTCTGACGGAACTGATATTCTGGGATACTTCCTGAGATCCTTCCGCAGCCTGTTGAACGCTCCTGCTTATTTCACCGGTTGCAGCGCCCTGCTCTTCTACTGCAGCGGAAATCGAGGTCGCAATTTCGTTGATTTTGCTAATCGTGGTTGTAATACCTCCGATTGCTCCAACCGCATTTCCGGTTTCTTCCTGAACGGCTCTGATCTGTTCAGTGATTTCTTCCGTTGCCTTAGCCGTCTGAGCAGCAAGATTTTTCACTTCGCTCGCGACAACTGCAAAGCCCTTGCCTGCATCGCCAGCACGCGCCGCTTCTATCGTAGCATTCAGGGCCAACAGGTTGGTTTGTCCCGCTATGTCGTTGATGAGCCCCACAACGTCACCGATCTTGGCAGCTGCCTCATTCAAGGACGTTACCATGATATTTGTCCGCTCAGCCTCGGACACTGCTTCCCCGGCGATACCTGCTGCCTGATTGACCTGTCGGCTGATCTCATTGATGGAAGACGTCAGCTCTTCTGTTGCTGCCGCCACTGAGTTCACGCTGGATGTTGCAAGATCCGACGCAGACGCAACTGTAGCAGATCGCTGTGTTGTATCTTCCGCCGAGCTTGTCATCGATACAGACATTTCGCTCATTTCAGCCGTGGCTACGGCGAATTTCTCCACCAAATGTTTTACGCTGCCTTCAAAAGCATCGGCGAGCTGGTTCCGCTCTCTGGTCTTCGTTTCTGCGACATCACGCTCGACACGCTCGCGTTCTTCCTGAGCAGATTTTTCAGCCTGGCGCTGCGCTTCTTCCTGCCTGGCCTTTTCTTCTTCACGGATTTTACGTTGTTCATCCGCTTCAAGGCGCGCTTCATTCGCCTCTCTTGCTGTATCGCGGAACCCGACGAGAGCGTGCCCGAGGCGGGCGATCTCATCCGTACCGTCACGATATATGCTGGACGTCAAATCCCCCTCGGAGAGCCGTTGGGCCGATGCCACCAGCAGCATCATGCGGCGAATAATATTTCGTTGTACATAGAGCCATCCGATAGCAATGGTTGCAATCAGAGCTATAACAGCACACACAATCAAAGCCATTCTCGTGTTGTCGGAGAGTGCCTCGCTTTCTTTGGAAGCAACAGCAAGCGATTCCTGCACTTCCTCAGTAAAACTGTTTACATTTTTTACGAGAATCCCGGCGAGAAATCGGCTTTCGCTCACGATGCCCTGAGCAGCATTTGCCGCCTCAAGCTCCATGATGCGGGTTTTGAAAATATTCACCGACCCATCTTTGCTACCTTTCACACCCATCGCAAGGAAATCGTCAAAAAGCTCGACCAGTTCCTTCGTTCGGGCTTTGGATGTCTCTTGTTCGATCGCGGTAAGCGGTGTTCCCATTGATGAAATGGAAGAAAGAAACACTGATTCCAGGTCTTTGACCGCATCGATATCGGCCGCCTGCAATCCTTCTGTCAGAAGGCTCAGCATTTGATATCCACTGCTCTTGAAGGTAAAGATTTCTTCCTGAAAACGCAGAATTTTAGAAGGTTTCGTAGACAGTTCTGATGTATCAAACCGCGGCTTCACACCTGTAAGTGCCTGATCTACAGAACTTTCAAGAAGTTCGCCCCATTGATTTGAATTTTCGATAACCTGAACACGCAGCGGAAGCAAAAAGGAATTAAGCCCGGTATCCAGTATGTCACGCGCTACGGAAAGCCGTGGTGCTGTTGAGTTTAATAAAGCAGCGTATTCAAGACGACTTTGAACCTGTTCGTTCAAACGCTCAAGATTATTCTGGATTTTAACTAGGCCATCATCAATTTTCTGAAGCGACTCATTCCCAACCATATACTGTTGTAATATTTTTAGCTGTTCACTCGTTTTCTTGGCGGCGTTGGTAATTCCTTTATAGCTTTGAGCTCTTTCTGCCTCTCCCTTCGCATTACTCAGTTGCGGAGCCGCAGCCGTAAAAGTCGTTATTTCGTTCGCAAGATTCATAGCTAGAGTGATCGCCGGTACTTTCTGGTCGATCAGTTCTTTTTTCGATGATGTAAGTGTTCCCAGGCTGAACCAGCTCACAATCGATATCGCTACGGTTAATGTCGCTACAACCGAAAAGGATGCAATCAGCCTTGGTCCAATTCCAAACCTGGAATAAGAAGCCTCTCCCTTTTCTTCTACAACCTTGTTTTTCCTATTAAAAAACTGCGTAACCTTTTTTATCATCTGGTACATAAGCCTATTTAGCCCCTCATCAGTTGTAATGGCATAGCTACAGTTACCGTAAAAATATTAACGATGAGTTATACAGCGTCATAATGAAAGAGATTTGGCATGAAAGTCTAAATTTCGCTATACTGGTATAAGAAAAATAAGAACCGTAGCATTTGTTTAAGCGCAGCTGTCCGATTTCCTGCACTCTAACTCTTGCCGAGGAGCAACTAAGAGGAGATCAAGATGAGCGTAACAAACTTAAAAGAGTCATCGCGCAAACAATACAGCGAAGCAGAATGGCAGATCCGGGTCGATCTGGCCGCTGCTTATCGACTGGTCGCCCTGTACGGCTGGGATGACCTTATCTTCACTCACATCTCCGCACGGCTACCTGGGCAGGACAATCATTTCCTCATTAATCCCTACGGCATGATGTTCGATGAAATTACGGCCTCCTCGCTCGTGAAAGTCGATATGAATGGTGAAATTGTCGGAGAGAGCGACTATAAAGTGAATCCGGCGGGTTTTACGATCCACTCTGCTGTTCATGAGGTTCGCCATGATGCAGCTTGTGTCATACATTTACACACCGCTGCCGGTACCGCCGTTGCCACTCAGGAGGAAGGACTGATGCCGCTCAACCAAACGGCATTGGTAATCCGGGAGCAGCTCGCCTATCACGAATATGAGGGCATTGCCCTCAATCATGATGAACGACCGCGCCTTCAGAAGGATCTTGGAAATAAAAAGCTGATGCTGCTCTGGAACCACGGCACCCTTGCCCTTGGCGAAACCGTCGCGGATGCCTTTCTTGGAATGTATTTCCTTGAACGCGCCTGCGAAATGCAGGTTGCCAGTCTTGCGGGCGGCAAAAAGCTTCACTATCCTTCTGACGCTGTCAAAAAGGTAACGGCAGGTCAGGGAGAGAATGGTCTCACGGCTGTATCCGGAATGGCATGGAAGGCTCTTTTACGCAAGCTCGACCGGCAGCTTCCGGGATACGCTGACTGAAAATTTCGCCATCTCTGGCGAGCATAAAATACGAAGGTCCTTTATTCGGCATTAAAGGAATAGACGCAGTTCCGTTGAGAGGCAGAGAAGCTGACATCCTTGTGATATCAACTTTTCGCGAGAGGCATTGGTATTCATGCAGATGATCGCTAGTTTTCAGCTATTGGTGAAAGCAGTGAAACGGAGAACTCCGGATGCGTGAATACATACTCCCTCTCGTATATTCCTGCGTGGCAGTGACAATACTGGGTTACAGCCTTTTGGGAAATTCCGCTCGGGCCAACGCCGCCGAAGAAACGGCAATTCTGGCCGGCGGTTGTTTCTGGTGCGTGGAATCCGATTACGATCATGTACCGGGCGTCATTTCAACAACATCCGGTTATATTGGTGGCGAACTCCCCAACCCCACATATAAAGCCGTCTCCGCAGGCGGAACCGGCCATATCGAAGCCGTAAAAATTGTCTTTGACCCCGGCAAGACATCCTACTCAGACATTCTTGATGTCTTCTGGCGGAGCGTCGATCCAACGGACGATGGTGGACAGTTTTGTGATCGAGGGGAAAGCTACAAAACAGCAATATTCGCAACAACCGATGCCCAGAAGGAAACCGCGCAATCCTCCAAGGCTGCACTCAACGGCTCAGGTATCCTGAAAAAGCCGATTGTTACTGAAATTCGGACTGCTCCCGAGTTTTATCCCGCGGAAGACTATCATCAGGATTATTACAACAAGAATCCAATTCGATATAAGTTCTATCGCTTTTCCTGCGGCCGTGATGCCCGGATCGAAGAATTATGGGGCGATCAGGCACATCAGGGCATCATGGATCATTGATCAGACCTGCTGATGGAAGAAGCTCTCAGTAAATAAAGTGACAAAAAGGCTGTCTGCGCTTTAGAATAGCATTCATATAGTTTCGATTGGGGCCGTGTATCTACCCGATCGTAGGAATAATAACAAGAAAAGCTTAGCCCATGCCTCTTTACGCGGCGCTTCAAAACAGCAGAACTCTTCAGGGTATTGCCTGGATGGTCCTGTCGAGCATCCTTTTTGTCGGCATGACTGCTATTATCCGGCATTTGGGATCCGGGCTGCCCGCCGTTGAGGCGGCTTTCATCCGCTATTTTCTGGGATCGCTTCTAATCCTTCCCATGGTGATCAGGCATTGGCCGGGCATCCCAAGCAAGCGTGATACAGGGTTTTACATCCTCCGGGGGATAGTGCATGGGGCCGGTGTTATTCTCTGGTTTTATGCTATGGCCCGCATCCCGATTGCAGAAGTAACGGCGATTGGATATGTCGCCCCAATTTTTGTGACAATCGGCGCTGCCATATTTCTGGGCGAAAGGCTTCAATTTCGCCGGATAGCCGGCGTCATCTGCGGCTTTGCCGGTGCATTGATTATTCTTCGTCCCGGATTTCAGGAAGTAAATATGGGCCAGATGGCGCAGCTACTCGCTGCCCCGCTTTTCGCCATTTCCTTCATTCTCGCAAAAAAGCTGACAGAAACGCAGGGCTCATCAATGATTGTCGGCATGTTGTCGATTGGATGCACCGTTGCCTTGTTGCCCGGCGCCATACTCCAATGGCGAAATCCGACAGCGGAAGAGTTGTCATGGCTTGCCCTCGCCGCCGTCGTTGCCACAGGCGCGCATTATACATTGACCCGGGCGTTCGAAGCTGCGCCGATAACCGTTACTCAGCCACTCGGCTTCCTGCAACTGATCTGGGCGGCTATTCTGGGTGTGCTCGCATTCGGCGAGCCGCTCGATCCGTATGTCATGGTTGGCGGCGCCGTGATCGTTGCCGCCGCCACCTACATCTCCCATCGGGAAATACAGGTCAGCCGTCAACAGAGAACCCCTACCGCCATCGCTACAAAGGTATGATTGACTAGGCAGCCCGGATTGACCGAACCAAAGAAAGGGAAGAAAAATGACAGCGCAAGTAGAGTTTCATTATGATTTCGGCAGCCCGAATTGCTACTTCTCGCATCTTGTCATTCCCGAGATAGAAAAGCGCACAGGCGTCAAATTCACCTATGTCCCGATTTTGCTGGGCGGGGTCTTCAAACTGACCAACAACAAATCTCCGATGGAACAGTTCAGGGAGATTCCGCTCAAAATGGATTATATGCGCCTTGAAACAAACCGCTTCATTGAAGCCCATAATCTGACAAAATTCCGCATGAACCCGAATTTTCCGGTCAACACCGTGCAAATCATGCGCGGCGCCCTGGCCGCAGAGCAAGAAGGGTGCACGGATCGTTATATCGATGCTGTGTTCACCGCTATGTGGGAGGACGGCAAACAAATGGACGATCCCAGCATTATTCAGGACGTCTTGAACGACGCAGGCCTTGATGCGGAGAAAATCATGGCGCGCGCGCAAGATCAGGAGATAAAGAACGCTCTGATCAGCAATACGAATTCGTCCGTTGAGCGCGGCTGCTTTGGGGCGCCAATGTTCTTTGTCGGCGATGAAATGTTTTTCGGCAAAGACCGGCTGGAGACCGTCGAGCGGGAAATTGCCAAGCAGAAGTAACGCACAGACAGGATATACGCCCGCTACCGATATAATCTATGGTGCTTCAGGCACTGTCTCCTTGCCCTGGCCGCCAAGCCTGGTTGCGAAGAAGCCCATAACAAGCCCGACCAGCGCGCCTTCCAGCACGTACCAGAACGGAGAGGAAAGGGGAAAGTCCGGACCGAACACATCCAGCATCATTTGCGCAAACGTATCATAGACAAAAAGTGTCAGCACAAAATTCATCCATCCACCGATAAGGGGAGCCCGGAACCACCATGGCATGGGAAGACGAAGCACCGGATGCCAAGTCAACACACCAAACACGCCGATAAATGCGCCTACGGTAATATACCAGAACAACACACCGAGCCTCAGCATAAGGCCGCCTTCGGGCCAGATATAGGGCAGCAGAAGAAAGCCGATCAGCCCGACAATAAGGCCAATGATCTTGCCAACGGCAATACGCGTTATCAAAGATGGTTTGTCAAACATGCCTTCTCCTCACGAATTGGAATATTCAACTTACCTAATTAATATAGAACCGCCTTGATGCTGATCAATTTCCACCGATTTTGATTACTAAATAACGCGCCCTTCAAGAGCGGAGGCCGTTTTTTCTTCATTTTCCAGATAGTCGGCCATTGCCGCGTCTCCGGTCATGTTTCTATCCGGTTCAAGGCCATCGGCAATTCGAATAATGTTCAGGCAGAACCAGCCAAGGCCAGCCTTAGAAGGCTTGATCTGTTGTTCATAAGCAATGGCCATGCTATCCGACCCGGCCAGAAGCTGGTTGGGCGCGTCTGTATCCACACAAAGAGGCCGACCGATACCGATGATGTCCACGTCCCCCTCGTCAAGGGCGGCATCCATGGCATTCCGGCTACGAAAGCCGCCTGTTACCATCAGGGGAATACCGGTTGCGTTACGAATACTTTTTGCATATCCCATGAAATAGGCTTCCCGTGCAACGGTTGTGCTCCGAATTTCATCTGTACCGCGCGCGCCGATCATCATGGCCGGATTTTCATAATTCCCACCGGAAATTTCAAGAAGGTCGACCGTATCTTCCTCTAGCCATTTAACCACTTGCAGGCAGTCTTCATGACTGAACCCCCCCTTCTGGAAATCAGAAGAATTCAGCTTGACGGAGATGGGATACTCCCTGCCCACTACGGCCCTTGTTCCCTGCACCACTTCACGCAATAAACGCGCACGATTTTCAAGGCTTCCCCCCCATTTATCCTCACGCTGATTGGCAAGGGGGGAGAGAAATTCAGAAATAAGATACCCATGCGCTGCGTGAATCTGCACGCCCGAAAAGCCGGTTTCCTTTGCAACCGTCGCCACATGAATAAATCGCTTGACGACATCTTCCACTTCGTCGGACGTCAGCGCTCTTGGTGCCGCAAACATACTGTCAGGTAAAGTCATGGAAATTTCAGATGGCGCGACAGGGCGCGGATTGACACGCCGGGGCGTTTGTCGCCCGGCATGACCAATCTGCATGAAAAGCAACGTATTGTTGACCGTTCCGGCAGAGGCAAAAGCGCGCAATTCCTCAAGCCCGCCGTTCTGATCAATGACAACATTTCCCGGTCGCTCCAGGAACCGGCGATCAACCTGTACGTTGCCGGTCACAAGAATACCAGCCCCGCCTTCCGCCCATTTACGATAGAGCCTGACATGACGTTCGGTTGCACGATTCATGGAATCTGCCAGCCCTTCCGTCATCGGGGCTTTGGCAATCCGGTTTTTTACGGTCACACCGCAAGGAAGGGTTATCGGCGAGGAGATATCGGCGGTCATTGGTTGCTGTCCTTTTCGTCATTCTCAAGGTGACAATTATGCGCGGCAAAATCCTAACGGGCTTTGCCGCGCCAATCAAGCAGGCTTAGAAGTTGCCGGTCTGAAAGTCCTGAACAGCCTGCTGAATTTCCTCGAAGCTGTTCATCACGAACGGTCCATACCGCGCAACCGGCTCGCCGATAGGGCGCCCGGCAACCAGTATTGCCCGCCCGCCAGTCTCACTCGACAGACTGACATGATCGCCATCCGAAAGGATCGCGAGATGATGCCGGTCTACGGCTTTACTTCCAACATCAACTGTCCCTTCGAAGACATAGGCAAACGCTGTATGCCCTTCAGGGACCACATGCACATAACTACCGCCGGGAGAAAGCGCTACATCGATATAGATCGGATCTGTCGCAACGCCCGTTACAGGCCCCACGACGATGCCGTCAGGGCCATCAACTTCTCCCGCCAGCACACGTATTTGCGTACGGCCGAGATCCACTTCCGGCACATCTTCCGGATCAATATTCTGATAGCGCGGCGGACACATTTTATCCTTTGCCGGCAGGTTCACCCAAAGCTGGAATCCGCTCATACGGCCCTCTTTTTGCTCCGGCATTTCCGAATGCACGATGCCGCGCCCGGCGGTCATCCACTGAACACTACCGGGACCGAGAACCCCTTCTGAGCCGGTGGAATCCTTGTGCCGCATCTGACCTGCGATCATATATGTCACGGTTTCAAACCCGCGGTGCGGATGAGACGGGAACCCGGCAATATAGTCGTCGGGATTTTCCGTGCCGAAATTATCAAGCAGCAAAAACGGATCCAGTTCAGAAATCTGTCCTGTCCCGATTGACCGACGCAGCTTTACGCCAGCCCCATCGGAGGCTTCCGTCGAGAGGATGACACGGGTAACAGTACGTGGTGTGGACATAATAAACCTTACTTTCCTTCTCCATAATATTGGAACGACCGGTTAGATATAGGCATCAATATCCGGATTGTAAGTCCCACCCTATCCGCGGCCGATAAACGGCATCTTGGTCGCCATAATCGTCATGAACTGGACATTTGCCTCAAGACTGAGACTATCCATATAGAGAACAGCCGAGGCAACATTTTCCACATCCATCACGGGTTCCGGCGCCATTTCCAGATTAGCCTGTGGCACGCCTTTTTTCATGACGGCCGTCATCGGTGTCTCCGCATTTCCAATGTCGATTTGCCCACAGGCGATATCAAACGCCCGCCCATCAAGGGACAGGGATCTGGTCAAACCGGTTATCGCATGCTTGGTCGAAGTATAGGCAATACTGAAAGGCCGAGGAACATGCGCGGAAATCGATCCGTTGTTGATGATCCGCCCCCCCATCGGCGTCTGCTTGCGCATCATCCCGAAAGCAGCGCGCGCGCAATAGAAAGACCCGTTCAGATTCGTATTGACGACATTTTGCCAGACATCGATTGCGAGTTCATCCGGCGGCACCGGCGGCGCCCCGATTCCGGCATTATTGAAGAGTAGGTCAAGCCGACCGAACTCGGATCGGATCGTGTCGAAAAGATCGCCGACAGCAGCCGGATCACTGACGTCGGTCGGCACCACGCGACCGTTTCCCGCATTTTCACCGGCCAGGTCCAGCGTTTCCTGCAACGTCTGACGTTTACGTCCGGCGAGCACAACTCTATATCCGTTCTTCAACAACGTCAGTGATACCGCCCGCCCAATTCCCGCCCCTGCTCCGGTAACCAGAGCAATTTTTCTCTTTTCAATCATTTAATCCAAATTCCATTTATTCGATTAGCTAAGCATTGCCTTCATCGCCCGTTTTCGGGCCTGACCGGCAACCAACCTGCGTTTGCGGGGCGCGGCAAGCCAGACAGACAAGATCGATAAGATCGACAAGGCGATAATAACATAAAAGGCCAGATGGTAGTTCCCGCCCTGATCATAGAAATACCCGGTCAACCACGGTCCTAACGCGCCACCAACAAGAGCCAGCATACCAAGTGTTCCGAAAATGATACCATAGCCCCGACCCTGGAACAGATCTGCGGGCATGGACCCGAAGACCGTTGCGATCCCATAGCCCAGGCCGCCTTGCAGTATCACCATGGCATACATCATCGTCACGCTCGGCACATGCTCCATCACCAGCAGCAGGACACAGCTTAACAAAAACCCCGCAGTGGAGAGAGACCAGACCCACTCCCGGCCAATGCGATCGGAAAGGCTGCCCAGATAAATCTGTCCGAGCACGCCCGCAAAGCCGACAAGGCCAAGCGCAGAGGCAGCCTCCATGTCCGAAAATCCAATTTCGATCAAATATTTTGTTTGATGAATCTGCACGGCATACCAGACATATAGCGCTGTTGAGCACGCCAGCGCCAGCCACCAGAATGTTGCCGTTTTGGCGGCTTTGCGTAACGTCCAGTCCGTATTCACCCATTCCGCGTCAACAACAGGATCCGCCGCCGTTTGCTGACCGCGCGTCATTTCCTTGTCCGGCGCGGCATCCCCGTCCGGAAACAGGCCAATATCCGCCGGTTCCTTACGCTGGAGGAAAAAGTTCATTGGCACAACAATGACCAATAGCAACCCAGCCATTAACCAGCAAGCATCCCGCCATCCTTCTGCGGAAATAGTTTCCTGTATAAGAGGCATCAGAATGATTGATCCGATCCCGACACCCGAAAAAGCAATGCCCACAGCCAAGCCGCGCCGACGCTGAAACCAGTTGGGCAGAAACATTGACTGCCCCACATAGGTGAGAACAATTCCGGTGCCAACCATGAGCACGCCCAGTGTGAGATAAAAGTGCCAAGGCTCCGTCGAGTAGGTAGAGAGGATAAAGCCAAGACTTACCGACACTGCCGAAATAGATAAAAGAAACCTTGGTGCAATGAACTCCAGAAGCTTCCCGACAACCGGAGCCAGAATAGCCGCAACCGCAAACCCAATGGAAAAGGCCGCGGCCGTTGTCGCACGATCCCAGCCATATTCATTCAGAATTGCCGGAAAAAGCAAAGAGTATGAGGTCCGGACATTCACCCCGATTCCCATTGTGATAAAAACGATCGCTACAACTGCCCAGCCGTAAAAAAAGGGCGTGCGTGCCAGCAAGGCATCCATACCGCTCAGCGGCCTGTTACTTTCCAGTTGGCTCATGCTGTTTCCTTATTATTTATTTTGAAATGCGGAATCTCCCAATCAGCATGACGAAATCTTACTCCAGTATTCGTTGCAAGCGAAACGGAAATATCAGCTTTTTTGTTTGACGATAAACAACTTGCTCTCTGTCTCAGGGATTATAGTATAAAGCCGATTCACCAAGCATCGGGACAGGGCCGGATAGGGACTGCTATCTGATGGCTTTATTCCTGAATGTCCCCGAAAAACAGGAGCTCCATAGGGCCATGACTTCATCTTCCACAAAACTCGGGTTTGTTGAACAGGTCGTCCTGCTCGCGATGATGATTTCAATGGTTGCCCTGTCAATCGATGTCATGTTACCGGCGCTGCTTCCTATCAGCCAAGACCTTCAGGCCACCGACCCGAATGACCGGCAATATGTCGTTTCTGCCGTTTTTCTTGGCCTCGCAATCGGACAGCTTTTTTACGGACCGATTTCTGACAGTACCGGCCGAAAACCCGCGATTTACTTCGGCTTTGGCCTTTTTCTCGTGGGATGCCTGCTGGCGATATTCGCGGAAGATTTCACCACAATGTTGATCGGCCGGTTTTTGCAAGGCCTCGGGGTTGCCTCTCCCCGTATTGTGTCCCTTGCCCTTATCCGCGATCAGTATGAAGGGCGGGAAATGGCAAGATTTGTCTCTCTTGTCATGACAGTCTTTATTCTGGTGCCGATATTGGCCCCGGCTGTCGGTCAGGGAATTCTGTTTTTTGCTGAGTGGCGGATGATCTTCGTAACCCTTTTTGCTCTGGGTTTTGCCACTCTGCTCTGGTTTGGTGTGCGACAGGATGAAACACTGGCACCTGAAAAGCGTGCCCCCTTCTCACTTCGCAGGATCTGGCGTGCCGTGAAAGAAGTGGTCTATACCCGGGCCGCATTTGGCTTTACGATGGTTGGTGGCTTTATTTTCAGCGCTTTTTTGGGGTATCTGACAATGTCCCAGCAAATTTTCCAGGATCAATACGGTGTCGGCGAAATGTTCGCTGTTTATTTTGGCGTCCTCGCACTCGCAATTGGAACCGCGTCATTTACCAATGCCAGATTGGTCATGCGATTCGGGATGCGCAAGCTGTCATATATTGCTCTTGTCGCACTTACCGGCATCTCCGGCCTCTTCCTGATCTTTACGTTTGTGAAGAACGGGCAACCACCGCTCTGGACGCTTGTCACCTTCTTTATGATCGCGTTTTTCTGCATCGGTATCCTGTTCGGAAACTTCAACGCCATGGCAATGGAACCGCTCGGCCATATCGCTGGAGTTGCCGCCGCCGTCATAGGCTCGATCACGACCTTCGTTTCCATGGGACTGGGAACACTTATTGCTCAGTTTTACAACGGAACTGTCCTGCCCTTGATTGCCAGCTTCGCCTGCTTGGGAGCCTTGTCTCTCGCCGCGATGATCTGGACCGTGCGGACATCTAAAACACTTCCGGGTTCCTGATCCAAAATGTGGAATTCAATTAAATCAGTTGCCTCTCTTTTGGCCAGCTACGGCCTCCTGATGGTTGCAAATGCGATGTTCGGCACCCTTCTCGGTCTGCGCAGCAAGCTGGAAGGCTTCTCAACGGAAGTTACCGGTCTGATTATGGCCGGTTTTTTCATTGGCATGCTGGTGGGCGCAATGTATGCAGTTCGCGTGGTCGCCAGCGCCGGGCATATCCGTTCATTTGCGGCCTTCGCATCCGTAATGTCCGTTGCGGTTCTGGCCCATGTCCTGATCATCGAACCTGTGGCATGGTTTATCTTGCGCGCGATTACCGGGTTTTGCATGGCCGGCATGGTCATGATTGTTGAAAGCTGGCTCAATGAACGGTCGACCAACGCTACCCGAGGGCGTGTTCTTTCACTCTATATGATAACGAACTATCTTGGTGCCGGATCCGGACAATTCCTGATTACCGTCGCCAATCCAGACGGATTTCAGCTTTTCTCGATTGCGTCAATTATCTTCTCTATTGCGCTGGTACCCATTCTCCTGACCCGTGCAACTGTTCCGCGCCCATCAGCACCGGAACGCATGAAGTTTCGCGATCTTATAAAAATTTCGCCGGTCGGAGTTACCGGCACCTTGATCGCAGGGCTGACGAACTCGGCCATCAACAGTATGGGGCCGATTTTCGCCAACTCGATCGGGCTCAGTCTCGGGCAGATATCCACCTTTATGGCGAGTATATTGTTGGGCGGCATGTTGCTGCAATTTCCGGTTGGCCGGTTGTCGGACCATTTTGACCGACGGACGATCCTGATCAGCTCCGCGCTGGCGACAGCATTAATCAGCGGCGGTATCGTCTGGGCCGCCGCCGGTCATCACGTCTTCGCGCTGTTCGGGTTCTGTCTCCTGTATGGGGGTTTCTGTTATACAATCTATCCGATGTCATCCGCCCAGGTAAATGACCTCGCGGATCAGAACCGGCTGGTTCAGGTATCCGCGGGGCTATTGCTGGCCTATGGAACGGGCGCGAGCATCGGCCCCATACTGGCCTCGCAGATCATGGGACAGTTCGGCCCGTTTGGTTTGTTTTATTATGTCATCGGGTGCACTCTTTTTCTCACCGGCTTTACTGTAATCCGTGTGCTTCAAAGACCTGCTGGGAATAGAAAAGCTGTCTTCCTCCCTCTCGGCAGTCTTGGGTCCTCCAGCAAACAGCTTTACAGCACCGTCGTAAAGGAAGCGAGGAAGCGGGGCACAAAAGAGACTGATTAAATTACAATCCGGGGAAATGCCGTTGCGACCCCGGAAAAAGCGGATAATATCTCGATCTAAGAAAGATCGCAGCATGAGGAAAGTATCGTCATGAGTGTCAAGAACGAACGACAATTTTTGAGCATTCCCGGCCCAACAACGGTTCCCGACGAAGTCCTTGCGGCCATGCACCGCCCGGCGATAGATATTCGCAAGGGTGAACTGGTCGAAGTGACGGCAACACTAAAAGACGGCCTCCGCATGGTCAGCAAGTCAGAAGGGACGCCGTTTATCTACATCGCCAACGGCCATGGTGCATGGGAGGCGGCCCTCAGCAATGTACTGAGCCGGGACGACAAGATTCTAGTGCTTGAAAGCGGGTCATTCGCCATGGGCTGGGGCCAGGCCGGCGGCACGATGGGTCTCGACGTTGAGGTGCTTCCGGGAAGCTGGCGAAAATCGGTCGATCCGAATGCACTCGAAGCCCGGCTGAAGGAAGATAAAAGCCGTGACATCAAGGCAGTACTGGTTGTTCAGGTTGACACTGCGTCCAGTGTTATAAACGATATACCGGCGATCCGCCGCGCAATCGATAATGCAGGCCATGACGCGTTGTTTATGGTCGATACGATTGCTTCTCTCGGAACGATGGATTTCCGCATGGATGAGTGGGGCGTGGATGTCACGGTTGCGGCCTGCCAAAAAGGCCTGATGATGTCGCCCGGCATCAGTTTTGTCATCGCAAATAAAAAAGCGCTGGCACGTCATGAGACGGCAAATCTGCGCACCGCCTATTGGGACTGGACAAACCGTCTGGGACCGGAGCACTACCAGAATTACGCTGGCACCCCACCGGTTCATATGCTGTTCGGACTGCAAAAAGCATTCGAGATGATCCGCGCGGAAGGGTTGAAGGCAATATTCCTGCGGCATCAGCTCCTCGCTGAGGCGACCCGGGCCGCCGTCGCAAAATGGTCCGAAGGGAACGAACTCTCCTTCAATATTATTAACCCGGCCGAGCGCGCAAATTCGGTCACGACGGTTCTCGTTGCCAACGGGAATTCTCTCGAAGCGATCCATGAATATTGCAACAGAAAATGTGGTGTTGTTATCGGTGTGGGCATATCGGAGCTTTCAGGTAAAGCGCTTCGAATTGCGCATATGGGACATATCAATGCCCCGATGTTACTTGGGACACTCAGCGCAGTTGAAATGAGTATGAAGGCCCGGAATATTTCTCATGGATCCGGAGGGGTTCAGGCAGCAATTGATTACCTTGCCAAAAATGTCCCTCAATAAGGACAGTATGTGACCCCGGATACGGACAGCTACCGGTAAGGTTGCTAACCTCATGATAAACTTGGGGTGAGCAACACAAATGACAAAATCTGATAATCCGGGTGTGAAGATACCGCCACCGCTTTGTTTTTTTGCATTCCTGGCGTTTGGAATTTATTTCAACTCGGCCTGGATGGAAGGGCGCGCGGCGGCGCCCGTTTTAACATTGATCGGCGGTCTGCTCACTTTGGTTTCGGCCATTTATCTCGCGCATAGTGCAAGAAAGCATAAAACGGCCGGATCAAATGTGGAACCTTGGAAGCCGACGACGACCATTATTTCAGATGGAGTCTATAAATACTCCAGAAATCCGATTTATGTAGCTATGGCAGCCGCTTACCTCGGCCTCGCAATTGCCGCAGCGAGTTGGCTGGCCGTTGTCCTGCTGCCTTTCTGTCTGGCTTTTATTCGCTATTACGTCATTGCCAAAGAGGAGACCTACCTTGAAGATAAGTTCGGCAGCGAATATCTAGAGTATAGGAAGAAGGTCCGGCGCTGGCTGTAGATTTATAATGTGCGCCGGATTTTAGCTGAACTTCAATAATGCAAAGGGCGCAGCGGATGACGGACGATGTTAAAACCCATGTTAAATCGAAATCAACCTGGACACGGCTGATTTACCTGATCCTGTATGGGATTATCTACCGACTTGCAGAAATTGTACTGCTTGCCATAACGATCGTGCAGTTTTTGAAATCGCTATTGACCGGCTCTCCGTTCACTCGTTTACAGTCTTTCGGTGGTGCATTGGCGGAATATAACAAACAGCTTGTTGCCTTTCTCTCCTATCAAAGCGACGAGAAGCCATTTCCGGTCGGGCCTTGGCCACCGGAACCGGAGATCGAAAAAGCGGATGAGGTTATCATCGTCGCTGAGAAGGCCGACGAAACTCCTCCTCCGAAGAAATCGACCAATACAAAAAAGACGGATGATCCGAAAAAAGACACTGGTCCGGAGACAACCTGATAGACAAGCGCGGCGACAGCAGACTTTGGTTCTTGGTACAGCAATAACGTGATCTCTATTCATGATGCTTTTGCATTGCCAACGATAATGGCCTGTGTCATGAGGGAAATACTGAAAATCAACGCGGTGTGTCGTCATGATCAACAAACTTGAACAGCTTCTGAATGAAAAGCCGTTTCTTCTTGCGGATGGCGCTGTCGGGACCAATCTCTTCGCCGCTGGCCTGCAGTCCGGAGACGCGCCGGAGCTTTGGAATATTGACGCACCGGAGAAAATTCACTTTCTTCACCGTGGCTTTGTAGAAGCTGGATCAGACATCATCCTGACCAACAGCTTTGGCGGAACAAGCTATCGCCTTAAGCTTCATAACGCGCAGGGTCGTGTCCATGAACTAAACCTGGCCGCCGCAAGAATTGCCCGCTCCGAGGCGGACCGCGCGGATCGTACAGTTATCGTCGCAGGGTCCATGGGCCCGACCGGCGAGCTCATGGAGCCAATGGGAAGCTTGACGCACGACGGCGCGGTTACTGCCTTCAAGGCACAGGCTGAAGCCCTCATTGAAGGAGGCGTTGATGTTCTGTGGATCGAGACGATGTCATCGAAGGAAGAAGTCGCCGCCGCCGTGGATGCTGCTCGTGCAACCGGATATCCATTCGTCTGCACCATGTCGTTCGATACAAACCGGCGGACGATGATGGGGATAAAACCCTCAGAATATACGGAATTCTGTCACGAACTCCCCGCAAGACCCACAGGCTGGGGCGCGAACTGCGGTGTCGGGGCGGGCGAGATGCTGGAAACAGTGCTGGGACTTAAATCGACCGCAGCAGCGGAAGACATTATCGTCGCGAAGGCCAATTGCGGCATTCCTGAATTCAAGGATGGTGCCCTCACCTATAGCGGGACGTTGGAGGTTATGGCCGATTATGCCCGTCTCGCGGCAGACGCGGGCGCACGTATTATCGGCGGCTGCTGCGGCACCAGTCACGCCCATCTAAAGGCGATGGCAGACGCCCTTGATGCATATACGCCGAAACCGAAGCTGGACCTGCCGGAGATTGAGGCGCATTTCGGTCCGGTCTGGCAGACGGAAATACCAGAAGGTGCCGGCCATCGTGCCTCAGGTGGAGGTGAAGGCGGCCGCCGCAGCGGCCGTCGTCGCAGGAACTAACTCACACGTATCAAGCGCTGGCGCTCGGCCTTGCGGATACTGCGGCATGCCAGCGTTTCAGATTATCCAGCCCGTCCGGCATTTCGATTTTTGCCATGCCGGTTGCAAAATCGACAACGACCAGCGCCCCGACATCCGCGGCCGAGTAGCTGTCGCCCACGACAAAATCATGCCCCGCCAGTTGCTCGTTCAGGTCCTCAAAGAAATAGATAACACGCTGCCGTCCGCGTTCCGCAAGTGCCGGAATCTGTTCTACATCCCGCGGACCCGTAATGGCACGTCCGGCAAGCCGGGGCGCTGAATTCCGAAGCGCTTCCGCAACGGCCATAAACCCGTTGACGTTGATATAATGGCACCAGTCATTTATTTGCGCCCGTTCACTCGGGTTGCTGCCGAACAAAGGTGGTTCGGGGCAAATTTCCTCGATATAGCGGTTCATCGCATCAATGGAGGATATCCGTGTGCCATCGTCCAGTTCCAGAACGGGCACCGTGCAGTGCGGATTAATTTTCTTGAAGTCATCCGTCAACTGTTCGCCCTCGCGCATATTGACATTGACTTTTTCTACTTCAAGGCCCTTTTCCGCCAGGAATATTCTGACTCGGCGTGGACTTGGCGGACCAACACAATCATATAGTTTCATTTTCTTTTTCCTATCCAGTTTTGCGCCCCGGATCAGGTTTTCTCCCCCTTATTCGGGAAGTCGTCGAACAGATCGACAATGCCGATCATAGTGGTAATTTTCTTATTCTCAAGCACCTCGGAACAATGTCAGATCACGTCTTAAGCCAGTATCCACCCTTCTCCAGCGTCTTGAGATGTCCCGCCGTCGGCCCGGCGAAATGCGTCCCGATGATCAGCGTATCCGAGTCACTGTATTTTTTTAGAAAATCTTCACGGGTAACACGAGCCGCTTCCGCATCGGCATCAGCGGAACTCGACCATTCCGGATGAGCGATCTGACAGGGATGATGCATGCTGTCGCCGGTAATGACGGCCTCTTCCCCGTTGGAGCGAATCTGGACACAAACATGACCGGGCGTATGGCCGGGTGACGGGAACAGGCTTATGCCGTCACAAATCTGATGGTCCATCGATACGAAGTCGGCAAGTCCTGCGTCTACAATGGGCGCAACAGAATCGCCAATCACGTCGCCGAACTCATCCTGTGACGCAGAGTTCCAGTGGGCCCACTCCTTCTCGCCAATGAGATATCGCGCATTGGGAAATGTCGGCACCCATTCTCCATCCACAAGCATTGTATTCCAGCCAACATGGTCGACATGCAAATGTGTACATAAAACAGTATCGATGCTTTCACGCGGATAACCGGCAGCTTCTATATCCGTCAAAAAGCTGGTTTGCAGCATGTTCCAGGCCGGAATTTCGCGTTTCTTATCGTTGCCAAGGCAGGTGTCGACAATAATTCGGCGCTCTCCCGTATCGATGATGAGCGCATGAATGCTCATGATCAGCTTCCCCTCCTTTGAGGCAAAATGCGGTATCAGCCAGTCAATCGGCTGAATAGCCTCCGGTGTCGCCTGAGGCAGGATAAAGCGCGTCCCGCCCATTGCTTCCACCTCAACGACCTGGGTGATTTTGATATTCCCGATCTGCCACCTGTTCATCCGCTCATCCTCCCTTATTATTATTTTATGGTAGATGAGTATAACGGCTCGAGATCACCTTACAATAAGCATCAATCGGATTTTCCGAAAGTTACCCATGCTGCATAAATTCGGGTGCCGGTCGTGATCCAGCACATAGCCCCGAATATCAGCGCAATGGCAAAGAAGTAGTCAGGGAACAGGCACATCAGCACCATGGCCGCAATCGTCTCCCCGCCTTCCGCGAGCCCTCCCAGATAATAAAGCGATTTGCTTCCCTGAATAGCCGTGGTGATACGGTGTTTTTCCGCCATGATTGCATAGGTGAGGAAGGTTGACCCTGTCCCCATAAAGCTGAAAATCAGCAGCGCAGCAAACAGGGCATTCTCGGGACGGGCGAGCGCAAAAGCGAAAACGACTGCAGAATAGAAGATAAAATCGCAAACGATGTCGAGATAACCGCCAAAATCCGTGAGGAGAGAGTGCCGCGCAACAGCACCGTCAAGGCCGTCAAAAAGCCGGTTGAGGAGTATGAATACAAGGGCCAGACCGTATTCCTCAACTGCGATGAGAGGAACGGCAACGAGCCCCATAAAAAAGCCGGCAATCGTTATCGCATTCGCGGAAATACCGATCGCCGCGATTTTCGTTCCTGCCGCATTCAACGGCGGATCAATGATATGTCGTAACGCCGTATCAAACATTTCTGGTCTGAAATACCCTCTTGATCCGAGAACAGTCTAGTGAGATTGTATTAGGCAAAGTACATAATGGTAATAATCGGACATAGTAAAGCGATATGAGATCGCTCCCAATAATGTGACTTCGCTTTATCAGGGAATGAAATGGCTCAGATACATGAATTTTTCGCCCGTGTCGACTGGACCGGCGCCCGAAAAGGGGCAACGACGGACTATAAAACCTACTCTCGCGACTATGACATCCTGATTGACGGACGCTCAACGATAAAGGGATCTGCGGCTCCTCCGTTCCTCGGCACGGACGACAGGTATAATCCCGAAGATTTACTGTTGGCATCCCTCTCCGCCTGTCACATGCTAAGCTATCTTGCGCTCTGTGCCCGGAAAAGAATCAAGGTGACCGCCTATCATGATGACGCCTGGGGAAAAATGGAAATGAAGGATGGCGGCCTGCGGTTTACGGAAGTCATTTTGAAGCCATTCGTCACGATCGAAGCCGATGGAGATCTCGAAAAAGCGAAAACGCTTCATGAAGATGCTCATGGCATCTGCTTTATCGCAAATTCTGTAAATTTTCCGGTTCGCAACGAGGCAAGTGTCATGTTTGCCAAATAACCAAATATTAATCCTGTTGTGCCACATTAGTTCCCAATACAGAACCTGAACCGAGACCGATAATGCAACAGAAATTCGAAGCGGCGATTTACAACGAAGAAGTCCTCGCAGCTCTCCAGGAAGGAGAACACCACAAGAACCTGTCTGATAGCTGGGCGGAAACCCATTATTTCGAAATTTATGCCTCCAGCCTTGAGGACGCATGGGATAGAATGCGGCGCAAATACAGCACTGATCGTGGTTTTGTGATCAAATCTGTCGAAGAAGTCGACTAGAGATTTCTAGTACCCGACATAGTAAGGATTGGTGCCGCCGGCATGATCGGTGACATCAAGGACGCGCTCAATCATTGGAACGGCGGACTTAATCTCCACCTCAACGCCCTGCTTAAGGGTTGCATCGGCCATACCGCATCCCTGACATCCCCCCGCCATTTCAACATAGGCGGTCTGATCCTGAATATCGATCAGGGTTATGTAGCCTCCATGCGCCGCAATCGCGGGATTGATCCGGGTTTCCAGAAGTACGCGAATCTGCTCCGCCTCATCCGTTTGAAGCCCGGGACGATCTGACGTATTCACCGCCTCTTCATCGACCATACGTTCAAAACGGACCCGCTGAATTTCCGGAACGAAATGCCTGACGGTATTCTCGATCTTGATCTGGGTGCCGAAAGCCGGTGTCGAAAGGCCGGAGCTATCCATTTCCAGCACCACAACACCATCCTCCGGATCATAGGACTTAAAGGCGACGTCTCCCCCATCATCCCGTAACTGGGGCTTCACCCGTGTTTCCACCAGATCAACAATCGCATCGACAATTTTTTGTTCTTCCTCGGAATAGCTCGCGCTTGCCGCTTTCTCCTCACCGTTTAAAACAGGCATGCCACTCATGTAATGATCCATTATCGCCGCCAGGATCATGGGTTTCAGCTGGATCCAGAGCGTTTTTTGCTCTTCGTCCGATTTTTTGACGATGGTCACATAGTCTTCACCGAGTTCTACTGATTTCACCCCCGGGATATCAAACAGCCGTGCCGCGAGCGGTGATCGTGCACGTGCATCTGTCTCATCTTCAAAGACAACCGATCCAGAGGTCAGAACCTGACGACCTGGAAGGAACTTCATCCGCGCGTCATCTTCATGTGGCAGGGTCTGAATAAACATCAAGCAACTCCAAACCCGCTCGCGGCGGGACATCAATATATTTGACCGTCAGCTAACAGATTAACCGGGGGACGGCAAGGCTCAACCATAACATAATACGCTTGCAGTTGCTTGCAATAGCCCGAACCGTCCTTCGCTCCTATACAGTAGCCACGGGATTTGCGGGAGAACCGACCGCGCCCGGCAACCGTATCGGCGGTGCTGTCAACAAGAACCGGGATCGGCCATGTGCCTTCAGCCAGCTGTTTAGCGGAGTGAGATACCACAGCTCGCCCAGATGGATACCGAGTTTGAACAGGCAATGCTCATGGATGGGCAAGAAAGCGCAGCTTCCTTCCCCGGAGCGCGATGGATGCGCTTCAACAGCGTAATTATCGGCAATCAACAGAGAAAGCCCTGAATCCGTAATCCAGTTCAGCAGCTTTCCATCCCGGCCATCCAGCGCTGCGCAGGAGTTATGCAGTTTTTCCTTATCCGGCTTGCCCCCCATATCCATGATCATCTGAGCAAAGCCTGTATGGAGGCAGACCATGTCTCCCTCTTCGACCGTGACGCTGTCCTTCTCCATTACCCGCATGAGATCGTCATAGCCAACCATCTTCTGTTCCCAGCCAAACTCTTCCTCGAGATCAATCATGACGCCACGTCCCTGCACTCCGACGGCGGCCATATTCTCAATACCGAGAGCGTGGGCACGGCTCCCGCCTTCATCCTGCGGCCCGCAAATATGCTCACCGCCGCGATAACCGTTGTAATAGACAATCTCCGCCTTTCCGTCCCCGTCCGCATCAAACTCCTGCCCCACATGAGCAAGGCTGTCCCATTGCGATGAATATTGCGTATGCATGACAACCAGATCATCACAGATCACGTCAATCATGTTAGGATCGTCCTGCGACAGGTTATAGTTCATATTCGGCCGGTTGCCGGAGCGGACCGTCGGCCTCAATTCTGGCGGATAACGCCGGGGGTTAAGAAGATTCCCTCCTGGCAGGTCAAGTGGCAAACTGAGACAGAAACGTTCCCCGGCGTGCACTTCCGCCGCGGCGGCGCGTACTCTTTCAGGTGTAATCAGGTTAAGACGACCAATTTGATCGTCCGCGCCGAAATCACCCCAGTTGGACCCCTCGGGCCGGTTTTTCCATCGCGACATATTTTTCTCCCTTTGTTTTTTATTTTTCAGTACACCATAGCCTCAAGGTATTCTTGTGCAAAGCCCCGAGTCCGCCTGAATTGACCGCCGACGCACAAACTGCTAGCTCTAAACAAAACAGAACGGACGCGATAAAAATGAAAAACGAAGCGGCAACGGCCTTTAGGATCATAACCACATTGTCGATCGTTTATATCGCCAGTAATTTTTATCGTTCTTCCATTGCGGTCATCGCCCCCAACATGATGGACGAGATCGGGCTCACCCATGAAGAACTCGGCATTATCGGCGGTATTTTTTTCATTGCCTTCGCCTTGTTTCAGGTTCCAGTCGGCATTTTTCTGGACCGATATGGCCCACGCAAAACCATTTGCGTTCTGGCGTTGTTTGCGGCAATCGGCTCTGTCGGATTTTCACTTGCGACAAACTTTCTGGAACTTTCTGCGGCCCGCTTCGTAATTGGAATCGGCTGCGCCCCGGTCCTGATGGGTTCTCTCGTCATCATTTCAAGATGGCTTTCCGTGGAACGTTTTGCCTTTTATGCATCCTTGATTGTCGGAATGGGCGGGGTTGGAAATATTCTGGCGACAACGCCGACGGCAATCCTGACAGATATCATCGGGTGGCGCGACGTCTTCTTGATCGCCAGCGGTGTCAGCGCATTTTCAGCCATCTTCGGCTTTTTCATTATCAAGGATGCCCCGAAAGACCATGCTTTTCACGATCGTGAAATCGAGAGCATGAAGGATACCCTGCTCGGTGTGATGGAGATCATCAGGAACCGGCAATTCCAGTATATTTTTGCCATCAACCTTGTCATCTACGGCACGGTCATGACCATCGTCGCGCTTTGGGGCGGAAACTTCCTGCGGGATATCTATGGTCTCGATCTTACGGCCCGCGGCAATATCCTGTTCTGGATGACCGCTGGAGTCATCGGGGGCAATTTCTTTTACGGCTATGTCGACGGTTTATTCCGGACGCGAAAACCGCTGGTTCTGGCAGCGGCAAGCACAACGATCCTATTGCTCGTGATTTTGGCAGTAATCCCTGTCATAGCTGTCTGGCAAGTTTCCGCCCTACTTATTCTGTTCAGCTTTTTCGGAAGCTATGGCGTTCTTATCATGTCTCACGGTCGCTCAATATTTCCGGAGAGACTTCTTGGACGTGGTATCGCAACCTTGAATACCGCTGTTTTCCTGGGCGTTTTCCTCCTGCAATCCATGGGAGGATTTATCATCGGCGGCTTTGTCAGTGATGACGGAGTAGCTCCACTTATGGCATATCGCGTCTTCTTTATCACCCTTGCGATCTTGGTTTCAATCGGCGTCTTTGCCTATAGCAGGTCAGAAGAATCAAAAAACACCGACAAAAAGGCGCCGGAAACTGCCTGAATGCGTTTCTTCCGGCGCCTGATTTATCTAAGACTGTGCTAATCCGTTACTAGTTACGGAAATTACTGCCCTTGTTATCAAGCAAGCGCAGCAGGCCCGGCCACTCCAGGCCGGATTGCGATGCACTGATCTTGAACTGACCGGCAGCATGCTCACACACTTCCCGCGAGGGTATGATAAGCTCGGAGTCACCAGCCAGCGCCTTAATCTGCGATTCACAGGATTTTTCAAGGTAGAAGATGCGGCGGAATGCTTCCGATATGGAGCTGCCAACCGTCAGCAGGCCATGATTGCGAAGAATCATCGCGATACTGTCGCCCATATCCCTGACAAGGCGTTCACGCTCGTCCAAATCCAAGGCAATACCTTCATAACCATGGTAGGCCAACCGACCATAAAACATCATTGAATGCTGACTTATCGGGAGAAGTCCCTGTTTCTGCGCGGACACCGCCATTCCGGCACTGGTATGCGTATGCAGGACACAGGCGACATCGTGGCGAGCCCCATGGATAGCGCTATGGATCGTGTACCCGGCCGGATTGATGATGAAGGGTGTCTCGCTTAAAACATTCCCGTCAATATCCACTTTCACCAGACTTGATGCCGTTATTTCATCAAAAAAGAGCCCGTAAGGGTTAATCAGAAAGTGATTCTCCGTGCCCGGCACACGCGCCGAAATATGGGTGAAAATCAGATCGGACATGCCATAATGGGCAACCAGCTGATAACAGGCCGCAAGATTGACCCGCTCTTCCCATTCCTCATCGCTGACTTTACCTTTGAGGCTGGGCACCATTTTATTGATCTTGTCTACACCCATATCAAATATTCCTTTTGCTGTTGTTCTTAATTCCCATGCGATTTGAGCATGTTACGCGCAATCACAAGTTGTTGAATTTGTGTTGTCCCTTCATAGAGCCGCAGCAACCGAACATCCCGATAGAAGCGCTCTACTTTGTATTCCGCCATGTATCCAGCCCCGCCATGGATCTGAACCGCGCGATCTGCAATCCGCCCCGCTGCCTCGGTTGTAAACATCTTGCAGCAGGCGGCCAGCATTGAGATATCCTCATTCTTATCATATTTTCGCGCAGCATCCAACGTCATTGCGGTCGCGGCAAAGAGTTCCGTCTGACTATCTGCGAGCAGCGCCTGAACGAGCTGGAACTCTCCGATCACTGTGCCGAACTGTTTTCGTTCCGACGCATAGGCAAGAGCCTCTTCAATAATTCGCTCGGAGATACCGGTTGAGACGGAGCTCAAATGCAAGCGCCCTCGATCCAGAACTCTCATTGCTGTATAGAAACCCTGCCCCTCGCTCCCGCCGAGTAATGCGGATGCCGGAACACGGGCGTCCTCAAAGATAACGTCACTCGTCTTTGTGCCGCGCTGCCCCATTTTCTCGTCCGCCTTGGCGATTGTGATACCGGGCGTTGAAGGATCGACGAGGAAAGCGGAAATACCAGATGCCCCTTTCTTCGAGGAATCCGTCCGCGCCATTACCGTCAGCATTCCGGCACGCAGGGCGTTCGTGATATATCGCTTGGTCCCATTCAGCACATAATCATCGCCGTCGCGGACAGCGACTGTACGTAAGGAAGCAGCGTCGGATCCTGCCTCCGGTTCTGTCAGGCAGAAAGAGGATATGATCTCTCCCGAAGCAAGGCGCGGCAGATATTGTTTTTTCTGCTCTTCCGTACCGGTCATGACAAGTCCCTGACTACCAATGCCAACGGTTGTCCCAATGACGGAGCGAAAAGCCAGCGATGCTTTGCAAAGCTCATGAATCACTTCACATTCCTGTTCCATGCTGAGCCCCAAGCCGCCATATTCTTCCGGGATGGACAGTCCGAACAGGCCGAGTTCCCGCATTTCCTGAATTATTTCTTCCGGAACATCGTTGGTTTCCTCAACCTTATCTTCCGCCGGAACAAGTTTTTCCCGGACGAAGCGGCTCACCGCATCCTTCATTAACTCAAAAGTCTCGCTATCCAGCGCCATTATCTTCCCTTTTCTTGATTTTCTTTATTTGAAAGTTTCAGTAATCAGTCTACTCCGCAGATTACCTCGATACTACGTGCCAGCCCTACGAGACGCGGCCCGACATTTTCGCGTAATCTGGCTTCTGTTACCAGATAAGACGACCCGCCGCAATTATAGGCAGCGACATCACCGCTTGAATTATCACGTGTAGCGGTTCCCACAGCATGAAAAACCGATTGCCACTCACCCATGGAGAGGCAATATCCAAAATCTGCGAAATCCTTTTGCGCTGCCTCAAAGCCTTTTTTTATTACCGGCCAATCCTGCAAATGTTTTTTCCGCACGTGATCAAGCAACAATGTCCGTTCGCTCTCCGCCAACTTGCACAGAAAGGCCCGGCCGACTGCCGTTGTGGCAATAGGCAGATATGATCCGGTTTCCAGCCGAAGTGTGCTCTCATCTCCGCCGCGCGCTGTTTCGACATATACCATATTCAGACGGACGCGCGTTGCCATGGCAACACCAAGGCCTATCTGCGCCGCAAAATCTCTCATCAGGGGCCGCGATAACAATCTCAATTTGTTGTTGGCAAGGAACGTGTAGCCAAGAGAGAGCACCGCCGGAGACGGCTCATATTTTCCGAGGCTTTTGCGATATGTCAGATAACCGAGCTGCATCAACGTGCTGGTCAATCTCGAAACCGTTGACCGCGGCAGCTTCGTTCGCTTGGCAAGCTCATTATTACCAACCGGACCTTCTCCAGGCCGGAACGCTTGTAAAATTTCGAGGCCGCGCGCCAGAGAGGTGACAAAATGCCGATTATTGTCCGGCACTGAAATACCCTCAACGAATGTTTCTTCTTCGAGCATTTTCTAACTATAGTAAAAAAAGAATTTCCTGGGAAAAAAACTTGCAGAATTCCGTTCCACTATGCAGAATACCCACCTATTAGAAAACAAAAAAATAACATACCAAGCTTTCCATGGGAGGAAATAATGGGAATTAGCTTAAAATTATGCGCAGCTGCGGCCGCAGCGGTGATCACATTCTCGTCTGTTGCTCAGGCGGAAGACGTCAAGTTACCGGATACTCTCGCATGGAGTGCCTACAACACCGGAACAACCGGTTACAACCAGTCAGTCGCAATTGGCAAGGCATTAAAAGACAAATATGGTATCGACCTCCGTGTTATTCCGGGCAAGAACGATATTTCGCGCATGGGCCCGCTCAGGACTGATAAAGTGCAGTTCGTCGCAAACGGTGCCGGTACATTCTATGCTGCGGAAGGTGTCTTCGAGTTTGCTAATCCTGACTGGGGCCCACAGCAGGTGCAGATGCTGGCGTCCGCAACTTCTGACGCTAACCTGTCTGTAGGCGTTGCCGCCGATGTTGGCGTCAAGACTTTTGCTGACCTTAAAGGTAAACGTGTTGGGGTCGTTCGCAGCTCTCCTGCCCTGACGATTGGTACGGAAGCCATGCTTGCGTTCGCGGGCCTTACTTTCGATGATGTTGAAGTTGTCGAATTCGGCGGCTATGGCGCAATGTGGAAAGGGATGATTTCTGGACAGATTGATGCGGCGTTTGCTTCAACCGTCTCCGGCCCGACAAAACAGCTTGAGGCATCTCCTCGTGGCATTTACTGGCCGCCAACCCCGGCTGCAGATAAAGAAGGCTGGGAACGTATACAGAGCGTTGCACCATACTTCGTGCCCCATGTTGCGACATTGGGAACTGGAAATATTTCCAAGGATACGCCTCATGATGGCGCCGCTTATCCATATCCGATCCTGATTACACGTGCAGACCAGGATCCAGATCTGGTTTATTCCATGATCAAGGCCGTGCATTCGGAATATCCAAATTACGAAAAGTCACTTCCCGAAATGACCGGCTGGGCACTTGAAAACCAGACCTTTAAATGGGCCGTTCCCTACCATCCCTCAGCGGTTAAATATTGGAAGGAAATTGGTGCCTGGACGGATGACATGGAAGAGCACAACAACAATATGCTGAAGCGTCAGCAGGTTCTTGCCGATGCGTGGGCAACCATGGAAGGCAAAGGCCTTGAAGGCGATGCGTTTACTGCTGATTGGATGAAAACCCGGGCTGCTGCACTCGAAGCGGCAGGTATGAACCCGATTTTCAAATAATCCTAAAACACATATTTCCTTATGGAAACGCAAAAGCAAGAAAATGGCGCGGTGGTGAAGCCTGAGTTGGCTCGCCACCGAAGCCTTTCCTTCGGCTGGATGGCAATCGTTATTGCGGTTACCATCATAGTCATCACGCTCGCCGTCAATCAGCTCTTCAATGCCGGTTTTTTCGTTGGCTATACCTGGCTTGATAACGAGTATCAGTACGCGCTTTTCGGACTGCTTGTCCCGATTGTCTTCTTGATTTTTCCGGCCAGCGGGAAGTCGGCCATGGACAAGGTTCCTTGGTATGATGTCCTATTTGCCGTGACCACCTTTGGACTGCTTGTGTTTTTCTTTATGAATGCCGAGCAAATTCTGGATAATGGTTGGGAAATGGGAGCACCTGATCATATCGTTGCCTTGGGCTTCATTCTGTGGTTACTGGTTCTTGAGGCAACAAGGCGCGCCGGCGGCACAGCCCTGTTCACAATTGTTCTTATCATTTCACTTTATCCGCTTTATGCCGATATTATGCCCGGACCGATTTCCGGCCTAGGCAGTTCGCTCTCGGACACAACAGCCTATCATGTCCTCAGTGCGGAGAGCATGCTTGGCATACCGATGCAAGCGCTTGCCAACCTTGTTATCGGATTCCTGATTTTTGGCGTTGCCTTGACGCAGACCGGCGGCGGCAAGTTTTTCATCGATCTGGCATTTGCTGCACTTGGTCATGTCCGTGGCGGACCTGCGAAAGTTGCTATCTTCTCTTCCGGCTTGATGGGTTCCATGAGCGGAAGTGTGATTTCCAACGTTATCACGACAGGCGTAATGACGATTCCCGCAATGCGAAAAACGGGTTTCAGGGCTTCATACGCTGCTGGTGTTGAAGCTTGTGCGTCAACTGGCGGTGTGCTGATGCCCCCGATTATGGGCTCGACTGCCTTTATCATGGCGGTCTTTCTGAACATCCCTTATATCACGATCGCGGTTGCGGCCATTATTCCGTCAATCCTGTATTATCTGGCCCTGTTTATCCAGATTGATGCCTATGCCGCAAAGAACAACATGCCAGGCCTGCCAAAGGAACAGCTTCCTAAATTGGGAGAGACATTCCGTAACGGTTGGCATTTTATTGCAGTTTTCATTCTGCTGATCGTCATGCTGGTTTACCTTAAACAGGAAGTTCTCGCACCTTTCTACGCAACAGCATTGCTCCTCATCATCAACCAGATATTCTCGAAAGAACGCTGGGGGATGAGAGAGTTTTGGGCGTTCATCCTTGCCGCTGGCAAGCTGCTCGCCGAAATCGCTGCAATTCTGGTCGGTGTCGGTCTCATTGTCGGAGCCCTCTCGATTACGGGCATGGCGGGAACGCTGGTCAACGACCTCGTCTTTATCGCAGGGGGCGATATCCTGGTCCTGCTCCTAATGGGTGCCATCGCCAGTTTTATCATGGGGATCGGGATGACGGTTACGGCTGCCTATATCTTCCTGGCCATTGTTCTGGCACCAGCACTTGTACAAGGTGGACTTGACCCTCTGTCCGTTCATCTCTTCATTCTCTACTGGGGCATGGTTTCATTCATCACCCCGCCAGTGGCGCTTGGTGCATTCGCCGCGGCTTCAATTGCAGGTGCCAGTCCTATGCGGACAGGTTTTGAAGCGATGCGACTTGGCTCGATCATCTATTTCGTGCCGTTCTTTTTCGTTCTGGATCCAGCCTTCATCCTGCATGGCGAACTCAGCCGGACAGCTCTTCTGTTCGTTTGTGCGGTGGGAGGTGTGATCCTCGTTGCGAGTTCCCTGCAAGGCTATCTTGTCTGGGTTGGCAACCTGCATCGGCATCCCGTTCTGGGCTGGCCGATCCGGGCACTTATCCTGATCGGCGGGCTGGCATTGGCGACACCGGGCGGTAGTGACCTGATACCGTTCAGCGATTTAGAGTTGGCACTCCTTGCATTGGTTACCGCGGGTCCCGCGGCGGCTCTTGCATATCTGTTTGAACGCCGAGCGAAAGCTGCCATGGCCTAAGGTCATTTTCACATAAACGGCTGGACTAAGGTCCAGTCGTCGAGAAACGCCCGCCACCAATCATAGCGGGCGTTTTTTTTCAGCAGCTCGGGAAATCTATACGCTCTCTACTGCTTGCGATAGCCACCCCCCTATCGTATGTTGCGCCGGTATTTCAATAACGGAAATTGGCGGAAAACATGAGACGTGGATTAACAATTGCAATGATCGGGATTGTTCTGCTGTTCTGCGCAGCGATCGTTATTGTCTATGTTTCGATAGGTTCCGTGATTACCTCGTCAGTCGAAAAATATGGCTCTGCGATGACCCAAACTTCGGTCACATTACCGGAAGCGGATTTTTCTCCAACCACAGGAGAGGCAACATTACTGAATCTGAAAGTTGAAAGCCCCGCTCCCTTCATCGCTCAGCCTGCCCTGCTCGCGCCGCATATAGAGATACAGATTGACCCGCACACCATCGATCAGGGGACGATCGTCATAAAGCGCCTTATGGTCGAAGCTCCGGAAATTACCTATGAAATCACAAAGTCCAGTGACAACCTCAGGAAAATCCGTGACCATATTGAGGCCGCGGTTTCAGCTGAACAACGGGGGCAGTTTCCCCTGGATCGCAAAGGCTCGCCGAAGAGATTTATCATCAATGACCTTTATATTCAGAATGGGGTTGTCATTGTTCAGGCCGAAAATTTGACCGGAAATAGAGAAACGGCTCTATTGGAAGATTTACATTTGAAAGCTCTGGGACAGGCTGAAAATGGTCTTGAAGCCGCCGCACTGGTAGAGAGAATTTATACACCCCTGCTTCAGGCAACGACCCTTGCGGCCCTCTCAACCGATTTGAATTTATCTGACCAGATGCGAAACATATTGCGCGGCGCCAGTGACGAGACAGGTGAACTGATTGATCGCCTGCGGAATCTTCTTGAAAAATAAAGTTGCCCGCTATGCGAGGAGCAGGCATAACGGATATCGCAACAACTGTTTGTTAGGGTCGATCTGTGGCGGAAAGCAAACCTTCTCGAGAAGACGGGCTACACCGAAGCGATAACCGGCGCCACGAACTTATGGCGGCAGCGGCACATCTGTTTAACCAACGCGGCTACGATGCAACATCAATGCGGGATATCGCGCGTGAGGCTGGCATGCTCGCTGGTTCCATGTATTATCATTTTTCCTCAAAGGATGAATTGATTGTTGCGACCTATGAAGAAGGCCGGCGGCTTCTCAGCACAGCGTTACTTGAAGCAATTGACGGCATTGAAGACCCATGGGAACGGTTGACCGAAGCCGCGGTCGCGCATATGAATACGCTGTTCGGAGGAAATAATTTTTCCATTCTGCTATGCGCGGACATCTCTCGAACGGCCCCAACGTTGCGAAGTCGCCTGATTGAAATCAGAGATAGCTACGACAAGTTATTTATGGACCTGATTGAAGACTTGCCGTTGAAAGGCGATGTTGACAAAGGATTGTTGCGGCTCAGTCTCCTGGGCTCCCTGAACTGGTCCAGCAGCTGGTATCGCCCCGGTGGACAGACTCCCGCCCAAATTGGCGCTTTCTTCGTACGCTTGATGAAAGATGGCCTGAGCTAAACTCTCAGTTTATTTCACATAATTTTTTGTAAATTAAATATTTCACACGATAAATAAGAAAATAATGTTGTGTTCTGCATAAAAACAACTATATCTACGCTAAAGGTGGTGACAGCAGGCCGAAATTCATAATCTTGTGAACGACGAAAGAAATCATTGCTGAACAGGCTGTTCTTATTACAGTAAATGATCATATAGGCCGTTGATTGCTGGCTCAAAATATGGCTAAACTGTGGTGTTGGCCGGCTCGCGAGGTTGTCCACCCCTAAACTAAAAAGTGCGAGTAGGAAAGTTGAACGAACTAAAAATAAAATCAGATCCTGTCTCCGTTCCCAGGAAAGAAGTCGCCTCAGTTGTCATCCGATTTGCTGGCGACTCGGGAGATGGCATTCAGATCACAGGTAGCCGTTTTACGGACACAACAGCGTTAGCCGGGAACGATCTTGCAACCTTTCCCGATTTTCCGGCAGAAATTCGCGCACCGGTCGGAACGACATTTGGTGTCTCCGCTTTCCAGATAAATTTCGGATCCCGAAGAATCGAGACCGCGGGTGATGATCCTGATGTGTTGGTGGCCTTGAACCCGGCTGCCTTAATGGTCAACCTCTCTCGCCTGAAACCCGGCGGTATGATCATCGTTGACAGTGGCACATTCACGGATCGCAACCTTAAAAAAGCGGGCTATCTTACCAACCCGCTTGAAGACCAGTCCTTGGAGGCCTACACCGTTCTGGAAATTGATATTACCAAGCTGGTTCTTGAATCCGTCAAGGAACTCGGTCTTTCCCAGAAAGAAGGTCTTCGGTGTAAAAACTTCTGGGTACTTGGCCTTGTATACTGGATTTATGGTCGCGACCGCGGAGATACGATCGACTGGCTAAAGCGTAAATTTGCGAAGCGACCGGAAATCGCCGATGCGAACATTGCGGCACTGAACGCCGGGCATATCTATGGCGAAGCCTCGGAAACCGCAGGAATAAGTGAGCTTTATTCTATTCCCGCCGCCGAAATGTCAAAGGGTCTGTACCGTACGGTTACTGGCGGCGAAGCCCTTGCCTGGGGTCTGGTTGCCGGCGCAGAGCTGGCAAATCTGAAGGTATTTTTCGGATCCTATCCGATTACACCGGCCTCCCCGGTGCTTCATTCGCTTGCGAAGATGAAGCAGTTCGGTGTAAAGACATTTCAGGCCGAAGATGAAATCGCCGCCATATGCTCTGCGATCGGGGCCTCCTATGCGGGCTCGCTCGGCATTACATCTTCCTCAGGACCGGGTATCGCCCTTAAAGGCGAAGCAATCGGACTGGCCATTTCCACTGAATTGCCCCTGATTATCGTCAATTCACAGCGGGCGGGCCCCTCCACCGGTTTGCCCACAAAAACCGAGCAATCCGATCTATATCAGGCCGTTTATGGCAGGAATGGGGATGCGCCGCTGGTTGTTCTTGCGTCCCACGGCCCGGCGGACTGCTTTGATGTCGCGATTGAAGCCTGCCGCCTTGCAACAAAATACATGACCCCGGTTATGCTACTGACGGACGGCTATATCGGGAACGCAGCAGAGCCCTGGCTGATCCCGAATGTGGCGGATCGGGAGCCTTTCCCGGTAGCCTTTGAAACAAACCCGGAGGGTTTTGCACCCTTCAACCGCAATCCGGAGACATTGGCGCGGCCATGGGCAATCCCGGGCACGCCGGGTCTTGAACATCGCGTTGGCGGGATCGAGAAGGAAGAGGGTTCCGGGAACATCTCCTATGAGCCTGCCAACCATCAGCAAATGACCAATTTGCGGCGGGATAAAATCCTCAATATTGCGCAGGACATCCCGGAACAAACGGTCGAAAACGGTGAAACCAGCGGAAGGCTGGCTGTTGTCGGATGGGGATCGACATATGGCCCCATAAGCCGCGCCGTGGATAACAAGCTTGCTGAGGGTGCAAAAGTTTCCCACATTCATTTGCGGCACATCTGGCCATTGCCACGCAACCTCGGTGATCTGCTCCGGGGGTTTGATAAGGTGATTGTTCCGGAAATGAACGATGGGCAACTGAAAACTGTCTTGCGTGACCAATATCTTATCGATGCCCGGCCGCTGACAAAGGTGACTGGTCAGCCGTTCAAGATATCAGAGATCGAACGTGCCATTGACGCGGCACTGGAGAATTAAAATGAACATTGCTGTAACATCAGACAAGCTCAAACCCGCAGACTTTGCTTCCGATCAGGAGGTACGGTGGTGCCCGGGTTGCGGCGACTACGCAATCCTGAAAGCAGTACAGCGGACTTTACCGGATATTGACACACCGAAGGAGAATTATGTTTTTGTCTCCGGAATCGGTTGCTCGTCACGCTTCCCTTATTACATGTCAACTTATGGCTTCCATACGATCCATGGCCGCGCACCCGCAATCGCAACTGGCATGAAGATTGCCAACCCGGAACTTGATATCTGGATGGTAACAGGCGATGGCGATGGCTTCAGTATTGGCGGCAACCACATGCTTCATGTCCTGCGCCGCAACGTTGATTTGCAGATTCTCCTCTGCAACAACGAGATTTATGGCCTGACGAAGGGTCAGTATTCGCCGACCTCCGGAGTTGGACTGCGCACGCCATCCTCTCCGGACGGATCAGTCGATACGCCTTTGAAGCCACTGGTATTTACGCTGGGTGCCGGCGCCCGCTTTGCCGCTCGCGCCTATGATACGCAGAAAACATTGCCAGACATCCTGAAACGGGCTCATGCGCATAAAGGCACGTCGATGGTTGAAATCCTTCAGAACTGTATCGTCTACAATGACGCGGTTTTTGACAATGTTCTCGCCCGAGAAGTCGCAGCGGACAAGCAGCTCCATGTCGAGCATCGTAAGCCAATGATTTTTGGCGCGGAGAAGAATAAAGGGATTCGGCTGAATACGAGCACATTGACCCTGGAAGCCGTCACCATTGGTGAAGACGGAGTGACTGAAGCCGACATTCTTGTTCATGATGAGAAAAACCGCTCCCTCGCCACATTGATTGCCGCAATGGACGGAAACGAACTGCCCGTTGCCTTTGGTGTTATTTATTGTGATCCGGCCCCGACATATGAAGACGGGATTACCCAAAAGCTGGAACAGGCAAAAGGAGAAGTCACTCCCTCCATGGACGCCTTGCTAAGACAAGGTCATACCTGGCAGGCTTGACGGCCTTACAATTTTGAACAACAGAGGCCGATCCTGCGACGGGTCGGCCTTTTCTTTGCATTCGTAAAAGCTTTGCAATAGCCTCTTAGCATGACAAAGGACAGCAGTGAAAACACCCTGCTGGCGCGGCGAGAGGCTTTACTTAACGTAATGCAGTCAAGCACAAGTGACAGTCAGCCGGTGGAGCTTGATCAAAGTCGGGTCGGACGGCTGTCCCGGATGGATGCGTTGCAGGGACAGGCAATGGCTCAGGAAACGGAACGGCGACGCAAAAATGAACTGCAGCGCATTGAAAGCGCCCTCGCCCGGATCAAAGAGGGCGAATATGGAGTTAGTGTGTCTTGCGGTGATGAAATCTCGAAAAAGCGCCTTGAACTCGATCCGAGCGCCCCTCTTTGTATTGACTGCGCAAGCAGAGGGTGACCGGATCAATCCTGCTGCTTGGATGAGGAGGACATTTTGCGGCGGCTTTTCCGCTGTAAATAGTTAAGCCCTGCGACAATGGCCCAGATCGGCAGAACGACAACGGCCCCAAGCAGGATATAATCCGCCGCCCAGCGCACCGTATTCAGTGCAAGTGAGTAAATCTCACCGATAGTGCCCGTCAGGTCCTTTAATAGCTCAATTGGCGTAATGTCAAACAGTGTCAGGGCCCACCCAACCAGGAAGGATACAATCAGCAGCTTTACGATCAGCGAGCCTATATTTCTTGGCATTAAACTTCCCCAAAAAAAACTGTCGAACAGCTTAAACTTATCTGTCCGGACATGATCAATCATATAGTTTGCCAGTATGGCATGACCAGAGTTTATTTGACCTCCGCCTGAAATGTGGCTGATTCCCAATTATCACTATATAGGCTATAATCCTGTTTTGCACATTCTGTGGCAGTTGTTATAGTAGCTTATGTAGTCCCTGTTGGAGACAAGTTGATGTCGTTAAAGTTTCGTATTCCCGCTGGCGAAAAAATTGTTGTGAACGGCGCCGTTCTTACCAATTCAAGCAGCAAGGCTATGCATTTTTCACTGGAAAATGACGCCTCGATCATGCGCGAGAGAGATATTCTGTTGCCGGAAAATGCGGAAACGCCTCTGCAGAACGTCTATCTTTTTATCCAGTTGATGTATATCGAGCCGGGAAGCCACGAGGATCATCACAAGAGTTTTCAGAATGCCGCACAGATTGCCTTCCTGTCCACAACGGACAACGATGAACGGAACCTCGTGTTCGAGGTTGTGGGCCTTGTGGGCGAGAAAAATTATTATGCTGCACTGAAATTACTGCAGAAGCATTTCAAGGCCACACTCCCTCCCGCAGAAGAATCAGCAGATTAAAAACTAGTTCCTGCAGAAAATTTTGTTACGATTCATACAAGAAAATCGATTTTTCCGACAACCTCATATGGAATTATTCAAGTTTATTTAGCCCGGCCATAAAATAAATACGGCACGGCAGCGGTTGAAAAACGCTCAGATTTCTGCGCTTTTTTAGATATTTCCTCAGGCCTGAACGCCTTTTCCTGTTATCCCGACTGGCAAATGCATTGCTCATTAATCTTTTGTTAGGAAATCCCGGAGATAGTCAGGGCACGGTTTCGAAGTAGACCGGGGCTCAAAAGAGCTGATTGGTCGCAGATGCGACAACTCTAGAATGAGGATTAATATTATGGCTTCTATCAATACAAACTCCGGCTCCATGGCTGCTCTGCGTACTCTTAACATGACGCAGAAATCTCTCGCTCAAACTCAGTCCGCACTTGAAACAGGTCTTCGTGTCAACAACGCAAAAGATGCTCCGGCAACTTTCGTTATTGCACAGGGCATGCGCGCTGACATTGGTGCTCTGAACGCTGTTTCTGAGGGTATTGCCTTCGGTCAGGCGACAATAGGCATGGCGATGGCCGGCGCTACCGCAATTTCTGATCAGTTGACAACCCTAAAAGAACTTGCCACACAGGCGAAGAACGAAGGCCTTGACGGCAGTATCATTCAGGATCAGGTCACCGAAGTACTTGCACAGATCGATGCGATCACCAGTACTTCTGCGTTTAACGGCGTGAACCTGTTGACAGCAACCGCAACGACGCTGACGGTTCCTACTGGCCTTGGTGCGACTGACAACGTTACGTTCACCAATATTGACCTGTCGTCAACAACTGGGCTTGCCTTGAACACTATCGACGTAAGTGTAATTGCAAATAACGCTGCCGACATAGCGACAATTGATGCTGCTATTGCAAGTGTTGGTACTGCTTTGACCAGCATCGGTACCTTCGCCAATCGTCTCGATGACCAGGGTGAATTCACCCAACTGTTGACGGATACGATGAAAGAAGGTCTCGGCGTTCTGGTTGACGCAGATATGGCTGAAGTTGCTGCTGAACTGACTGCATTGCAGACGAAAGAACAGCTCAACATTCAGTCACTGAGCATCGCCAACTCTGCACCGCAGACAATTCTGGCACTGTTCCGCTAATAGTGGCTTCAACAAGGGAAAGGCGGCTCATACGGGCCGCCTTTTTCGTTAACCTCTCCTTTACGGCTTCTCGATTATAATAGGTCGATTGAACTCGTTTTTCGTTGGAATACGATATGCAAGTGTCCACAAACAGCTCGCTGCTCTGGTACAAGCTATCCAGCACCCTCAAAGACTCGCATATGAAAGCGTTTGAGGCACAGCCGTCTGTTGCGCGCGATATCGGCACATTCAAGGAAAAAATTGGCGAGATCAAATCTGTTGATGATTTGATGAAGAACAGAACCGTCCTGACGATGGTGCTTTCCGCTTTCCAGTTGGAAAGTGAAATCGACAAGCCGGCGATGGTTCGAAAAATACTTACTGAAAATCCAGCTGACAAAGAGAGTCTTGTGAACCGGCTGGCGGAGCCTCGCTGGGCCAAACTCTCCAGCGCCCTTTATGGTCTGAATAGTGACCCGGACTTTTTCCAGAAGCAGGCAAATATCGATGCCATTCTGGCGGGCTACAAGACGAATGAGTTTGAAAAGTTCGAAGGACAAAATGCGGATGGCGTCCGCGAGGCAATGTACTTCAAACGCCTTGCAGGAAACGTCGACAAGCTCTCACAGATAATGGCGGACAAGACCCTGATGCATGTCGTCCGGGTAAGCCTTGGCCTGCCGGAAAGCTTTCAAAGCCTGAGCTATGAGCAGCAAAGGGATCGCCTTGAAAAGCAGATTGATATTGCAGACTTCAAGGATCCGAAAGAGATTGACAAGATCATCCAGCGGTTTCTGGTTTATACCGAGATCAACAATACTGATCCTACCAGCAACCCCATCCTGTCCCTTTTCCAGCCCATCTCCAATGGTGACTTTGTCGGCCCGCAGCCCATCCAGATCGATTTGTTCGTCTGAACCCTTTTAGGCTGCGTCGACTACTGCAAAACTCCTTCAATACAGATATGATGCCCACTTACAAAGGCGGGCAGAACTTTCTCAAGCGTGAAAAAAATTCCTATCCCGTGCCCTTTTTTCCCGTTATATCTAAATGATGAACTAGCGAAGATTGCCTAAAATCCGCACAAAACTGCGGTTTTTAGAACTGGCACGCCCTTTGCTTCTGTAGTTGCGAGTGAATTCGCGATCTTTTGATTGCTTCAAAGTTTCTACAGGAGATGAAGATGACTTTTTCTATTAACACCAATGCAACGGCGATGGCGGCTCTGCGGACATTGTCTCTTACACAGACCAGCCTTGCCCAGACACAGCGTCAGGTCGAAACCGGCCTCAAGGTCGCCGAGCCAAAAGACAACCCGGCATCTTTTACAATCGCGCAAACAATGCGTGGCGACATCGGGGCACTTGACGCAATCGAGGAAGGACTGACATTCGGACAGGCGACGGTCAGCATGGCCAATGCCGGCGCCTTGCAGATTTCAAATATCCTGATCGACATCAATCAGAAGGTAACCCAGGCTTTTAACGACGGCCTTGACGTCGCTGTGCTTCAGGAAGAAGTGGACGCCCTGCTCGCCGAAATCACCTCGGTTGTCGGCTCCAGTGTTTTCAATGGTGTCAATCTGATTGACGGTGTAAGTGCTGATTTGGATGTTCTGACCGGTCTTGGCGGTGTAACGCAGACAATCGCTGCACAGGATTTGCGCCTCGCTACTTTGGGCCTCGTTGGGCTTGACCTTACTAACCCTGCCGCTGCCCTCGCCGCCGTTGATGGTGCTGAAGTTATCGTTGGCAATGTTATCACTACTCTTGGTACAGCTGCGAACCGTCTCGACAGCCAGGCTGAATTTACCCAGCTTCTGACGGACAAGCTTAAAGAAGGTCTCGGTATCCTTGTTGACGCCAACCTTGCCGAAGCCAGCGCGGAATTGCAGGCATTGCAGACGAAGGAACAACTTGGCATTCAGTCCCTGTCGATTGCCAACTCACGTCCGCAGTCTATCCTACAGCTTTTTCAGTAATTGGTAACAGTATCGTAAGGATATTAGTCAATAGTAAGAAATACTATCGAGAACTGAAGAGAACATTATATGTCTGTAGCTGCTTATCAAAAGGCCAATCAGAATACCGAAAACCCGAGACAAACCGAATACCGGGCTTTCGCAATACTCACTCGTGCTATGGAAGAAGCTGACAAAGAAGACAACACAATGGCAAGAATCAAGGCTGTCGCCAACAACCGGCGACTCTGGCTAACCTTGCAAATGGATCTTCTTTCAGAGGAGAATGGGCTCCCTGACGACCTGAGAGGTCGGCTTCTTTCCATCGCATTCTGGGTCAGCCGCTATAGTCTGAATGCCATGAAAGGCGAAGCTTCAGTTGCGCCATTGATTACCGTCAACAAACAGATCATGGAAGGCATGAAGCCAAAAGATCCGGGCAGCGCACCCGCGCCTTCAACCCCCTAGGTATCCATCGGCAATATTGGCCGCAACAACTGCAGCCATCAAACTTTTGCCTCTCCCGCTCTATCCCCTAAATCCGACAGCGGTTATACTTTGCCAAAAGCAGTATCTGCCAGGGAACGGATTGAATGAGCTGGGAAAAAGAAGCCGAAGAAATAAGGAAAATGCGCCTTGCCGCAAAAGCACAAGGCGGCGATGAAGCCATAAAATTCCACCATGCGAAAGGCCGCCTGACCGTCCGAGAACGCATCGACGCTCTCCTTGACCAACACAGCTTTCAGGAACAGGGCCGCATTGCCGGCTCGGCCGAACGTGATGATGCCGGCAATATAACGGCTTTTACCCCTGCGAACTATATTACTGGCCTGGGTTTGATCAACGGAAGACGCGTCGCTGTCGGCGGCGAGGATTTCACTCTTAAAGGCGGTTCTCCCAATGCAGCCGGTCTGCGTAAGAGTGTTTTTGCGGAGGAACTCGCCTCACAATATCGCGTTCCGCTCATCCGAATGCTGGAAGGTGGCGGCGGGAGCGTTGCAAAGGGAAAAGGCTCAGACACTGTCGGAAGCCCCGCCTATGAGAAACCCAGATTTCTCTCGATCTCAAAGCTGCTGGGCGAGGTCCCGGTCGCTTCTGCCGCTCTCGGCCCCGTCGCCGGATTCCCGGCGGCACGTTTTGCCGCCTCCCATTTCTCGGTCATGACGCGAAAGACGGCACAGCTGCTAATCGCCGGCCCCGCGCTCGTTGAAAGAGCCCTCAACATCAAAATGACGAAGGAAGAACTGGGGGGCGCTGGGATCCATAGCCGAAACGCCGTTGCCGCGAACATTGCGAAGGACGAAGAAGATGCTTTTGTGCAGATCCGGCGCTTTCTGAGCTATCTTCCCGGCAATGTCTGGGAACTGGCGTCCGTCCAGACCACCGATGATCCTGTTGATCGAATGGAAGAGGAGTTGCTGAGTATAGTTCCGAAAAACCGCAGGCTCCCTTTCAAGATACGAAATCTGATCGCACTGGTGGTTGACCGGGGCAGCTTTTTTGAGATGGGAAAACATTACGGACCCGGACTTGTGACCGGATTTGCCCGTCTCAATGGACAATCCGTCGGCGTGATTGCCAATGACTCATACTATTATGCAGGCGCGATGGGCGCAGATGCGGCACAGAAAGTTCGGCGGTTCATTGAACTTTGCGATACTTTTCATATCCCGATTGTCAATTTTACGGATGAACCCGGCTTTATGATCGGCCCCGACTCAGAGAAAGACGGAACCATCAAATATGGCGCTTCTGCCGTTGCCGCCGCGGTTATGTCAGTCGTGCCATGGGCAACAATCATCATTAAAAAGGCCTTCGGAGTGGCCGCTGCAGCGCATTTCAGCGAAAATGGATATGTTCTTGCCTGGCCAAGCGCCGAGATGGGACCGCTTCCCGTTGAAGGAGGTGTCGCCGTCGCCTATCGCCGCCAGATCGAAGAGGCGGACGATCCTGAAAAACTCCGGGCGGAACTCGAAGAAAAGCTCGCAGCCCAGCAATCTCCTTTTCCCCGGGCAGAAAGCTTCAGTGTCCACGACATCATTGATCCGCGGGAAACCCGCCCGGCCCTCTGTCAATGGGTAAGCTGGATACAACCGCAACTCGATCAGTTGAGGGGCCCCGTCTCATTCTCTTTCCGCCCCTAAGACATTTACGTCACAGCGCAGCTTTGTTAAAATCCCAGCTGCTCGACATAATGAAAAAAGGGATGACATAAAATGACGGCTGCGTTGAAAGTGAAAATCGATGGATGGGAAAATGGCGATCCGATCCCCGGAAAGTTTGCGTTTGGCGTACCTGCGGCAGAAGGACATGTCGCCCTTAGCGATAATCGGAACCCCGCAATAAGCTGGTCGGATGCGCCGGAGGGCACCAAATCCTTTGCAATTATCTGTCATGACCCGGACGTCCCCTCTTCCGGTGAGGACGTGAACCAGGAGGGCAAAACGGTTCCGGCAAGTCTGCCGCGCGTCGACTTTTACCATTGGGTACAGGTGGATATCCCACTCGAATACTCCAGTCTTGCCGAAGGGGAGGTCACAGACGGGATAACTGCAAAAGGCAAAGCCCCGGCGAAACGGGCATACGGGCGGACCGGCCTCAACAATTATACGGACTGGTTCGCGGACGACCCGGATATGGCGGGAGAATATGGGGGATATGATGGCCCCTGCCCGCCTTGGAATGATAGTATTGTCCATCACTATCATTTTACAGTCTATGCTCTTGATGTGGAAACGCTGGGCCTCACCGGATCATTCGGCGGCCCGGAAGCGCTGGCTGCGATGGAGGGACATATTCTGGCGAGCGGATCCTATGTCGGCACCTACAGCATGAACCCGGACGTACCAGCATAGCAATTACCGGCAACATCCGTCAGCCAAATTTTAGGACGCATTCTCTTGTATTTCTCCGGGCATCGCCCACTTAAAGAAAAACAGGGAATGGATGATTTCTGCCGTGATGAGCCCGTCGATCGCCAAAATGCCCAGCGAGAATGCAGATTTTGAAGACGCGGTCGATGCCATTGAGAAGTGGCTGATTAGGAAGACTCTTGGCAACGTCTCCCTGACCAAAATATTCACGGAGTTCAGCCGCAGGATCGACCAGACCCTCTTCCCGCTCATACGGTCCCATGTCACGATGCGGCAGATGCACCCCTTTATTGATCATACCGATCATACCTGGAACCGCGAAGGCGAAGAATTGACCAGCAACTCCCGCCCAAGGTCGCCCATAGACGATCCAAACTGGGTGCAAAGCCCTCTGTATTACATGCTTGAGAATGTCATTCTGGAATACAGATGCGACATGACGCAAGCTGGGAATGTAAAGAAATTTCCGATCTTTTCTGATTTTGAGCAGATTGGCGGGACAGATTATATTGCCTTTCTAACGCCATTCGGTTCACGGGAGGCCGCAATCAAAAGCCATGACGGCGTGATGTCCTCCTGGCTCACAGACAAGGAAGGCGGATTTGAAGAAAGAGATATAGCGGCGTTAAAACATCTGCTTTCTCTCTTTGACATCGCCGCGCGTGTCTTCAAGCGAGAACAAACTCTTCAGGACGTCCTAAGCGCCTATTTAGGGCCGCTTGCCGCCAATCAGGTGATGGAGGGAAAAACACAGCGGGGAGACGGCGATATTATCCAGGCCGTCATCTGGATATGTGACCTTCGTGGATCCAGCAGCCTCGCGGACCAGATGGCAATGGCCGACTATTTAGCACTGCTCAATCAGTTTTTTGAATCGATGTCGGAAGCCGTTATGGCCGAGGGCGGCGAAGTGCTGAAATTCATGGGGGACGGATTTCTGGCTATCTTTCCTACCCCAAACGAGGCGACGATCGCTGACGCCGCGAACAGAGCTCTGACAGCGGCTCAGAAGGGCGCAAATGCCCTTGCGGCTCTCCCATCGGAGGCGGCGAACCTCAAATTCGGTATCGGTATTCACCATGGCGATGTCATGTTCGGGAATATCGGCGCACGTGAACGGCTCGATTTCTCCGTCATCGGCCCGGCTGTCAACATGGCCAGCCGGATTCAGGATCTGACCAAAACCCTCGACGCCAATCTCTTGGTGACATCTGCCATTGCCGAACATCTGGACCGCCCATGGCGGAGTTTCGATCCGCAATCCGTTCCTGGCCTAAAGGATCCAATCAAGGTTTTGACACCGGCCTGAACCATTCTAGTTCGGATCGTAGCTCGCTATAACCCATTCCTCCTTTTCCGCTGCCTGACGCCATTCGACGAACTCAGGCAGCGCCCAAAGAATATCGAAATACGCCTGACAGGTTTCATCCAGAGGAACGGATCGGCTATGGAAACGTACCAAAACGGGTGCAAAAAATACATCGGCGAGGGATATTTTCCCAAAAAGATAGGGCCCCTGCTCCGAATAAAGCGAGCGGCATTCTCGCCATATTTCGCAGATACGTGCTATATCGGCTTCCACCTCTTCCGGCAAGACCATATATGGTTGCCTCTTGGATAAATCCATCGGCACATGCTCCCGAAGCGCCATAAAACTGGAATGCATTTCGGCGACAATCGACCGCGCTCTCGCCCGGGCAAAAACCTCTTCCGGCCATAAGTTGGCGGACGGACATTGTTCTGCCAGATATTCACATATGGCCAACGTATCCCAGATGGCATTCTCGCCAACCTTTAAAGAGGGAACTTTCGGTGGAGCATCAGGATTCGCTGCCTTTAGAGCCGTATGGGAGTCCGTCCGGTAAAGCGGCACGACAACTTCTTCGAACGTCATTCCGGAGAGTTTCATGGCGAGCCATCCGCGCAAACTCCAGGATGAGTATCTTCTATTTCCGATAACTAATTTTACATCTGCCATTTTGTGATTCACCCAATAAGGTCTCTAATCCGACTTCGCGAATTCAGGACGGACGACCGCCTGAGCGACCAGAACACGATTGGTGTTTGGATCAAAGGTTGCTGCAGGAGAGCCATAAAGGACATATCCATCCGCCAAGGCGTCACTCACCCGTACACAGAAATCATGAGTGTCTTCTCCCGTCAAAAGTCGATAGCCGGGCTTCTCATCTGCCATTTTTGTTCCCCTAAACTAACTAAAGGTCGGCTTCTTTCGCCGCCAGACCAACAATAAAAACCCCAGCCCAAAACTAACCGCACCCGCAATCAGGAACGGAACTCTCAAAGGCTCTACATTACGTCGAAGGAATATGGTCTGGCTCTTTATCTTCGCGTCTTTTGGAGAAATTTGCCAGTCAATCAAATACTGCCCGGGCGCCGACACATCAAATGTCTTTATGACCTGCTCGGATGTTTTTGATGCATACTCTGGAGCGTTGTCTTCCCGTTTATCTCGTTGCTGGCCTTCTGCTTCGAAGAGTGCCGCCCCGCCCGGCCCCGTCAATAAAATGGAATAGTCGAACGCCGCTGCACTTCCGGCCAACAGCTCTATGTCATAACTCACCGAAAGGATAGCCCGCATCGGGTTCATGGACGGGTCAAGCCGCACAAGACCTGTACTTCCCGCCTCGCCCGCCAGTTCAAAACGGGCAACCTCCTCTCCGCTTGCCGAATAATCATATCCAACCCAGCCAATAAGGCCCAGACCGCAGAGTATCAGAAGAATGATGAGTGTTTTACGCAACCCGTTTGCTGCCCTGTTTAAAGAATAGTGCCGTGCGGGGAAGCTGCCTCAATACTTATTGGCGATGCTTGCCCGAATAGACATATTCTTTAACAGGATCATCCGGTAGATGCTACAGCAAGATAATCCACAATGGAGGAAACCAACCCTTACGTATTGCTGTCTGACTTTTTATAGACCAGCGGATATTCTTCCAGCGCTCTGGTTTTCTTGGCAACCGAAGGCATTTTGATCGCATGCCTGTTAAACGGCATTTCCAGATATTTAAAGCTTAAATATGCGAGGACTACTGTCAGGCCGGTTCCAAGCACCAAAAGGATTGTCGCTAAGGTTGGCTCAACTGCGACAATCCAGTCTCCGGTACGCGGTTCCTGTACTAATTGGTAATCAAAAAATTTCATCAATATTCGACCCATTACATACCAGACAGCCGCATGAATCATATATATCCCATAGCTTATGGTGCCAAGGATCACCAGTTTCGAATTGTTCAGAAACTTTTTTAGCCCGGACATTTCAGTCCACAAAAGGGACAGGAAAATAAACGTGCAGGTAAACGGCGTAACCAAGCTTGATATGTAATTCCCAAAATACCAGCAAACCAGCATCAAAATAATGCTGAGGTAAACGAATATGGGCGCCACCCGAATAGTAAAATTACTATAGATATAGTATACTAACACTCCGATGAAAAATGAATACATGCATCGAAACAGAGCCATCCCTGTCTCCGGATATCTACTGTCTGTCAAATACAAAGCGTATCCCGCGATGATGACAAGTAATACACTGGCAAATATTCTCGAAATATCTGAAGCAAATAAAGTCAAAACAAGCGCGAAGATTGCATAAGTGTAGAATTCTACGGAAACTGACCAACTGGGATAATTGTAACTTATATTATCTGTAAATATCCCTTGTAATAAAAATACATTGTTGAAAAAATCGAGAGCATCGAAATCTGAAAAGGGACGGATTCCGCGTACACCGCCCCAAAATACTTCAAATAAATACTCGATTAAGGGAAATCCCAAAGCGAATAATAAGAATGTGACAAAATGTAGGGGATACATCCGCAGGAATCTATTAAACTGGAAGACTACGGCAGAAGACAGGTTATTGACACGCTCAACATAGCTGTAGGCAATAACGAAACCGCTTAATTGGAAGAACATGTCAATCAGCATGGGGCCATTTTGCAACATTATATTGTCATTCAGCAAAAATGACGATTTTCCAATGTAATTCCCGTGAGCAATAACGATTGCGAGCGCAAAAATACCTCTCAGAGGCTCCAAAAAGAGAAATTTTTCTTTGGTTGCCATAAAAAACCTTTAAAATTACCTAAAGTATGTCTTCAGTTTACTCCACCATGAGAAACCTGCCTGCAGGTAGCAACCGTGCCCCTACATATTTTATGGCTAAAAAGTAACACCTGCAGAATTAACAGAGCATTAAGTCAGCAAAATTATACAAATGGAGGAGATTGAAGGTCGGACTTATTGTGCCTGGTGCCGCCGGGTGGATTTGAACCACCGGCCTCTCCCTTACCAAGGGAGTGCTCTACCCCTGAGCTACGGCGGCAAGTTAGGTCCGGACGCGGCGGAATATATAGGGATTTCATGTCATGTCAAAGAGTTTCAGCCGGACTTTAGAAATTGCTGTTCTCTCTTGTTTTTTAGGACTGTAATAAAATCAGAATTTCTGCCTTGCCTGACACAAAACTGCAATCTGGCATACTTACAATTCTATGACATATATTTGCCTGATCGGCACTTATACAACAACCAGAAACCTGCCAGGAGTTGAATATGTCTGCGCGACGAGATGAGGAACTCTCCTTCGACAAATTTGACGAAGAACATTACCCACGCTCAAAAACTACCGACTTTCAGGCGATTTCAACCACGCTAATGTCCCGCAGAAACTTTCTCGGTAACAGTGCAAAGTTCGGCGCCGCCGCATTTATTATGGGAACAACATCCCTTTCAGGGCTTGCCGGATGTAGCTTTCTGACAAGAGATTTCAAAGAAGTTGAAGCAAACAGCCGCGATACCATTACCGTACCAACCGGGTATCAATGGCACGTTGTCAGCATGTGGGGAGATCCCCTATGGTCGAGCAGCATTCCGTTCGATCCGGAAACACGCGGAACGGCTGAGAGCCAAGCGCTTGCTGTTGGCGACAACAATGATGGTATGTCTCTCTTCGAGGACGACGGTTCCTTGATCCTTGTTTCCAATAATGAATATGTGAATCAGGGCATTATCTATGGCAACCGGGAGAGCAAAAAGCCCGAAACCGATGATGACGTCCGCAAGGGCATGGCAGGGCACGGTATAACCGTTGCAGAAATAACTGAACAAGACGGTAAATGGGGTATCGTCAAAGACAGCCCCTACAATCGCCGTATTACCGCAAACTCCCCGATGGAAATAACGGGGCCGGCACGCGGTCATGCAATGATGAGAACCACCGCGGATCCTTCAGGAGTCCTTGCACTCGGCACCTGGAATAATTGCGGCAACGGCCAGACCCCCTGGGGCACCTATCTCACCTGTGAAGAAAATTTCAACGGATACTTCTCCAGCAGTGATGACGCCTACCAACCTTCACCTGAGTTAAACCGCTATGGCGTGGGCAATAAGGACTGGGGGTACGCCTGGGCCAGCGTCGATGGCCGGTTTGATATCAGCAAAAACCCCAATGAGCCGAACCGCTTCGGCTATGTAGTAGAAATCGATCCGCTTGATCCTGACTCCACGCCAAAAAAACGCACGGCCCTGGGCCGCTTCAAGCATGAGAATGCCGAACTCGTCGTTGCAGAGAACGGTCATGTGGTAGTTTATCTCGGCGATGATGAACGCGGCGAATTTCTCTATCGGTTCATCAGTGCAGAAAAATACTATGAGGGCGAGAACAACCGCAATCTTCTTGAGAACGGCACGCTGTATGTTGCGAAATTCAACGATGATGGTAGCGGCAAATGGATTGCCCTGACGCCGGAAACAACCAGCATGGCGTCCCAGGCTGAAATTTCCATTCTCACCCGGCAGGCGGCTTCCAGTGTCGGGGCCACAACCATGGACCGGCCTGAATGGGTTGCCGTGAATCCAGACCGGGCAGAAGCCTATCTGGCGCTCACCAACAACAAGAACCGCGGTAAAAAGCCGAATGCAGGCGGAGATCCTACTCCCGTTGGCGGACCTAATCCCCGGGCAGAAAATCACTATGGACAAATAGTCCGTTGGCGACCCGTCAATCAGGACCACACATCCGATGAATTCTCCTGGGATCTGTTTGTGGTCGCGGGTAATCCCAGAGCTCATAACGATGCCTACGCTGGATCTGAGAATATTAACACGGGCAATATGTTCAATTCTCCGGACGGGCTTGCTTTCGATGATAGCGGATTCCTGTGGATTCAGACGGATGGTAATTATTCCGACAAAGACAATTTTGCGGGCATGGGGAACAATCAGATGCTGATCGGTGACCCCGTAACCGGCGAGATCAAGAGGTTTATGGTGGGTCCCAAGGAATGCGAAATTACAGGCCTCACCTGGAGTCCGGATCGAAGCACCGTTTTCGTGGGCATCCAGCATCCGGGTGAAAAAGGGAACAGCCATTTTCCGCAAGGAGGACAGACAGTTCCACGTTCGGCCATTATTGCTGTCTCACGTGAAGACGGAACAGCACTCAGTTAATCTGGATCTCCTTTCAGATAGACCCTTCAAGCAGGCCGATATCGGGGATCGTTGCAATTGCCACCGAAGCAGTCTAAGGAAGCAGTGACATTCACTGGGAGCCGAAGGCAATGGCGGATCACGGCAATAAAAAAAGCACAGACAAAGAAAGGCTGAAGGCAGAAAAAGCTGAGCGTCTGGCGGCAGAGCTCCGCGCCAATTTGCGCAAACGCAAGGAATTGCAGCGCAGTCGCGGTGGAATTGCTCCCGACGCCATCAAAAACCGCGACAAATTAACCGACTAGTCAATCCGTTTTAACCTTGGCCAGCTTACTCGCAAACTGTAGTATGCCCGTCCGATTTAGTAGTTGAGCGGAGAAATAACGCATGTCCATTCTGTCCGATAAATGGATTAGGCAATCGGCCTGGGAAACAGGCATGATTGAGCCCTTTGTAGAGAGCCAGAAGCGCGAAGGCATTATCTCTTATGGCCTGTCCTCTTATGGCTATGATGCTCGGGTTTCTGACGAATTCAAGATATTCACCAATATTGATTCGGCGACTGTCGATCCGAAAGCCTTCTCAAGCTCAAGTTTCGTCGATCGCAAAACAGATGTCTGTGTCATTCCGCCCAATTCATTTGTTCTAGCTCGCACTGTCGAATATTTTCGTATCCCCCGGGATGTTCTTGTAATATGTCTCGGCAAATCAACCTATGCTCGTTGCGGCATCATTGTTAATGTCACGCCTTTGGAGCCGGAATGGGAGGGACACGTCACTCTCGAATTTTCAAATACGACTCCGCTTCCGGCGAAAATCTACGCTAATGAAGGCGCATGCCAGTTCCTCTTTCTCAAGGGTAACGAGCCCTGTGAGACATCCTACAAGGACCGCGCAGGAAAATATATGGGACAGGAAGGCGTTACCCTTCCCAGACTTTGAAATTATAACACTGAAACATTGATTATTCTTTGAAAATGAAGTTTTCAAAAGCGCCAAATACTTTCCCTTCTTGCGAAAAATGGGATAAAAGCCGTTCATTCACTTGGGGTGTCGCGACCGGTTGATAAGACTGGTATTTCCGCCCGCAATTAGCCAACTGGATTAAGCAGAGTAAATTTATATGGATAGCATTAGGATAAGAGGCGGAAAGCCGCTTCAGGGGAAAATCGAGATCAGCGGCGCAAAGAATGCAGCCCTTCCGCTCATGGTAGCCAGCCTGCTGACTGAAGACACATTGACCCTTTCCAATCTGCCACATGTGGCCGATATTTCAACCCTGATCACTTTGCTATGCCAGCATGGCGCAACAGCGGCAATGAATGGCGAGACGGCAAACGGCGGGGGGAGCGATGGTCGGTCGCTGTCAATTCGGGCTGCCAACATCACCAATACCGAAGCCCCGTACGACATTGTCCGCAAAATGCGTGCTGGTGCCCTTGTCATGGGCCCCCTCCTCGCGCGTGTTGGCAAAGCACGTGTGTCTTTGCCGGGCGGATGCGCAATCGGAACACGACCGATGAACCTTCATATCAGCGGTCTTGAGCAAATGGGGGCGAAAATTACGATTGCGGGCGGCTATATGGAAGCAGTGGCGCCACATGGTCTCAAGGGCGCGGAAATCCGTTTCGAGACAGTCTCCGTCGGGGCAACAGAAAATCTGCTGATGGCAGCCAGCCTGGCCAAGGGGACGACGATACTGGAAAATGCAGCAAAAGAGCCGGAGATAACCGATCTCGTCCACTTACTGCGGCAGATGGGGGCGCAGATTGAGGGAGACGGCACCGATAGGCTGATTGTTCACGGCGTCGAAAACCTTCATGGGACAAACTATCGCGTTATGCCGGACCGGATCGAGACCGGCACATATGCTATTGCAGCTGTGATTACAGGTGGCAAAATTGAGCTATCAAATACCAGTGCCGAACTGGTCAGCTCTGTACTGGAAGCACTTGTAGAGGCCGGTGCCAGCGTTACTGAAACCGAAAATGGATTTATTATTTCGAGGGAAAAGGATGATATTCGCGGCGTAGATATCATGACTCTCCCCTATCCTGGCTATCCGACGGACATGCAGGCGCAATTCATGGCCCTCATGACGATTGCCAAAGGCGCAGGCATGATCACCGAAACAATTTTTGAAAACCGCTTCATGCATGTACCGGAATTAGCCCGTCTTGGCGCCAATATTACCGTACATGGCCATTCGGCGCTGGTTCGCGGCGTTGATCATCTGGTCGGCGCGCCGGTTATGGCCACGGACCTGCGGGCATCCGTCTCACTTGTGCTAGCAGGCTTGGCAGCAGAGGGAGAAACCGTTATCAATCGTGTATACCATCTGGATCGCGGATATGAGCGTCTGGAAGAAAAGCTGGCCGCTTGCGGCGCGGATATCGAGCGTATCCACACGAGTTGAACATTGAATGAGAGCAGGACTGAAAAATGCCCAAGGGCCTGAAACTTTATGCCGCTGAAGTCGAGGATGCCGAGATCCTCTCGGCAGCGCTTGAAGGCATGATCACCAGCCCCGGGGAAATGAGTTTTCACAAATCGTCACGCGCCTTCACGATAATGGGGTCGCGCTTTATGTGGGAAGCCACAAATGACGATGCCAACCCTGCCGATAGCTGGTATCGAATTCGGTCCGGACTTCATTTCGGAGATGTAATGGCTGTTAAGTCAAACGGCATCTCCCAAAATACACCAACCGAAGCTCTCGAGTTGCTCAGCATGTCGGCAAATGTCACAACCAGTTCTGATGCTGAAATCCAGCTTAACTTTGCAGGTGGCGGAGTGCTGCTTTTAAAAGCGGAATGTATTAATCTAACCCTGACCGATACGGGAGAGGCTTGGCAAACCGAGCACAAACCCCAACATGAAGAGACTAATTCCCCTTCCGATCAGGATAAAGAATGAAAATGGAGCGGTCGCGTGCCATCTAATGAAGAGCTGGTTATTGCCCTGCCAAAGGGCCGGATTTTAAAAGAAGTCATGCCGTTGATCCGCGCCGTCGGAATTGAACCCGAGCCAGCCTTTGACGATCCCTCAAGCCGTCTTTTACAATTTCGCACGAACCATCCCAATATTTCTATCATCCGAGTCCGCTCCTTCGATGTGGCGACATTCGTTGCCTTTGGCGCGGCGCAGCTCGGTGTTGCCGGAAACGACGTATTGCTTGAATTCGACTATCCGGAAATATATGCGCCCGTGGATTTGGATATCGGCCATTGCCATATCGCTGTTGCACAGCCACGTGATCTGGAGGATGATCGCGATCCCAGCCGTTGGAGCCATATCCGCATTGCGACAAAATATCCCAACCTCACTCACAAGTTCTTCGCATCGGCGGGCATTCAGGCGGAATGCATCAAGCTTTCCGGTGCGATGGAACTCGCGCCCGGTCTCGGCCTGTGCCGCCGGATTGTCGATCTTGTCTCGACCGGGGCCACACTGGAAGCGAATGGTCTGGTGGAAGTAGAGAAAATTCTCGATATTACGTCGCGGCTGATCATCAACCGGGCTGCTCTCAAAACCCGGTCAGTGGAATTAAACGGCTGGATCGAGAAGTTCCGGGAGGTGGTAAATGCCGCTTAAGCTGAATATTGCGGATCCCGGCTTCGAACCGGACTTCACCGACCTGCTAAATCAAAAACGTGATGATGACAGGAATGTCGATGCCGTTGCCGCGGAAATCCTGAACGAAGTGCGCGATCGGGGTGACGCCGCCTTGCTGGATTATACCCGCAAGTTTGATCGGCTGGAGATAACAGATGCCGCCGCTCTTCGGATCACAAGGGCCGAAATTGAGAACGCTATTGCTGAATGTGACGAGGTAACCCTGGCGGCGCTGAATATTGCCGCCAAGCGGATCGAGGCATATCACAGGCAACAGCTACCAAAAGACCATTTTTATGAGGATACGGATGGCGTAAAACTTGGCTACCGATGGACAGCGATTGAAAATGTCGGGCTTTATGTGCCGGGGGGAAGGGCGACGTATCCGTCTTCCGTATTGATGAACGCAATTCCGGCGAAGGTCGCTGGCGCCTCTCGCATTGTTATGGTTGTCCCTACGCCCGATGGCGTGATCAACCCCATGGTTCTGGCTGCAGCTGATCTTTGCGGTGTTGACGAAATTTACCGGATCGGTGGCGCGCAAGCCATCGGGGCGCTCGCCTTCGGAACAGAAACAATCGCTCCCGTCGACAAGATCGTCGGTCCCGGCAACGCCTATGTCGCAAGTGCCAAGAAACAGGTGTTCGGGACAGTGGGAATTGACATGATCGCGGGTCCCTCAGAGATACTGGTTGTCGCAGATAACAAGAACGATGCCGCATGGATTGCCGCTGATTTGCTGAGTCAGGCCGAGCATGACCCCGTCGCCCAGAGCATCCTGATTACGGATGACGCGAACTTCGCCGAAAATGTCGAAGCTGCCGTTGAAAATCATCTCAAAGCTCTTGACCGTGCGGAAATTGCCCGTGCAAGCTGGCAAGACTATGGCGCCATCATTCTGGTGCGGGATCTTTTCGAAGCGCCCGCATTGGTCGATCGCATTGCCCCTGAACATCTCGAGCTGTGTGTTGACGATCCGGACAGCCTTGCCAATAAAATCCGTCATGCAGGCGCGATTTTTATGGGGCGCTATAGTCCCGAAGCAATTGGTGATTATGTCGCCGGCCCCAATCATGTGCTCCCGACGGGGCGAACTGCACGCTTCTCCTCTGGTCTGTCGACCCTTGATTTCGTCAAGCGGACTTCTTTGATGAAGCTCGACCGGAACAGCCTCCGTCAGATCGGTCCCGCGGCGATATCGCTTGCAGAGTCGGAAGGACTTGATGCCCACGCTCTGTCCGTTTCTATCAGGCTGAACTGATGCAAACGGGGAAGGAGGAATAGCCACATGCCCGACAATCAGTATATCGCGAAGATAGCTCTCGATGAAAAGACAGTTGTCCGGCGCAATGCGGATATTGAGCATGAACGCAAGGTCGCTATTTTCGATATACTCGATCAGAACAGCTTTATTGTGAACGGTTTTGAAGACGACGGCCCCTATTCCTTGCACCTCAGTATTGAAGACAACCGGCTTGTCTTCGATGTGCGGACGGAGGACGATACCACAGGCTTGGTTCGAATTCCGCTGCCGGTCATTTCCTTCCGCCGTATCATCAAGGACTATTTCCACGTTTGCGAAAGCTACTTTGATGCGATTAAAACGGCCTCCCCTTCCAAAATCGAAGCCATTGATATGGGGCGTCGCGGCCTTCACAATGAGGGGTCCGAACTCCTGAAGGAGCGCCTCAAGGACAAGGCGGAGACTGATTTCGACACGGCACGTCGCCTGTTTACCCTGATGTGCATCCTTCACATTCGGGGTTAGAATGACGAAAAGCCCATTCAGCCACAACCGTATTGGTTATACGGACCGGTTCCCCGCATGAGCGATTTGCCCTACAGCGATGAACTCCCGGGCAGTGTGCTTTTTGCCTGCACGCATAACAGTATCCGCTCCGTAATGGCCGAGAATATTATGAAAAGCCTCTATGGTCATGCGGTGTATGTGGATAGCGTCGGTGTGCGCGCGAAGACAGTTGACGGCTTCGCAATCGAAGTACTGGAGGAAATCGGACTTGATGCGTCCAACCATGTGGCAAAGAATTTTGAAGATCTGGAAGACAGCTCCTTCGACATGATTATCTCGCTCTCACGTGAAGCTCACAACAAGGCGGAAGAACTGACACGGACAACGGCGTGCGAAACCGAACTCTGGAATACAATTGACCCGTCTCTGACCGAGGGTAACCGGGAAATGCGATTGAATGCTTTCCGCCATGTTCGGGATGATCTCTATGAAAAAATCAAGGCCAGGTTCAGGATAGCCCCGGCACCACGTGTGTAAAAGCGGCGCTTAGACATACAGTAAATTCACCAATACTGCTGTTTTTTATGTTTTCTTTTGAACGGATTAAAGGAAAAGCTTGCTTTTTAGTATTCTTGCCCCTTATTTTGCAGCATCGGAAACGATTGGAATAGGATTTTATGGCGAAAGAAGAACTATTGGAGTTTGAAGGAACGGTGACGGAATTGCTGCCGAATGCAATGTTCCGTGTTGTTCTTGAGAATGATCATGAAGTGCTGGCGCATACTGCCGGCAAAATGCGCAAGCATCGCATTCGTGTATTGGCGGGCGACAAAGTGACCGTCGAAATGACACCCTATGACCTGACAAAAGGCCGTATTACCTTCCGCTACAAGTAGGTAATTTCTTATGGGTGACCAAAAAAGCCCTCGGACACCTGTTGCCGACAGGGTGGAACATAGTGCTGACAACGACCGGCTATCTCGTCACCTCCCTACTCTAATCCTTGCCTCTGCGTCACCGCGGCGTCTGGCTCTCCTGAAGCAGATTGGACTAATCCCTGAAAAGGTGGACCCTGCGGACATAGACGAAGCCGCCAAATCGAATGAACGCCCCCGCGATCTTGCAAAGCGCCTGGCGGTGGAAAAGGCATGCGCCGTGATGGCACGGCATTCCGGTTCTTTCCTTCTGTCGGCAGATACCGTCGTCGCAGTGGGCCGTCGGGCCCTTGGAAAGGCGGGCACGGAGGATGAAGCATATGCGTTTCTCGAACTGCTCTCCGGCCGCCGGCATCAGGTTCATACCGGCATTGCCCTCGTAACCCCAAACGCAGACATTATTTCTCGCGTGGTCAGCACAGCCGTTGTCTTCAAGCCCCTCGACCAATCAGAAATTCGTGGCTATCTAAGGCAGGGTGAATGGCAAGGAAAGGCGGGCGGGTATGCCATTCAAGGCTATGCCGCCGCGTTCGTCCGTCAAATACAGGGCTCATACAGCAATGTCGTCGGCCTGCCGCTCTTTGAAGTCAGCAATCTGTTGCGCGGTAACGGCTTTCCATTCTGGACGGAAACGGCCGGATGAAAAAGACCCTCCTGATCGAAGAAGGTCCGTTTGAAACCCGTAGTGCCCTTCTGAATGACGATACCGTCGTGGAATTGCAGATAGAGCGCCCGGGGAACATTTCCCGCATCGGTAGGTTTTACAACGGCCGCGTGTCAAAGATTCTCCCGGATTTGAATATCGCCTTTGTCGATATTGGGGAGAAGACCGATGGCTTCCTACAGTTAAGTGATCTGCAAACAAAATCAGCAAATCTCAACAGCGCCATAACAGAAGGGGAAAGACTTCTTCTGCAGGTGATCAAGGACGCCAAAGGGGATAAAGGACCACAACTTGGCGCCCGATTTGCGCTCCATGGACCGAACCTCATCTACAGGCCGTCGGGTAAAGGATTAACACTCTCCAAGAATATAAAAAACGCGAACAATAGGAACAGGATCACAAAGCTGTTGGGCGAGTTCGCCGAAAATGCAGGAATTACTGTAAGGACGAACGCAAACAAAACTGCCGACCAGCTTCTCTTGTCGGAGATCAAATCCCTGATTTCAGAGTGGGAAGAAATCTCTGCGGAAAAAAGCGCATCGGAAAAGCCGCGCCCTATCGGAAAACCGGAATCCCCCCTCACCCGTATCCTGCAAACCTTATTTACAGGCGATAGCAAAGTGATCGTCAACAACGCCGCAGCGCTGAACGCAACGAAATCTTACCTGATCCATAAATTGTCAGGGCTTGAAGCTGATATAGAGCTTTGGAATCGGCAGGAGCCACTCTTCGAGACGATGGGCGCGAACGCAGCGATTGAGCAGGCGTTGCAAAAACGGGTGCCGCTCAAGTCTGGTGGGAATATTACATTGGAGCCGACAGAGGCGGCAATCGTCATCGATGTTAATTCTGCCTCTCATACCAGGCGGGATGGAAGACGATCGGCAGCCCTCTCCGTAAATCTGGAGGCGGCAGCTGAAGTCTGTCGCCAAATCCGCCTGCGCAACTACGCCGGAACAATCATCATCGATTTCATTCAAATGAACGGCAAAGGCGACGCCGGGGAACTCAGCAGCTTTTTACAAAACCAGCTCGATCAGGACTCCGTCCCGTCGCGTATGATCGGCATGACCGAAATCGGATTGATGCAGATAACGAGAAAGCGCACCCGCCCGCAATTGAGCGACATCATGACTAGAAGCTGCCTGCAATGCGACGCGTATGGCTTTGTACCCAATGATATCACATTAATGGCCGGCCTTTACCGCGAGTTGCAGGACGTTATCCGCTTTTCTCCCGGTGCGTCGCTTCATATTAAATCCGGAACGGGACTGGCGTTGAGACTTGAACGCCAAAAAGCTATGCTGGAGAAGGAATTGGCAAAGCCGATCTCCATTTTGATCGACACGGCCCTTTCTGAAAGCGAATATCAGATACTTTAGGAATAAAAATGGACAAGAAACTTCCAAACAAGCCCTGTCCGCAATGCGGGGCCCCTCCGGTGGTCAAATTCCGCCCCTTTTGCTCCGCCCGCTGCAAACAGGTCGATCTCGGGAAATGGTTCAATGAAGCCTATGTCATTCCAGGGGAAGAAACCATTCCGGCTAATGACGAGGACACGAATTAACGGAGCAGTTATGGCCCCTTAGCCAGCAAAAGCCAGACTAAAATCCGGGATGCCGGCTTTTGCGCTTTTTTAACTCAACACCTCTGGACAGCCCGGAATATTTCTTTTATAAACCTGCTTCCTCGCCCACGCGGCATAGCGTGTCTCGCGACAAGCCCAGGTAGCTCAGTTGGTAGAGCAGCGGACTGAAAATCCGCGTGTCGGTGGTTCGAATCCGCCCCTGGGCACCATTTTTTCAAATCGCGAACAGTGCAAGACATGTGAAGCTAAATGGTTTAGGCTCAAAAACGGCACAATATCCTTATGCCCCTTACAGGCGTCGGGCAAGGATCAAAGTCGAGCCTAATCCGATGATACGGCATAATCCAGTTGATATTCATTTCTCAACTTGCGGGCTAACTCTGTGACTACCGCTTGGTTTGTACTGCCAAACACTTTCGTACTGAATTTCTTTTAGGAACCAATCATGCAGCTGGATATTGATGTTCAATTACATTATCGCTTGGAAGAGCCAACCGATATTTTGATGCAGATAGAGATCGCCGATCTTCCCGATCAACAGCTGTTAAGCTCAAATCTTGAGCTGGGAAAATACGAGCACTTCGCCCGCGTCTTGGCTCAGGAGGGCCTTGGTGATCGCATTTTGCTCCGAATGAATGATGCGTTTAAATGTCACTATACAGCGCGCGTCTCTGTTGATCGCCCTGCCCTCAAACTTGCCAATCTGAAAGCCGTACCACCGCATCTCCTGCCAGGCGACACGATCAGGTATTTAATGCCATCGCGATACTGCCCCGCGATTGAGTTTCAATCCTTTGCCGCCACCGAATTTGGCGAATTTGAAGGCGGTGCGCGCATTGCGATAATGCAGGACTGGATTACCGAAAAGGTGCGATATGTTTCGGGCTCTAGCAACGGCCAAACGACTGCCTTCGATACCTTTGTGCAACGTCAGGGCGTCTGCCGTGACTTTGCTCATCTAATGATCACGCTTTCGCGCGCCTCTGATATTCCTGCGCGTTTTGCCAGCGTATATGCGCCGGGGGTAGCGCCGCCTGACTTTCATGCGGTAGCGGAAGTTTATTTGGCGGGAACCTGGCATCTTGTTGATACATCAGGCATGGCAGAAGCTAATGAAATAGCACGGATCGGCGTAGGGCTTGACGCCGCCGAAGTTCCCTTTCTGAGCGGCTTTGGACAGATTAAACTACTGCACCAATCCGTCCAGACCAAAGTTGTGGTAGATTAACCCGTGCAATGGCTTTGTTGGGGGAAAATGCTTGGGTGCGGATGTTACGACTCCAATTTAGTGGCCTCGTCCAGCGTACCGAGGCGTCATCATTCTGTCGGTGGTTCTGTACCGCCCCTGGGCACCATATTTCCAAATGCACTATGCCTGCATCATCTTCACCTTATACTTTGCCAGCCGAAACAACCCGTTTGCCAAAATTACCGATCCAAAAAGCACGATGCTTAAGATAATCGGATCGAAGACATTGCCTGAAGTGTCATAGATCCACCCTGCGATTGGCGGACCCGCTGCCATTATCGCATAATAACCGGTGAAGAAAATTCCCATACCAATCGCACGTCGGTCAGGACGCATGGCCTCCCCGGCGAGGGCCATGATTACACCGGCAGGTGCCATGCCTATCAAGCCGAACATAAGACTGGAAACGAGACCATTGCCATTACCTGCCAATAATGCTAAGGCCGCCATGGCTCCAATCATACATATTGTCAGGACAATACCCGGCCTGCCGCTGCGGTCAGCGAGCTGACCACATGCAGCGCCGGAAAAAATCATGACCCAGCTTCCAACGCTGATTATTGTAGCCGCTTCAACAGCGCCAGCCCCGGCTTCCTCAAGCACTAAAGGTGAAAAGCTTAGATAAATTACGTATGCAGCATTGAATAGGCCCCAGGCCGCAGCGGCAATCAAGGTTAAGCCAAGCTCTTCAAGGCTTAGTCCGATCGGCGGCTGGTCACGCTTCGTTACTACAGCTTCCTCGGGCGGACGATACAAGCTAAGAATAGCAAGACCACCCACGGCGCAGTATCCGGAAGCGCTCAGGAACGCACAGCGCCAGTCCACTGTCTCAGCTAACCATTCATGCCCGATCTGGCCGATGGCGATGCCAAAGGGCCAGCTCATCACAAGAACGCTCATCGCGGTGGCGATTTCTTTACCGGCAAACCAATCCGTAATCATTTTCGTAAAATATAGCGTCGAGAACAAAAAGCCCACTCCACTAATCAATCGGCCTAACCCGACCACCGAACTGTCTGGAGCGATCCCCGATAATAGTCCGCCAACTGCCAGCGAAATCATCCCGGCGGCGCCCAGAACGCGATCTGAAAAATACCGTCCTGACAAACCGGCGGGTATGGCGAGAAAAAGCCCGGGCAGCATGAAAAGCCCGATTAGGGTACCTATTTCGGTATAATCTAGGCCAAAGGCATCGATAAGGTTGTTGCTGACGGATCCCAGCGTTTGAAATTGCAATCCAAGCCCAACCCGCGCAAAAAAAAGCAGCAATAGTATGCGCCAGCGAATAGCCATAGAAAGTCCTTTACCCTTATTTGGTTGTCGGGCCATCGCCGACCCGCGGATTGATGCGCCCACCATCGGCGATCGCCATTATCATCACAATCTCTTCCGGGAGCGGGGCATCCGGCACGGAAACGGTCATGGTGTCGAAATGCGCAAAGGACCATGCCTCGTCTTTATGCCCAAGCGGCACATCAATTCTGGAGCCCACGGCACCGATCTTGACATTTGAGGGGATCAGCGCCTTGCCTCCGCCCAAAGCCGCGCGCATGTATTTTCCGAGTTTCGGGTGTATCAGCGCACCCCCATGTTCCATGTCTCCGCCAGTACCCACGAGGGCCGCTTTGCCATAACTGACCGAGGGACCCGGCAACATGGTCGCTAGCTCACCCATAAGACTCTCGCCGAGCGCCGCCCCAGTATCAAATAATTCGGCGAGATCTTCCTTGTATCCATTGGCAAGGGGATTCTTAGTCACGGCTGCCACCGCAATCCGGGTAACAGGCGTGCAGGATATGCCATACGGATCTGTGAACACAGTGTCCCGGATGATGACTATTCTTCGCTTGTGCATACTGCGCCACCTCCAACATTTGAAATCAGATAGATGTAACTCTATGCCCAACCGAGAGCTTTGAGGGAATATCCATCATTCCATATTTTCGTCATAAGGCTAATCTTTAAGCCGTCGAATTCCATGGCGTATACATAATCGGCAGCGACGGCCTTGCCGGTTGCGGGAACCGGCCCTCCGTCGCCGCTATGCGTGCCGTGAAAAACCGCCGAAGCCACCACAACACCCCGCCCCTCATCACTTACGAAGGCCTTTAATTCATAGCGGCCATCAGGAATTGGAACCAGCAGCCCCTTCATCCATTCCACGTAACCCTCAAGCGTGCTGACATCCGCCAACACTTCGGACTGGCAGGAGAAAGTCGCTCCTTCGTGACAAAAATTCCTGCAACCGTCCCAACCTCGACCGGTTTCGCATGCCTCAAAAAACCTCCAAGCCGTATCGCCAATAGTCATTATTGTCTCCTGTCACCGCGCTTATCACAAAGCAATATCTTCCGTTTTTCATAGCTGAGCTTAGCGAAAGAAGAAGAAGTGGAAAATCGGTCATATGCATTATTTTATCTACTGCATTTGATGTATAGGGCGATGATGCAAGATGCATTATGCTCCTTGGACGACGCGATAAGCTGTCGTTTGACGTGCAGCCCATTTCGGAGAATTAAGCCTTGTTAAGCCCTCGAGAGAAGGAAATTGCAGCAGCCTATACGCGAGGCGATAATTACCAGCGAATTGCCGCCCATTTTCATATTGCGCCGTCTACAGTTCGCACGCATCTCGCGACGATCTATCGGAAACTCGGCGTATCGTCCAAAATTGAATTACTTAAAGCACTTGAAGGTGAGCAACCAAAATCCAAAAGCTCGGAGGAACAAGCCACATTGATCTCGGAGCTTGCCCTTAGTCTTGAAGAAGCAATCAGCCGGGAACGGGCTTTGAGCGAGGTATTGAGTATCATCAGCAGGGCAAGCGGCGACGTACAGGAGGTCATTTCTGCCGTTCTTGGCTATGCTCTCGAGTTATGCGATGCGCAATACGGAATACTTTTCGCTTTCAGTCCCGAAAAAGGCTTCAAGGCGACGTATATCAAGGAAATCCCACTGGCATTCCAGACTTGGCTAAGCGAGCAGGGCTGGTTTCATGTCAATCCAAACACGGGCCTCGGACGCATGGCCTCCGCCACCGATATTATCAATATCGCCGATGTTCGCATGGAGGAAATATATCGTCACGGAGATCCCTTGCGCGACGCCACCGCAAATTTGGGAGGAGCGCGATCGTTTACAGCCATTCCCATGGTATCAAAAGAGGGTTTGATCGGTGCCTTTACCATATATCGCCAACAACTGCGTCCCTTCGACGACAAAAGCCTGCAATTAGCCAGGATTTTTGCCGATCAGAGTGTTATCGCCATCGAAAATGCGCGGCTTGTCAGTGAGATAGGAAATGGCAGAGACAAGTAAGAAGGTCTTCGTGCTTCCAAGCACAATAAAGGTACTCGGCATGCTAACGCGCTATCCGCGTGTCGGTGGTTCGAATCCGCCCCTGGGCACCATTTTTGATATTCGCGAAATGTAAACACTAATAATTTAGAATGCTAAATTAAGTGGCTGAATTCTTTGTATTCTAATGTAAAAAAAGCGATTTGCCGATAACGTCGACAAATCGCTTTTTTATATCACATTTTGTGGACTAAATCCTTGTTAACGGAAAGTCCGGCTTTTCCAGAGTGATACAAAATGTTGTAAAGCCCCCTTGTTATGTACCATTATTTGATAGAGTTTCGGGAATGGGTGGTCTCATATTGAGGGCCTGATGAGGTCTGATGTGATTATACTGCCTGCGCCATTTGTTGATGACAGTTTTGGCCTGATCAATGATTGTAAACCATTCGGAGTTGATCAAGAACCTAAACCTGATCACCTGTAAATCGAAACATCATTTGTTTTTTAGACATAACCTCACCCATCTTTGCTGTGTTGGATAGTCCTAAGCTTAAGCGAGATTAGAGTAAGGATAAATATAAACTCAAACTATGGCATATGCGGCAGTATTAATTGGGGAGAAATACTTTAATAAAGTTACGAATTGTCAAAATACGCAACTGTATTAAGCACACAACATCTGATTTAGAAGCATCAAATGTAATTATAAGACTGATTCCCAAAATGGCTCGAAGGAGTTACACATGTTAGCAAACTTACCCTGCTTTCGAACGACCACGCCCAGATCACATTTTGGACATATGTATGCATCAACTTGACATTTAACAAAGGAACAAAGGTATATCTCCCCCGTAACGCAATTATTGCATTTTGGATTAACATACCCACAATGCGGATAGTGGACATAGACAGGATAAATTAGTTCTTTCCACCTTCACTATAAAAATTTCTTCAGATTATTATTTCACCGCTCCGAAGAATAATGGATCTGGCAACACTATAAGCTGCCAACATGGAAGTCTTTGGATTATCAGGAAGTGAGTTGCCGGCAATTTCAACTGACATTTCTCCAAAATCGCCGGAGGCCTTGAGATAGTGAAAGTTAGATGAGGTGGAAGGATCGGCAACAATGATTGCCCTGGTATCCTGGAAACCAAGACCAGCCAACGCAATTGTTGCAATGACATTCGCATTTTTCGGATAACGCCGTACCGCTTCTTCCGCCGATCCTTCATACAGAACGACAGGCTCTCTCAGGTTATCCTGCATTAAAAATTTTTCACCTGGAGTCCCTCTCCAAGCCTGTGGAGGTTTCACAACCTTATGTTCTACGACTTTAAGGCCCGAGAATCGGGCCGCCGACAAGGCTTCCACGCCTGCTATGGCGCCCGTGATTATGGATATTCTTGCACCACTCTTCGCGGCATTTTCCATCAGCGTATTACGAAGCTCTTCATCAGCGAGCACACCAACGGATATAATTGAAAAGGCAATGCCTGCCGCAAGGATTTCAAGCCCATACTGACGCACAGACTGATGTCCAGCACATTCATAAATACCATCAGGAGCCAATGCGATAAGATCTTCAACCCTATGCACAACTTGGCAACCTGACGGCAACTCAATTGTGTTGGTTTTTCCCGGCCGGACCAAAACGGCAGTAATCATTGTATTGCGGGAATGCCGATGAACGACATCCATGACAACTTTTGCTATCGCACCATATCCGATTAGGCCGATCCGCCGGGAGTTTGTCATGATGCTAAGAACTGCCCATCAAATACTTCATTGAGCGTCATGCTTCGTTCAATGGATTTGTTCAATTGTAGAACATTTTGTGTCACATCAAGCGTTTCTTGAGAAAACTTCCCAGACGAAGAAACGGCAGCCTTGACCATACCTGCACCGATGTCCAGGACTTCATCCCCTAACGCACCAAATACCGGTTTGAGTGGCTCACTGATGGCTTTCGCATCATTTTCCAAAACGAACTTCGATGCCTTGCTAAGCGCCTTTACCATCGCAGTGCAGGTTTCCGGATTAGACGCCATATACTCAGGTGTTGTCCAAAGCCCCTCCATCATAAACGAAGGGAGGTTGGGGTCCTGTCCGTTCGAATTATCAATAAGGGTAATCGCCTTACCTGAATGAACAACGCGCTCGCCAAGCGGAACAGAAATGTAGATAACATCTACATCCTTGTTTTCGAGTGCGGCAGCAACAGCTGGCCCCCCCCCCACACCGACAATCGTCGCATCTGTATCAGGGTTCAATCCCGCCTTCGCCAAATTAAATCTCGCAAGCTGCCAGGTTAGCGACCCGGGCCTTGTGACCCCTATTTTAAGACCCTTTAGGGCAGCCAGTTTCTCGCCAATCGGGCTGTCTGCTGTCAGATTTAGTCGATCAGCGGTTTCCTTAACCATTGAAACATTGATGATATTCTTGTCCAATGTCGCCATGATACATTTGAGTTCAAGACCGCGTGCCAGAGCCGGTAGCACCTGCGCCCCGTCATTGACGGTAAAGGCTGCGTCCCCTGAAATTACCGCCTGAACATCTGGGCCTCCGCCACGGGTTACCACGAGGTCGACATCAAGCCCCTCTTCCTTAAAAAAGCCAAGTTCAGATGCCAGATAGTTCTGAATAAAGGCCAACGAGGTAACAGCTTGCGTGACGGTAATTTTCTGGAGCGTGCTTGCTCCAAAAGCTGGACGTTTTAGCCCGATTGTCCCTGCAAGGGCCAACGTTGCTGCGCTCCCTGTCAAAAATGATCTACGAGGTATGCCTTGTATCTTTGTCATTTTACACTCCTGGTTTAGTTGTGGTTCGGGTCCAAATACTGATTTTATATTTTCGGCTGTATGACCGGGGCGGATCAAAGCCCCTGACCGCCCGCATCCCCTGAGCGAGATGGCGGCCTCCAAGCAAGTGCGCGTCGTTCGATCCATGCCAAAATAGAATTCAACAGCACAACAAGTATCATCAACACGATAATGCCGCCCATTGTTCCTGTGGTGTTGTAAATACTTGTTTCCAGTTGGATTTTATAGCCAAGGCCTTCACTGGACGCGATAAACTCTCCAATGATTGCCCCGATGACAGCGTAAGGAATGGAGAGCTTCAGCCCTAGAATGATGTAAGGCATAGCGGCTGGAAGGATAACTTTGGTAAACAGGCTGAAAGACCTGGCCCCCATCACCCATGCCAGATCAACATAACGTCTTTCGACGGAACGAACACCAGCATAGGAATTGTAGAATACAACAAAAAATACAAGCGTAAACACAAGAACGATTTTCGGAGTAATCCCAATTCCAAACCAGATCACGAATAGAGGAGCTAAGGCGACACGTGGGATTCCGTTGAGTGCGAGAAGGAAAGGATCAAGAATTTTCGCCGTCTTTTCCATCCTCCCTATTGGTAATCCCAGCGCAAGGCCAAAGAACGCCCCAAGGGAATAGCCGACTATTATCTCTGTCATAGTCGCGCTCAAATGCCGCAAGAAATCACCGTTAATTATCCAATTATAAATATAGGCAACAATCAGACTCGGTTTGGAAACCCAGAAGGAATCAAAAAGTCGTCCCGACATAAACTCCCAGGATCCCAGCACAACTACCAGAATAGCTGTCTGCCAGATCAGCGTTGTGTTGATGGCCTTTTTATTTTTTGCGACGGGTTGAAGCCGTTGTTTGGAATTTTCGGCATCAGACATTTAGTTTCTCCCCATTGCGTTGGCCGCTGAAACTTCATCCGCTAGTTCATCCCATAAATCAGAAAGCGCTGTGCGAAACTCAGGATCATCATGCAGATGATGCAAATCTCTGGGGCGTGTAAGCTTGATATCATACACAGACCGTATCTTGCCGGGACGCGCCGTCATAACCACGACCCTGTCTCCCAGTGCAATGGCTTCCTGCAAATCATGTGTAATAAAAATGACCGTCTTTTTATCCTGCAGCCACAGATCCAAAAGCTGTTGCTGTAGGACGATCCGTGTTTGAGCATCAAGCGGGCCAAAAGGTTCGTCCATAATTATAAGCCCCGGATCGAATGACAGGGCCCGCACAATATTGCCACGCTGGCGCATGCCGCCGGATAATTGATGTGCGTAGCGGTTTTCGAATCCGGCGAGCCCAACTTTGTTGAGCAACTCTTCACTACGCTTTATACGTTCTGCCTTTGCCACTCCGCGAATTTCCAATGGAAATTCAACGTTTTCCCGCAGCGTACGCCAAGGATAAAGGTTATCCTCCTGGGTAACATAGCCAATATTGCGAAGCTGTTGCCATGCGGGTTTGCCGTTAATCAGAATTTGACCGGATGAAGGCTTATCCAATCCGACGACAAGGTTAAGCAATGTAGATTTCCCACATCCGGATGGACCAACTACTGTAACAAATTCCCCATCACCGACATTCAGTGAGAAATTATCAAGTGCTATCACTTCACCGCCATCAGGACTTTCAAAGACCTTTGTTACCTTGTCGAATATTAAAAAGTCCGATGAAGACTGCATGCATTTCGCCTCAAATTTAAAGTCATCTTGTTGATGTTTAAATCATTCAATCACATATACTGCATTGCCAACAAGAGCATAATATGGAACGATCAGTTGCTAAATTGGCAACAACAATCCTAGTCTTCACCCTCACTAGATTTAGGGATAAAGGTATTTCTCATGGACCGCGATCTTCAGTCATTAATGCCTAGAGCGAGAGATGCGCAGCATCTCACGGCCTTACGTTATTTCCATGAAGTGGCAAAGACCGGCTCAATTCGCGAAGCAGGTGATAAACTCAATGTCGCCTCTTCTGCCATTAGCAGGCAAATTTCAAAACTGGAGGCGGAAGTTGGAGAGGTGTTATTTGAAAGGCTGCCGCGCGGCATGAAGTTGACTGCGGCTGGAGAAATATACAGCGAGTATGTGGTCGACAGCCTGCTCGCTCTTCGCAGGCTTGGCTCTGAAATTCAACAACTACGGGATATGAAGCTCGGGACAGTAAAAATTGCAGCCATTGAAGGAATGATAGGCTCCTTCCTCTCCCCACTTGTTTCCAGCTTTAGGAGAGAGTATCCCGACATTAATTTTCAGCTCCTCGTGGCGAGTGCAGCAGATGTGACAACCCAACTGTTGGCTGGCACAGCAGACATCGGACTTGCATTTAATGCGCCCGCTCAGGAAAAAATTGAATATCGCCTTAGAATTAAAGATCCTGTGATGGCGATAATGGCGCCAGATTTTGAATCAAGTAATATTGAGAAGTTCGATTTGCGCAGTGTTGCACAAAGCCCCATTGCAATACCCGTCGCAACATTTGGAATCCGTAATCTTCTTGATCAGGCCTGCCGTGAAGCAAAGATTCCCATTAATCCCACGCTGGAAACAAACTCCATTGAAGCGCTGCGGGCTTTCGCAAAGAATGGAGACGGTATCTCAATACTACACACCTATGCCGTTAAAAAGGAACTGGAAGCCGGAGAACTCATCGCCCGACCCATAACTTCCAATGCGTTAACAGGCGGGACTATTGACCTCTGCATTCTATCTCAGAGATTGTTGCCGGTCGCTGCAAAGGAATTTTTGATGTTCGCGGAAGACAGGCTTACTCATGTGAAGTAGATGTACGGTCAGTCTGTGTCCTCCTTTTGTCCGATATCATGCCCAAACAGCAGCGATCTGTTTTCTTCCAGATCGATATGGACATCTATCAGCGCTGGCCCTTCTGCCTGGAGCAACCACTTCACTGTTTCCACTATTTCATTACCTTTTATAACCTTACGCCCGTCGGCACCAAAAGATTTTGCCAATACTGCGAAATCAGCGTTCCCATACTCAGTACCATAACTATATTCTTGACGCGCTTTCATAGCGCCATAGGCAAAGTCATTCAAAATCACAACTTTAACATTCGCACCAGTCCGAACAGCTGTTTCCAGTTCTTGGCAATGCATGCTGAAGTCACCATCTCCCAAGACACAAATGACCTGACGCTCCGGAGAAGCAATCGCCGCACCAATGGCACCTGACAAAGCGAAGCCGACAGTGCCGGAATTAGCCGCATAAAAGAAGTTCTCCGGCTGACGAACGAGCCATTCCCCAGCAAACTGCTGAAAACGCCCTCCCCCCATAACGATCGTATGATCTACAGATACATTTTCCTCAAGCGCGTTCATAACGGCTTGTGGCTTAACGGCAATGTCATCATAAATCTCATAAAAATATTTGCGCTTTGCCAAACGGTCTTCAGCTTTCGGTCTCAAATTCCAGAAAGGAGCTGCAGGGTCTCGAAATTTCTCCGAAAGTTTCTTCGAGAAAGCGCCCGCATCGCCCACAATAGCCAAATCAACTTTCCAGTTCTGCGCAATCATCGAAGCTTCTATATCGACCTGAATAATTGCCTGATCTTGATTAAGCAGCGACCAATTATGTGTTGTGAGATCATCCAGCCGGCAGCCCAAAGACAGGACGAGATCGGCCTCTTTCAAAGTTTCACTGGCATGCGCCTGCCCAAAACGACCTGCGTGGCCCAGGCACAGAGGATGATCCTCTGCCAATGCTCCACGACCATTTGGGGATGTTACGACGGGAATTTCCCAGCGCTCGCACATATTGCGTATCGACTCTCTAGCTGCGGCAGACCGCCCTCCACCTCCGACTACAGCAACCGGCCTTTCGCAATTTAGCAACAATTCAACCGCGGTATCGACGGCTGCAGCAGCCGGCTCTGGCGGATAGGCATGAGCAAATTTCTTGAAAGGAGAGGCTACTTCTTCATTCCAGAGATTTTTGGGTACACTTAACAAAACTGGCCCAGGCCGACCCGACATTGCCAAGCGCAAAGCTCTGTCAAGAAGCCTCGGAAAAGCGTCAGTGCTCTCGACCCGTTCACAAAATTTCAGCATCGGAGAAAAAACAGCAATCTCCGGCATTTCATGCCAAACTTCACGCCCAATAAGCGACTGATGCTCTTGACCCGCAATTATGAGAAGCGGTGAAGAATCACGCATCGCGGCAAGTGCCGCCGTAAGCGTGTTTGCCAATCCCGGACCAAGATCAACGAGCAGAACACCAATTTTTGCGCCAAGCCTTGCGGTTGCGTCCGCCATATGACCTGCGCACTGCTCATGGCGAGTGACAACAAAATCCGGCTCCCCAAGTCGCCTCATTGCTTCCATTGCCGGTAATGTTGTGATGCCCGGTAATCCGAAAACCGTTTTTACCCCTAGGGCACTCACATTTCGCCATAAATATTCAGCGACATTTGACGCCATCAAACCTGCTCTCCTTGATTAACTGTCTTTATAGTCCAAGCCTGAATATAGGTTACCGGTACGGATTTCAGGAACAACTACCAAATTTAGCGCACAGAGAGCGCAAAACGGCAATTCATAAGGGGCCATAGAATCCGGTGTATGGCAAATTTCGCACCGCAAACCCCAAAGAAGAAGTGGGCAAAAATTAATACCAACAGCGCACTAGGCCAGACGAAAATGCAGTCATGGCGGCTGAACCAAGCATCAATCAGTTTGATTTTGTAATAGATGAAAATGTGGGGGCGCTGAAGATAGCTAAAGAGAGAGCAAGCTCAGCTACTGCAAATTATCTATTCGCCCCAAAAATCTTGTACTTGGAAGGCAGGGCAACAGAATGGAGTCTTGTTTCAGATAAGATAACAATAAACTACGTCATCTATGATGCTCACTCCGGAGAGAAGACTGCATCGAAAACAGTAAATGCTAAGATCGGATTTGCGACATTCGGTGAAGATCATCCGTTAGGTTTAGTGCTCAAGACCGTTAAAAATTTCTTAATGAAGTGATGCGAGAAGATTGAAGTGTTCTTCATAAGCAAAAATTGACAAATAGCAGGATGAAACGAGACAGAATAGGACAGAGTTGACGTAACTCCTTGATAGTTAACGAAATGTCCAATGTGACAAATTTCGAGTAGGGAGTATACGGATCGGAGAGAGTTTTTACCGTTCATGGCGGGATGCCCCTACCTAAAGGCACCAAATCCTAGGGCTTCGATATTGAACTAAAAAAACTACTTATTGAACTAAAGAACTACTTCCGGTGATCTATTTCTAGCTTATTGAGAATATTGTTGATCGTCCCTTTGGACCACGGGCGCCCTCTAGGTGACTTTATCTCCTGACTGTAGAGTTCATTGGCAATGAGTTGCAGAGATATTTTTCCTGTGAACTTTAGATCGAAGATCACTTATGGAATTGCTCCGCTACCAGCTTGCGTCTTAAAAGTATTGCGCCCGGTGGGAATACCAGCCCGTGCGAGTTCTTCCGCTATCATGTCGCCCATGGCGTCAACCGCAGCATTTTTGCTATTGCCGGCACGATACAAAACCAGATCTACGCTCGGTAATTCGGGAAAACTGTCCGCCTCTCCAAGAATTCTCATACCATCGATTATGGAACTCTTAGCAATCGCGCTAACGGCGAACCCGCTTAGGACTGCGGCGTGCAGTCCAGAAATACTTGTACTAACCAATGAAACCTTCCATTTACGTCCGGTTACTTCCAAGCCCGCCAAAGCGAGATCACGAAAAACATTCCCAGTGGGCAATAAAGCCAGCGGCACGGGATTTTTATCGTGCATTGACCGGTTCGTGCCCGTGACCCAGACTAATGGCTCCTGCGCGACAATCTGACCTTCACTGAACGCCCGCATGCCTGTCACCAGGGCAAGGTCAATTTCTCCTTTCTCCAATGACGCAATCAGTGGGCTGGAAAGCTGTGTCCGAATCTCTATCTCGACATCTGGAAATGCTGAAAAGAACCGCGACAGAATTTCCGGCATTATATAGGCAGCATAAAGGTCGGGCACACCAAGAACGACCCTACCGCTTAATTTTGGGGCGGCGATCCTAGCCATAGCCTCACTTTGCAGACTCATAATTGTCCGCGCATAACCCAACAACAACTCCCCATTACTCGTAAGAACAAGCTTCCGTCCCACATTGTCAAAGAGCGTTGCGTTTACCGCCTCCTCCAAACGCTTGATTTGTAAAGTCACCGCGGGTTGCGTGCGGCCGATGCGACGTGCGGTTTCAGAAACACTACCGGTCTCTACCAGAATGATAAAGGCCTGCAACAGGCGAAGGTCAATGGGAGGTTTCATGGCTACATATTAATATTATTTATAAAATAAATAAAAACATTAAATTTTTTAAATTGTGCGCTGCAGCATACACTCTCTTCATCGTGATTTAATCCACACAGCAACCCATGACCCAGGAGACTAATATGCAAAGAAGAACCCGCCGAACATTTATGCGCTTCGTATTGACAGCAGCTATTACTGCCTTCGCGGTAAATATAGTCACTCCAGTAATGGCTGAAGACAAGGTGATCAAAGTTGGAACGCTGAAGCTCATCCACGGGGTAACTCCTTATTTTTATCAAAAGTTTGCGCCAGAAGGCTACAAGATTGAAGTTGTTCCCTTTGAAAGCCCGACAGACGGCAAGAACGCTGTTGTCACAGGCACGGTCGATTTTGGTATTTATGGCCTGGCCGCCGCCACGTTGGGCGCAGCCGGGGGTGAGCCTGTCGTCGTCGTCGGCGCCGCGTGTAACCGCGGTATGGCCGTGGTTTCCGGTATCGACTCAGATATCAACACCATCAAAGATCTTGCCGGAAAGAAGGTTGCTATCTGGCCAGGTTCAACGCAGGAAGTTGTTATTCTTGATCGACTAGCCGCGGAAGGCATGAGTATAAAGGATATCAAGCCGATCCGCGTTTCATTTAGTGACATGGCGCCAGCGCTAGAGCGTGGTGATATTGACGCCTACGTAGGTGCAGAACCCGGGCCGGGTATCAGCCTTGCAAAAGGCGTTGGCAAAATCGTCGAGTATCCCTATTCGACACCTACCGGTTCCCTGAACATGGTTTTGACTACCAGCCAGGAAAAAGTAAGTTCTGACCCCGACTTGGTAAATACTCTGCTGACTATCCACAGTAAGGCAACCGAGTACGCTATGAGTAATCGCGACGCGTTTGTGGAAATAGCCATGCAGAAGCTTGGGCAGCCTGAGGCATCAATCGCCAAGGCAGCTCCGAATGTCGAATTGACCTGGAAGATTGACGAACTGTTTTTGGAGCAGGCCCGTTATTACGGAACCCAAATGCTGGACAAGAAGCAAATCCGTGAACTTCCTGACTATGACACATTTATTGTAGCGGACTTCGTCAAAAAGATTCAGGCAATGTGAGCCATCTCATGTCGAATGAAACACAAGTTTTGAGTGAAAAAAGGCATGCCGTGTCTGGGGTTTCCTCCCCGGCGCGGCCCGCGCTTCTCACTACCGTTATCAACCGCGCCCAAAAAATATTGATCGCAGTTATTGTTCCTGTCGCACTGATCGGTTTCTGGTCATTGATGGTAAAGTGGACTGGCACACGCCTGATCCCCCCGCCAAGTGAAGTCGTTCTTATGATGTGGGATTTTACCTTTGGCGGCATCTATGATGATGCCTTCAGTGCAAGCTTACCCATTCACCTATGGGTATCCCTGCAACGCGTTTATGGCGGCTTCTTGCTCGCAGCAGTCGTTGCCGTCCCTTTGGGCATCATGCTTGGTCGATTTGCCTGGCTTCGGGCAATGCTGGACCCGACACTTGCATTGCTTCGGCCAGTGCCCGTCACTGCATGGCTTCCTCTTTCTATGATCTTTTTTGGCCTAGGGCCGAGATCAGCCATTTTCTTGGTATTTCTAGGAGCATTTTTCCCGATCCTTTTGAACACTGTTTTCGGCGTTAAATCAGTTGATGAGAAGCTTTTTGAAGCGGCTTCAATGCTCGGATGCAAAGGCTCTCAACTATTTCGATCTGTTGTTCTGCCTGCAGCAACACCGAGCATATTCAATGGCCTGCGCCTCGGTCACGGGTTTGCCTGGATCCTGATTGTTGTCGGAGAAATGACGGGAGTCCCCGAAGGACTGGGCGCCGTAATCATGGATGGCCGGACGCTATCTCGAACTGAACTTGTCATCACAGGAATGATTGTAATTGGCTTGGTAGGATTCTTCTCAGATCGTCTCATAATCATGCTCAACAACCGCCTTCTAAGATGGAGCCCGCAACATCATGTCTAGAGTTAGCGCCACACGAATGAAAAATGCACCGCCGATCCTGCGGGTTGCCAGCTTGGATAAATTATTTAAATCCGCAGGTGGCGACACGCAGGCGCTTGATAATATCAATCTGGACATAGAAAAAGGCGAGTTTATATGTCTTTTGGGTGCCTCTGGTTGCGGTAAATCAACATTGCTCCGAATTATCGCAGGTTTTGAAAGCGCTACTTCTGGAGAGGCTGCGCTATATGGGCGAGCTATCAATGAACCGGGCCCCGATCGCGGTATAGTATTTCAGGATTATGCTTTATTCCCATGGTTAACCGTATACGAAAATATCGCATTTGGGCCCCGTCATCGCAGCCTTTCGAGCGAGGAAATTCGTCACATTACTGAAAAGTTCCTTAAGATGGTTGGTCTTACGGCTTTTTCCAAGCACTATCCAAGCCAACTTTCCGGAGGCATGAAGCAACGGGTCGCTATTGCACGTGTTCTAGCCAACGACACAGATCTTCTTTTAATGGACGAACCCTTCGGAGCCCTAGACGCCTTGACCCGTGCAAAACTTCAGGAAGAACTCCTTGAAATTTGGGAGCAAACAAATCTAACGGTTATTTTTGTTACACATTCGGTTGAAGAGGCAGTTGTTCTGGCAGATCGGATCGTCGTAATGAGCGCGAGTCCCGGTCGTATTGACAGCGATATTACCGTCGATTTACCACGCCCACGTGATGTATCATCTGAAAAATTTAATGCCCTCCGCCGAACAATAACCCGAAAGCTTAGCAGTAACCTAGGGGCCGTACGCCAAGCGAAATCAATAATTAGCGATTAAAAACTGGATATGAAAATGGTTTCACTTGAAGTCTATCTAGGAATGGACAAGCGGGCTCTTGACGCTGCCTATAACAACTCAGCTGCCGTTAAAGAGAGCGCGAGCATAATTGCTGAATGGGAAAAGCAAGGCCAAAAAATCCGTTCAAAAGCAAACGCCTATCTTGATATCGTTTATGGGCCACTCCCTAGAAATAAAATTGATTACTTTGCCGCACCTAAAATTAACTCTCCGCTTTTTGTGTTCATTCATGGCGGGTATTGGCAACGCAATCGCAAGGAAACTTTTTCCTTTGTTTCGGAATGTCTGGTGGCGAATGGTATAAATGTCGCTGTTGTTGGATATACACTCGCGCCCGAGGCCAGTTTGACCCAAATCGTTGGTGAAATTAATGCTGCGATCGACTTACTCTATGCACGCGCAACAGGCTTGGGGTTCGATCCGACCAGCATACATGTCGGCGGCTGGTCCGCCGGTGGGCATCTCGCAGTTCTTGCGGCTCAACATACCCATGTAACAAGCGTCCTATCGATCAGTGGTATCTTTGACCTGGAGCCTATAGAAAAAACATACATAAACGAGAAACTCCAGCTTTCAAGAAACGAGATAGAAACACTTAGTCCAATTAGAAGTTTACCCTCAAGAAAAATACCTTATTTGTTGTTTGTTGGAGGTAATGAATTATGCGAATTACGACGGCAATCAGAAGAATTCTCCGCGAGATTAAGCCAAGTAGAATTGAGCGCAAAGCTCACTATTCCCGAAGGCCACAATCATTTTACGATTTTAGAGGAAATCGCACGTCCAGACGGATTACTTGTATCTGAATTAAAGAAATTAATTCTACCCAAAAAGTAGTAATAGAATACTGTACTTCTACAAGGCTCCATTATTGGACCTCATTATTTTATATAGATATACGAACGACCGGCTTCAAATCGAGAGATTAATAAGAACCGACATGTATCATGTCTCAGCCAATAGTAAATTCTACATCGCAAAACCCAAAGACGGAGTTTGCGGGAATACTAACTACGCCGGGTCAGGACAGATGACTAAAGCCGACGCAACCATCAAATATACCGCCCTCCTCACAGGAATGCGCTCCAGAGAGCTTAGGGGACTGCCCTGGGCACCATTTTTCCAATACAACAAAAATACGTAACACTATAGTACTCCACTAAATATACTCATTTGACAAAATTTGTCTGTGCGACGAGAACAAGCAATTTTGTTTTAACGGCGGAATAGTCTGACTCCCTTATGGAAGTCAGTTAGACTCCATTGACTATAAAACCTACCCCACATATTAAAGTAAGACTGAAAATCACGACAGGAGAAAGCAAATACTCATCTTTTAGGATGTAAAACTCACCAATCCAACCGCTGCTAAAAAATCTCACTAGAAAGAAGAATAGCCATGAGCGCATCAACCGTAGCATATGAAAGCCGCGATAATATCGCCATCATCACACTCACGGACTCAAAAAATCTAAACATCCTGACCCATGATATAGTTGATGCACTTCACGACGCTTGGCATCGATTTAACGCCTCAGACGATAAAGTGGCTATCCTGACAGGCGGTGGTGACAAAGCCTTTTCTGTCGGCGCGAACCTCTCGGACCCGCCAGAGCTCTGGAAATTTGTCCCCGGCATCGGCGTTGAAGTCGACAAACCTGTCATTGCCGCTGTAAACGGTATTTGCGTAGGTGGCGCAGTGGTCCTGGTTCAGTTTTGTGATCTTTGCATTATGTCTGAAGAAGCCAAATTCACCTATCCGGAAGCCAAGGTAGGCTTGTCCGGCGGGCTAATTACATCGCTCGCAGCCCGCATTCCACATAAAGTTGCCATGGAGTTTATTTATGGCCTCGCAGAGATGAGTGCCGCGCGCGCATATGATGTCGGCCTAGTCAACAAAGTCGTTCCAAAAGACGAGGTTATGGAAGCTGCAATGGCTTACGCCGTGGAATTAAGAGATAGCGCCCCTATGGTACTTTCAATGGTCAAGCGATTTGTTGGTGAGGTGCTAGCCAAAGGTCCGTCAGAACGTTCCGGGCTCGCCTTGCGCGACACCCGCGCGGTATTGGAAAGCGACGACTTTGCCGAAGGCGCGGCTGCGTTCACAGAAAAGCGCGCGCCGAAATTCACTGGCAACTGAACTATCCACGGCGTGAGGATTGGGAGAGTCTCCTCAAATACGAATATACTTATGAATCTGCGTCAGCCTTTGTCAAAAGCCCGCTTTCAACGGCGGCTTGCAACACGGATTCCAAGGCTTCGGGATTAACCAGCGATGAAATATCTCCCAATGGTTTGCCAAGACAAACAGCCCGAACAAGGCGGCGCATCACCTTCATATTGCGTGTCTTTGGCAATGCCGCGACCGTCAGGATGAATTTCGGCCGGTACGGATAACCGAGACCCGCGATAACGGCGTCCGATAGCTCCTTTTCAATGGCTGCGCCGGGTTCCGCGTCCTTGTTCAGCACGACCACGCAGGCGACGCTCTCGCCCTTGATTTCATCCGGGATGCCGATCGCGGCCGCCTCCAATACCTTGCCCGTTTCCGTCAGCAGGGCCTCAATTTCCGAGGGCCCGGTTCGCTTTCCGGCGATTTTAAGCGTGTCGTCAGATCGGCCCAGCACAAACCAGAAACCTTCATCGTCCTGTATGGCCAAATCGCCCTGGCGCCAGCATCCGGGAATGTCCCGCCAATAGCTGTCAAGAAACCGCTCATCGTCATTCCAAAGACTACGACTGAGGCCAATGGATGGCTTGCGCAGGACCAATTCGCCCACATTATTCGGGCCAACCGGGTTCCCATCCATATCAACGATATCGGCGCCCATACCCGGCACCGGACCGGAGAAGGCACAGCATTTCATAGGACGCAGGACGGAGCCTGACAGAATACCGCCGCCGATTTCGGTACCTCCCGTATAATTGATGATAGGCCCTTTGCTTTGCAGAGCATTCTTAAACGTCCACCACCAGGCATCCGGCGTCCATGACTCTCCGGTTGAGACGCAAATCCGTATTGAGGAGATGTCATTATTCCCTAATCCGGCGCCATGCATAAAACCACGGATGAGCGTTGGAGAAACGCCCAGAAAGGTTGCACGATTCTTTTCGACCAGCGACCACATGCGCGTAGAGTTGGGGTAATCAGGCGCTCCGTCGGCCAACACGAAGGAGGCTCCAATTAACGTTGCGCCAAAGGCCAGAATCGGCCCGACCAGCCAGCCCATATCCGAAAACCAGATGATCCGGTCGGTCGGCTTCATATCCATCATAAGACCGAGATCGAGCGAGAGCTTCGCCGCAAAACCGCCATGGGTATGTACCGTTCCTTTCGGAAGGCCTGACGTGCCAGATGTAAAGACGAGCAGCGCAGGCGCTTCCGCCGGAAGTTCGAGGTTAGGCATATTGGCCGGTTTGTCCTTGCACAGCTCCGCCCAGTCGACATCCTTTTCGCCCATGGTCACCTGAAGACCTGCGTTCATCAGGCAGATGACATTTCTGACATCGGGGGCCAGAAGAACGGCCGCATCGACAAATTGCTTCATTGGTGCTGTTTGGCCACGTCGTGTAGTGCCATCTACCGTCAGGATCGCAACAGCGCCGGATGCCTTCAGACGAGCAACGATCGCGTCTACCCCGAAGCCGGAAAAGAGCGGCATCGCTACAGCACCGATCTTGGTGATTGCCAGAAATCCGGCGACAGCCTCATTGACGTTGGGCATATATATTGCGACCACCTCACCAGGCGTAACGCCGAGGGATTTGAGGCCTGCCGCCAGCCTCGACACCTCCTCACTCAACTTCTCATAGGTCCATATCCGGGTCTCCCCGGCCTCGGATTCACCAAGGATTGCGGGCGACGTCCAGATATCGGTATCGCGGTGGCGGTCCAACGAGTTTTCGACGATATTGGTTGTTCCTCCGACAAACCAGTCAGGAAACTCCACCCCTTGCGATATATCCAGAATCTTTTCATAGGGTTTCATAAACTCTATGCGATCTGCAATGACGCCCCACCACCATTCCGGCTCTTCTTCCGCGCGTCGCATCAAGGTTTCATAATCGGGAATATTATGCTCTCTCATAAAAGCCGTGAGGTTACTTTGCGCGATGATATCCGCATCTGGTTCCCAGACTATTGATTGGCGTGAAACTTCGTTCATTGTTTTTATCAACTCCCTATTTCCCTCGTCTGCACGAGAAGAAGACTATCATCAATCGAGCTTAAAAGCCTTTCGGCGCGACTAAAATCCAACCTGGAAATATTATAACGGTGTGTGATGAAAAGATTGCCAGCCTGACAGTCGGTATTTTGTTATTTTTATGATCCTTGAGACTATCATGATGATAAATTGCCGTTTGGCAAGCCTTGAAGGCCTGAAAAGTATGTGTTTCGATATAGCTCGCCTCCGGCCAAGATTGCCCTTCTGTCGTTGTTCCGGTGGCTTTACTGAAACCTGAAATACTTTTAAACTTTTCGGGTATGCATATGCTTTGGGAGGGAAGCATGATGAACGAAGAAAAAGCCGCTGATGGTCTGAAAAGAGACGTTTTGCTGGTCAAGGAAATGGCTCTGGTGAGGGACGTTTACACCGAAGATGTCTGGAAATGGCTCGCTGCCGGATGGGCTGATCTGAAAGCCAATACCGCCGTTAGCATCAGCTATGCCGCTTTATTCATTATCTGTGGGATGATCTTGTCCTTTGGTTTCTACTTTATGGGTTGGCCATATCTGATTTTGCCAGGCCTGACTGGCTTTCTGCTTGTCGGCCCTGCTGTTGGTCTCGGGTTTTATGAAATCAGCCGCCGCTACGCCGCGGGTGAAAAAGTGACCCTTATGGCGGCGGTTACCGCCGCGCGTTACAACAAGCTTGGGATTTTTGGCTTTGGTGTCGCGCTTGCCTTTGTCTTCCAAGTCTGGATTCGCATTTCCTTCACGGTATTTGCGCTGAATTTCCCCGGCATCATGCCCGACTGGGGCATCATTCTGATGCGCGCGCTCAGCATGGAAGGTGTCTATTTCGGGATATCCATTGCCGCTGTCGGTGCCGTTTTCGCGACCTGTATCTTCTTTATCGGTGCTTTCTCCATGCCAATGATGATGGACAGGAACTCAGTATTGCTGTCGTCCCTCATCACCAGCGCCTATGCGGTGGTCCGCAACCGGAACGCCATGATCCTTTGGGCAGCGACAATCGTGATATTTACCGGAATAGGCCTTGCTACCGCCGGTATTGGACTGATCGTGACACTCCCTCTGATAGGCCATGCGACCTGGCACGCATATAAGCAGGTGATGTCTGGCGATCTCCGCGCGGGCGAGACACATTCCATCGCCTCAATTTCCGCGACAGAGTAATTTTCAAAGACTTTACGTCGAGCTCTATTTCAGGATTTGCCGAAGGTATCCGCGTGCCTCATATGGAAAATCCCAAAGTTCCAGGTTCTTCGGGTCATGTAGATAGTAGTTGTTATGGTAACTTCGGATTTCCGCTATCTTGTCGTCTTTGAATAGATACCATTCCGTGCCGCGCAGCACCTGCCGTTTTTGGTCCTGAGGGGGCGTCCAGGGCATACTCCATTCGATCACTGCTTCCGGCTCCTGAACGAGAATATGGTCCAGAGTCCATGATGCCTGTGTTTTAGGTCCGACTTTCACCCAATAATTCGCCAGCGCCGCAGCCCCGCGAACCGGACTATGGTCGACAAAATAATGCACAACATCCGGAACGAATGTCGACATCATCAGATCGAAATCCGCTGTGGAGCAGCCGTGATAGTATTGCTGTATAATTTTTCTGTACCAGTGTTGATTTTGAGATTTCACCCCAATCCTCCCAACAGTTCTTCTACTTTTTGAAGCTCCAATGCTGTCCCGTGCATAACAAGTGATCCATACAGGCTCATGCCGCGTAAATCACAATAACGACTATTTCACATCGCGAGGCAATGTCCAATATGAAGAATTCCGCGACAACGGCCGCTGCATCTCCTAGTATTTCTGATGGTACCGGCAACGCAGATCTGAGAGCACGCTTGCTGAAATCCTGGCTGAGACGCATTCGTCATGGAACAATAACGGTGAATATGCCGGGCGGCCACAGCTTTACTTTCGAAGGCACGATCCCGAGACAGCATGCCCATCTCGACATTCATAACATGCGGGTCGTTACCCGGACGCTATGGGGCGGTGATACCGCTTTTGCCGAGAGTTACATGGACGGAGACTGGGATTCACCGGATTTGACAACGCTTTTAATGCTTGGTCAGAACAATGCGGATGCCTTGTCGGCATCACTTGGCCCTACTTGGGCAATGCGGTTAGCAGGCCGCCTTCGCCATGCCTGTCGAAGAAATTCCAAAAAAGGGAGTCGCCGGAACATCGCTGCCCACTACGACCTCGGCAATGATTTTTATAAACACTGGCTTGACGAAACGATGACATATTCATCGGCGCTCTTTGAAGATATGAACGAGGAAATGGTTCCAGCGCAGCGCCGAAAGTATACGCGGTTGGCTAAAAAACTCGATCTCAAACCCGGAGATCGGATTCTGGAAATAGGCTGCGGTTGGGGTGGCTTCGCGGAAATTGCGGCTCGGGAATTTGGCTGCCACATCGTCGGCCTGACACTCTCCAGGGAACAGGCGGCATTTGCAAGGGACCGCATGGCACGACAGGGATTGTCGGAAATGGTCGACATTCGAATTCAGGACTATCGTGATATAACCGAGACTTTCGACAAGATCGTTTCTATTGAGATGTTTGAAGCTGTCGGGGAAAAATATTGGCCGACATTTTTCAATGTAGTTGATAACTGCCTGAAACCCGGCGGAAAGGCTGCCTTGCAGATCATTACGATCGACGCCGAAGCCTTTGAAAATTACAGACGTAATCCGGACTTTATCCAGCGCTATATCTTCCCGGGCGGCATGTTGCCAAGCCCGGAAGCCTTCGCATCTGTTGCCAATCAATCCGGATTCCGGCTTTCGGACGCATTCTTTTTCGGAAAATCCTACGCCGAAACCTTGCGGCGTTGGGAACAATTATTCTGTAAAAACTGGCCGCGGATTTCCCCGCTTGGATTTGACGAGCGTTTCTATCGCATGTGGCGCTACTATCTCAGCTATTGTGAGGCAGGGTTCGACCACGGCACCATTGATGTCGGTCAGTTCATGATCGAGAGAGCATGACACCCAACGCCAATAAGGGCGTCCCGCGCGGCCGGTTGATCCTGTATGCCCTGACTGCCTTTGTAGTCGCCTTGCCGACCATTCCGGTCTATATCCATCTTCCTGCGCTTTACGGTGTGGAACTCGGCCTTGGTCTCGCGGCAACGGGCCTGTTTCTGCTGTTGGCACGCCTGTTCGATACGGTCAGCGATCCGGTGATTGGTTATTTAAGCGATCAATATGGATTTCGAGGGGCCAGGCGCAAACCCTGGATTGCCATCGGTGCGGTTGTTGCCGGTTTCGGCCTATACAAAATCCTTAACCCGCCGAGCGATGTTGGCGGCCTCTACCTGCTTTTATGGTCGATAGTTCTTTACACTGGCTGGACCATGGTGTCGGTCCCCTATCTGGCATGGGGCGCCGAGCTGGTCGACGATTATGACGATCGCACGCGTCTGACCTCCTGGCGGGAGGCAATGACATTAGTCGGGATTTTCGGCGCTGGCGCCCTCGCAGCGATAACCGCCGATATGGGGTGGGCTTCTTCAGAATCCATCGGTGCCATCGCCTGGCTCGCCATTGGACTTGGTGCAGTCGTAATTCCTCTGTTGCTATGGTACGTGCCGGACGGGCCCGTTGAACGTCAGGGGCAATCGACCTTGACAGGGGCATATTTCAGTTCGGTGATTTCCAACGGACCATTTTTGCGGTTGTTAGGAGCCTGGTTCCTGAACGGCTTGGCAAATGGCATTCCTGCGGCCCTTTTCTTTATCTATCTCGAATTCGGACTAGGTGCGGGAGAGGAAATCCGGCCACTGTTCATTCTTGCCTATTTTGGTGCAGGCATTGCGTCAATCCCGATCTGGCTGAAACTCAGCAAGCAGTTTGGAAAACACCGGACCTGGTGCTGGGCAATGGCCGCAGCCGCGCTTGCCTTCATCAGCGTGCCCGTCTTGCCAAGCGGTGCCTTTACGGCATTCGCCATCGTATGTCTGATTACCGGCATGGCACTTGGCGCAGACCTGACTTTGCCTCCTGCCATGCAGGCCGATGTGCTCGACTATGACCGCTGGCGGTTTAAAGAGGAGCGTGCCGGCATACAGTTCGCCCTATGGGGGATGAGCACCAAACTTGCCCTTGCCCTCTCCGTTGGCCTCGCGCTGCCGGCCCTTGAAGTTCTGGGGTTTGATCCTGACGCACCGACCGAGGCCGGAAAATCGGCAATCACCGTGATCTACGCCTTTGTTCCCGTCGTAATAAAAATAGCCGCCATCACAGTTGTGTGGCGTTTTCCACTAACCCGGAAACGCCATGACATCATTCGGCACCGGCTGAAGAAGCGTCAATTTAAGCTCGGGAACATGAAGGAGTTGACACAGTGAAAGCCCGTCTCTTTACGGCCCTGATAGTGATGATAACTCTCACGGGATGCATGCAGATGAAACCCACCGATTTTAAAGATGCAAAACCAAGGTTTGTACTTGAGGAATTCTTTGAAGGACAGACCCAGGCATCCGGTATCTTCGAGGACCGTTTTGGGAACCTTCGCCGTGAATTCACGGTCGATATCAATGGTGTTTGGGACGGCGAGAAACTGGTTTTGAATGAGGAGTTTTTCTATAGCGACGGCGAACGGGAGCGCCGTGTCTGGACCATCGAGAAAATAGACGATCATACATATCAGGGGCGTGCTGACGATATTGTCGGCGTTGCCACAGGCGAAAGTTACGGAAATGTCCTGAACTGGCAATATTACATGGATCTGAAGGTAGACGACAGCACAATCCGTGTTCATTTTGACGACTGGATGTATTTGCAGCCGTCCGGCGTTATGTTGAATCGGGCGAAAGTCAGTAAATGGGGAATTGAGCTCGGTACCGTGACATTGGCTTTTACGAAGTAATTGGTTGTTTGGAGTGTGATCACTCTCCTATGAAGCGCCACCCTGACAGCGTCGGCAGACATAATCTATGATGGAGTCGTCAGTGCCTTTAAAGCGCATTTTTACCCATCGGCCTGCATCATCATACCAGACTTCATTTTCCAGATCCCCAGTGTAAGCGAAGTGTGTCGCCTGAATGGGTCCCCTTTCGGTATCGACGGTCTCGCGATCTCCGTCAACGATCTGCACATCATTGATACGCCCCGTCAAAGTATTCAACACTTGAGTCTGGTTCAGAACGCCAGCATGCCAGTGGTTCGTCGGAAACAGTAAAATCTCGGAATCAGCCTGTCCATTAACGCTCTCGATCCGCATACCGTCACCCTCCTGAACGGCTCTTACGACGGACAAGCCTCCATTATCATCAACCCGCGCCTCCAGCTTTTGCAGCTGATCATTCCGCCAGCGCGCATCCGATTCATAGAGATAGCTATAGGCGGTTATAAACAGGAATTTAATGTCCAGTTGAAACACACTTCGGACATTCAAATATCCGTCACTTTTGCTGAATTGGACTGTGTGGGATCCGACCAGGGTTCCCTCTCGATAGACATCGAAAACAATTTCGTTGCCATAGAGTGACATTGGATTGACGGAGCGAGGGCTATCCTTTGCCAGACCATTTACCGGTTGGCTCATTATCATCGATAATCCGACCATTCCTCCGAAAAGAAATTTTTTCACGCCTCTATCCTTCCTTAAGGTTTAATAGAGATACGCGATAAATCTGCCGCCGGATCACAAGAAGAGGCGATCGAGCTCGCCTCTTCTCACACCATTATAAAAACTCCCTCATATCCGAAACGAAGCGTTCAAACTGGTCATGGTGGAGCCAGTGGCCGGCATTTTCGTAGTTCTTGACGATCGCATTTTTGAAATACTTTATGCGTCCGTCTTCGACTGGGTTCGAGGCCCAGCTGTCATTGCCATAGCACAGCATTGTCGGGCAGGTAATTTCACCCCACAGCTTTTGCGTTTCCTCCTGGGCAATGTCAAAGGGGGCCCAGACACGCATATAGTTATCAAACTTCCAGCTGAACGTGCCATCTTCATTCTGATTGATAGCGTGGATCGTCAAATGCAGGGCCTGCTCATCCGATAAATGTTTATTCTCGGATTTCATCCGTGCGAGCGCATCGTCAAATGTTTCATATCTGCGATGCGTACGGGCACTTGCCGCACGTTTCTGATCAATCCAGTCCCGCCAGCGTTTGACGGCTGGTGTTGCCTGGGCTTCCTTGATCATCTTAGGAGACGGACCAAGGCCCTCAATTGCGACAATCTTTCTGACAGTCTCCGGATAGAGACCGGTATAGCGAAGCGCTACGCTGCCGCCCATGGAATGAGAAACAATTGATACCGGACTTAATTCTTTCTGATGGATTAGCTGCGCAATATCATAGACATAGCTCTGTATGCTGTAGTTGCCGTCAGTCGACCAACCGCTGTCTCCATGTCCCCTCAGATCCGGCGCAATGATATGCCAGTCATGACGCAGTTCTTCCGCCACCCAGTCCCAGTTTCTGCAATGGTCCCGCCCACCATGTATAAGCAGTAGCGGCGGCGCGTCCGGATTTCCCCAGTCCACGTAATGAAGCTTGATACGCTGTGAAATATAACTGTTTGAGGTTGGACCCATGGACGGCTCCCGGTATGAGTATCAAATCGGTTAGGTATTTTATAACAGGACTCTCGGTTTCTTTTTTGATATTAACTTAAAGCGCTTTGGGAAAGTAAGAACAAAAATGACCGGTGTCCCGACTAACATTGACTGGTTAAATGCGACTCAGGAAGAAACCCTGGATCCTGCATTGCCGATTTGCGATCCCCATCATCACCTGTGGGATCTGCGGCCCGGCAGGATAACAGAGCGGTATCTTCTGGATGAGATTCTTGTCGACGTAAAGAGCGGGCATAATATCGTCTCTACCGTTTTTATAGAATGCGGGGCCATGTACCGCGCAACCGGTCCGGAAGATATGAAGCCGGTTGGTGAAACCGAATTCGTCAACGGTATTTCCGCAATGAGTGCATCCGGGCTTTATGGCGAGACACATGTTGCCGCGGGTATCGTAGGCGCCGCGGATCTCACGCTGTGCGAGAATGTCGGGCCTGTACTGGATGCCCATATTGCGGCCGGCGGCGGACGATTTCGCGGTATTCGCCATCGCGCCTGTTGGGATCCGAGCGATGACATACCAAACTCCCACCCGACGACAATCAAAAGCATATATCTGGATACCGATTTTCGCAAAGGATTTACGGAGCTGGCCCCCCGGAGCCTCAGTTTTGAAGCATGGTGTTATCATCCGCAAATTCCGGAGCTGACCGATCTCGCCCGCAGTTTTCCGGACACGACAATAATCCTCAATCATTTTGGCGGACCTTTGGGGATCGGCCCCTACGAGGGGAAGCAAGATGAATATTTTCCGGCCTGGAAGAAATCCATAACTGAGTTGGCGAAGTGCCCGAATGTCGTGGCGAAACTCGGCGGTATCAATATGGAAATCAACGGCTTCGGCTGGCATCACATGCAGCGCGCACCCTCCAGCATGGAATTGATGGAGGCAACCCGACGGTTCTATGATCATACAATCGAACAGTTCGGGCCTGACCGCTGTATGTTTGAGTCCAATTTTCCGGTCGACAAGGTGAGTTGCAGCTATAATATTCTATGGAATTCATTCAAGCGGCTGACGGCCGATTATAGCGCAGCAGAAAAGGCGGCTCTGTTCCATGATACTGCAAGCCGGGTATACCGGCTGGCATAACCCGCAAATGATCAAATGACTGTACGCTGGCATTGCGGCGGCGTGATGCCACCCGGACAAGCCATCACACTTGGCGCATGACCATACAATCTGTATGTTTGCGGTTTAAAGTTCCATTTCGCGCACCATGCCTCCTGTATCTCATGCAATGGCAGGACTTCCGAGGAGATCAAGAAGGTTTTGCACAAATTAAGGGGTATCTTTTTGTTGGAGAATAATCTTGAACGATGAACGCTCAGGCGTACGCACTCCTCCCAGGACACATAACGTGTCGGGAAACACCCGCCACGTCGGAGTGGAACTGGAGTTTGCCGGCTTGTCATCTGAACAGGCCGCCGAACAGGTGGCCGCATGCTTCCATGGTACCGTGAAACCGATTGAATTGCCATTTGTGCTATCCGTTGTGGACACTAAATGGGGCGAATTCCGCGTTGAACTTGATACGCAGTTCGTTCACCCGAAAAGAGACATCGGAGATATATTGAAAGAGAGTCCCTTGCCGGTCAGCAAAGAGGACATTGAAGCCGTCCGCAATTTGAACTCTCATGTAAGGCAGCACTGGGTCGGCAAAGCGATTGCAGGCGTAGTCCCCACGGAAATCGTTACACCGCCAATTCCCTGGGATGAGCTGGGAGAGCTCGCGAGTCTGGTTGAAGCCCTCCGGACGCATGGCGCCAAGGGTACCGACGACAGCCTTGTGTATAGTTTCGGCGCCCACCTCAATCCGGAAGTTGCCAGCGAAAAGGTTGAATATTTGCTAGCCGTCCTGCGTGCCTATATTTTGCTGTCGGATTGGCTGCGCGATGAAATCCGCATTGACCTCATGCGGAAAATCCTCCCGCATATCGATCCATTTCCCCAAGACTACGCTGTTAAGATATTGGCGCCTGATTATGAGCCGGACCTAGAGGCTTTTATTAAGGATTATTATGCAATGAACCCAACGCGTAACCGGGAACTTGATATGCTGCCTCTGTTTAAACATTTAGCGCCTGATATTTTGGCCAACCTTACGGATGATGACCGCATAAAAGCACGCCCGACCTTTCATTATCGGCTGCCGAACATGTGCCTTTCCGATCCTGATTGGAGTGTTGTCCGGGAGTGGAACCGCTGGGTTGCGGTGGAAGCCCTGGCGGCGGACAAGGAAAATCTCCGGAGGTTGGCCGACATCTACCTCGCTAACGCCAGGAGCTCCATAGGGGAGCGGCTGAAGGAGGTCGGCCGTTGGCTCGAAAATCTCACAAGCCCATAATAGGAATTACGGTTTCCCGCTATAAAAGCAGAATCATGCGGTTTTTCGACTGGCTGGCGGTATGGCGCGCTGGCGGAAAAGCCGTCTTCCTGTCTCCGGGACGCGAGTTTCCATCCGAGCGGTTGGACGGCCTGATCATCGGCGGGGGTGATGATATCGGTGCTGATCTGTATGGCGGCGAAATCAACATAGATGTTCGTATTGATCCCGAACGCGATGTGTTGGAGTTGGAGCTGCTGCGTTTTGTAATCGACACGGATCTGCCGGTTTTAGGCATCTGTCGCGGTGCGCAGATGATGAACGTGTTTTTCGGCGGCACATTGTTCAGCGACATACGCAAGATGCCGCGTGAAAAGACGAATATCCGCACCGTGCTGGCCCGTAAAATTGTATCTGTAAAACAGGATACCAAAGTACGTGACATCCTTGGACAGGATATGGTTCGTGTGAATAGCCTGCATCATCAGGCCGTAGATATCCTTGGCAACGGGCTCTCCATATCCGCCTGCGATCAGGGTGATTTCGTCCAGGCGCTGGAGCACAATGACAAACGGTTTTTCATTGGGGTGCAATGGCACCCGGAATTCCTAGTTTTTGATAGTCATCAGCAAGCCCTGTTTCGTGCCCTTATTGAAAATGCGCACCACGGAGAGAAAGTCGATACGACCTCATTTAGCAAAACCCATTCTCCAGCTTTGTAAATCCGGAGGATATTGACGTCACATCAATGAAAATCCCGGGAGGGAAACAGTGACTTTGTCATATCACGCGGGTGCCTCTGCGGGTTGATCGGCTTCTGACGGGACGTGTTTTGCGGGTGCGCGGAATGTCCTGAACCTGCTTCTGACCTCCCTGACAAAAAATTCTCATCATCAAGTTTTTCAAGATAATGGGAAAAATCAGTAATACGGTTTGCAATCAGATGCGTCACAATTCCCTTTCGCTCCAAAACGCCCGATATTCCGACCAGCCGTCCGGTCATCACTTCCCGGCGATAGCGTTCAAATATTTTCCGCCAGACAACAACATTAATGCTTCCTTCCTCATCCTCCAAGGTCATGAAAATAACGCCCTTGGCAGTTCCCGGGCGCTGACGGGCAAGCACGAGGCCGGTAACACTTACAGAGTGTTTATGAGGAGTATTAAGCAGGGCTTTGGCCTGCACTGTACCGGGAAAACGCGGCCGAAGCAGCTTGAGCGGATGGTCCCGCAAGCTCAAGCGAAGAGATTGATAATCCTGCAGGACATTTTCACCGATATGCATCGGCGGCAATGTGACGCTGGGGTCAAGTGATTGCTCATCTTCTTTGGCGTAAGCGAAAAGCGGTAGCGGGCTCTCCCCTTTTATTCCGCTTACCTGCCAGATTGCATCCCGTCGGGACAGTTGAAGCGAGGCAAACGCATCTGCCTTTGCAAGCCGTTTTAGAACTGCGGGTCTTATACCAGCGCGAAACCACAAATCACGAACCGTCACATACCCGTTCTGGCGGGCTGCGGCAATCCAGTCTGCATCTTCCTCATTCAATCCCTTGATCTGACGCAGTCCCAACCGTAAGGCCAATCCGCTTTCGCCAAGTTCCAGAATACTGTCCCAGTTCGAATAATTAACATCCGGCGGCCTGACCTCTATGCCATGCTCACGGGCATCACGGATAATCTGGGCAGCGGCATAAAACCCCATGGGTTGGGAATTCAAAAGGGCGCAGGCAAATACATCGGGATAATGACATTTCAGCCAGGCGGACACATAAACAAGCAAAGCAAAGGAAGCCGCATGGCTTTCAGGGAACCCATATTCCCCGAACCCTTCAATCTGTTTGAAGCACCGCTCTGCAAACTCGATCTCATACCCGTTCCCGACCATTCCCTGAATGAATTTATCGCGGAAGGAATTAATGGTGCCCATCTTTCGAAAGGTCGCCATGGCGCGGCGTAGCTGATCGGCCTCGTCGGGACTGAAGCCAGCACCGACAATCGCAATGCGCATTGCCTGCTCCTGAAAAAGCGGTACGCCGAGCGTCTTTTTCAGAACATCTTCCAGTTCTTTCGAAGGATATGTGGCTTTTTCTTTCTTATCTCTTCGGCGAATATAAGGATGGACCATATCGCCCTGGATAGGTCCGGGGCGAACAATTGCCACTTCAATCACCAGATCATAGAAGTCACGTGGCTTCATCCGCGGAAGAAAGGACATCTGCGCCCGGCTTTCCACCTGAAAGACGCCAATGCTGTCGGCCCGGCCCAGCATGTCATAAACCGCCTCGTCCCCCTCCGGCACCGAAGCCAGAGTATGGGAAACACCATAATGAGTTTGCAAAAGCCCGAAAGCCTTGCGAATGCAGGACAACATGCCAAGGCCCAGCACATCGACTTTCAGAATTCCCAGCGTATCAATGTCATCCTTGTCCCATTCGATGACGGTACGGTTTTCCATTGCCGCGTTTTCCACGGGAACAATATCATCAAGTCGTGATTTGGTGATCACAAACCCGCCCACATGCTGGGATAGATGGCGGGGATATCCCATTATTTTCTGCGCCAGCTCCGAACAAAGCGTCAGCCTTTTATCATCCGGATTGAGGCCTGCGGCTCGTATCTGCTCGCGGCTGGTTGCCGAATCCGAACGCGACCATCCCCAGATAAGGCCGGTCATAGAAGAAAGGGAATCCTGCGACAGGCCCAACGCCTTACCCACCTCGCGGATGGCGGACCGGGCGCGATAGCAAATGACGGTTGCCGATAAACCGGCACGGTGTCTCCCGTATTTCTCATAGATATACTGGATAACTTCTTCGCGGCGTTCATGCTCGAAATCCACATCGATATCCGGTGGCTCGTTACGCGCGGCAGAAATGAACCGTTCAAAAACCATATCAAGCCGGTCCGGCGAAACAGATGTGATCCCGAGAATATAGCAAACCACTGAATTGGCAGCCGACCCCCGCCCTTGGCAGAGGATTCTCTGTTCCGTCGCAAATTGGACAATGTCGTAAATGGTCAGGAAATACGGGGCGTATTTCAGCTCCTTGATAACGGCCAGTTCCCGCTGGATAAGTTCCGTGACTTTTTCCGGAACGCCAAGCGGAAATAAATGCGGCGGATATCGGACAGGCAGACGATGGGTGACCAGCCGTTCCAGCTCCGTTTGCGGGTCCTGGCCGTTTGATACCTCATCCGGATATTCATATTTCAATTCACTGAGACAGAAGTTGATCCGGCGGCTGATTTTCTGGCTTTCCCGGACGGCGGCTTCATATCCGGCAAACAGTTCCAGCATTTCAGTCGTACCTTTAAGGTGCCGTTCCGCGTTTTTTTGTAGGCGCCTCCCGGCCTGTTCAATCGTACAATGCTCCCGGATACAGGTGAGAATATCGGCCACCTTGCGATTATCCGGCACATCCATCAGGGCATGGTTGCTGGCAACCATCGGGATGTCATGGGTCTTCGCAATCTCATGCAGTTGCGCCAGACGCATATCATCATGGCCCAGCAATAAATTCTCCGCCGCCAGATACAAACTTGATCCCAGTTTTGCCACCCAATAGCGGAGATTTTCTTCAAAAGAGAAATCGAGTATTTCCGGCGCCTGCAAAATGAAAAGAATACCCTCACTCCAGTCAAGCACATCCTCCTTATGGATCAGGCATTGCCCTTTTTCGGTCCGCCGCCGCCCGAGGCTGATCAGACGGCATAGCCGGCCATAAGCATCCCGGTCGGTGGGCAGGGCAACGAGACACTGCCCGTCGGAAAGAGCCAACTCCGAGCCAATGATGATACGCTGATCGATCTTTCGGGATTCTGCATATGCCCGGACGACCCCGGCCAGCGAGTTACGATCCGTAATGGCAACGGCTTCCAACCCCAATTCCTTTGCCCGCCGGACATAATCCTCCGGATGCGAGGCACCTTCCAGAAACGTAAAATTGGTTGTCGTATGCAGCTCGGCAAACCGGAGCATCTTTTTAACTTCCAAGCCCGTGAACAAACCATTGATCTGTCTGTCCGCAGGAGACGCCGTAAAGCCAGACTATTGCCCCGGACTCGGTTTTTGCCCACCAGTAATCCCGCTCTCCGCTCTGCCACTCGGGATCTTCCCGCCACCAGTCAGGCGCAATCCGCTCCGGGCCTGCCAAGGCTGTCAGACGACATTCCTTACCGCCCCAATAAACCGTTTCCGGCAGTTTTTTATCCCCCTTGTTACGGATTAAAACGGACGCCGGCTTTTTAAGCAAACGCAGAGGACGCTTGATCTGAGGCCCGGTCCAGTTTTGCGCTCTGCTGGTATAAAGAGCCGTCCGCCGGTGGAAAGCACGCTCGGGAAGATGACTGTCAGCCGGAGAAAAATGCTGAACATGCCGGTTACCGAACATGTTGGAAAGTTCATTGACTAGCTTATTCAGCGTTTCATCATGGCCATGCTTTTTTGAATCTTCCAGTCCCAACTGATGACAGGGTAAGGTCGCCGTCTGCTCCGCCGCCAGGATCATGCGGTCAATTCCGAAGCCAACATCAAGCTGTTCAAAATGATAAAAGAACATTCGCTTCAGGGCGTCGATGTTAACGCTCGGCTGTATCATCTCAATGGAGAAGGATAACGTCTTATGATCCACTCTCTCGAGCCGGAGACTTGCTTTGCGGATTCCCTGCTGCAAAGACGTCAGGCGCCGACATAACTTCTCCAGCAATGCCTCCAGTGCCATCTCCACTCCGGCGTTTGTGGCCAGCGGATCAAAAAACTGCCTTTCCTCGATCAATCGCTCTCTATGGCGGGCAAACTGCTTCGCGTCTGCTGCCCGTCCAAAAAACCGGTCAATCCGGCTAAGGTCCCGCCATCCAATTCGGCTGGTCAGCGATGCACGGGGCAAATCAAGCAAACTTCCTATCTGTTTCAGCCCCAGTCTCTGGCAAAGGATTGTGGAGGCGTAGGACATACCCAAAGCTTCAACCGGCAGGTCTTTCGAGGCATCACGTAAGGCCTCGCCGATGATATTACTCCTGCCCTTGCCATAATGGGCAAATCCCCACGCCGCCGATCGGTTGTCGGCAATCGCGAGGCGGGCCGTAAATCCAAACCGTTTTAGTTGGGATTGAATTTCATTTAAAAGGCGATCTTCTCCACCGAATAAATGACTGGCACCGGCAACATCAAGATACAGGTTGTTGCCGTCCTCCCGCGCGACCCGGGGTGTAAACCGGCTGGCCCAGCGCAGCAATCCCCGCAGACACCGGATATCCTGTTCGGGATTCAAGTCATAATAAAGTATATCAGGCACAGCTGCGCGGATGTCCGTCAGACTCATTTCGGGCATAAACCCCATACTGACGGCTTTCTTGCTCAAAGCGGAGGCGAAGACACGATTTGCTTCACGAGTGATCAGAACAAAAGGTTTCTGCAACAATTCGGGGCGCTGCCTGATCAATCGCTCACTTTCCAGAAATGGGAACCAAATGCAAATGATGCGTTGCATGGTCAATCTCCACAATCCAGTGACACGGAGAACCGTGCCGGTTTTTCGTTAAATGCAGTTCGATTTGTGTCGTTTCATATGTCCAGTGCAAAACCCGCACATACCAGCGGGTCAGTGCTGAACCCAGCAGGCCTTCAGCTGCGGGGATGGCAGACCCTGTGTAGTCCGTATTAAGCACAAGACCTACGGTGCAGGTATTTTTCACGGCAATCTGCAGCTTTCTCATCTGCGTTTGTGTCAACGCCTTTTGCACCTCAAGCAGCACATACTCCACTGCGTTTGAGGCCAGAACTTCATAAGCGGCTTTCAGTAAATCCCTGGATTTTTGCGGGCGGACCACAATAAACCGCTCCGGGCAAGTTTCGGATTGCAGCAATCCATGGGGATAATATTCCTCATTCAGATTTTCCATGGACAGCCAGGCGACCTTTTCCTTTTTTTGCCGGATAATCACTTGCGTAAAAAGGACGGCGGCCGGTCCCGAAATTTCGTGCATAGCCCCAAGGTCGAGCCCGCCCTGTAATGCCTCATCGATACCAGGCAGATCGAACGGAAGGACCTGCCGCTCACTCCGTCCCAATTCCAATGCGATAATCTGCTCCCTTAATGCGTCATGCCTCATCGCACCCTCTCTAGTGTTCTTGTTTTGTTCTTATACAAAAATGTAAAAAGAGTCAAAATATAGAATCGCTACCTTCCGATTTTCGTCAGGAACTTTGCAGGATATGTACCGTCCTGCATCATCACAGCGCCGTCAGATTTTATGGGCATCTGAACATCAGGCTTTCTATGATCATATCTATGACACGATAGAAGCGGATGAAGAGGCAGACGAGATCTGATTACGATAGCTCTTGTACAAGACCTGGTTCATCTTGCCGAATAGATTCCTCGGGAAAGCTGATCTGCCGTCGCCTGAAGCGAACAGATCAGCTATATCCTCTCAGCCTTCCTTAATGGCTTTAAGGAAAGTCTCCGCTTCATTTTGCAATGTCTCAACAGTCGAGTTCAACTGCTGCACCGATGTGTCGAGATCATTCACGGCCTGCAATGTCTGTGTTGATGATTCACTGACTTTGGTAATGTTCGTTGAAACTTCGCGTGTCCCTTGGGAGGCCTCCTGAATGTTTCTGCTGATTTCAAGCGTAGCGGCTGATTGTTCTTCTGTCGCTGACGCAATGGCAGCCGAGATTTCATTCAGTTGGTTGATTTTCTCTGTAATCTGAGCCGCCGCATCAACGGTAGTGTCAGTGCTCAACTGAATAGAGTCAACCTGCGATCCAATTTCGCCGGTTGCATTGGTTGTTTGCAGGGCAAGCAATTTAACCTCGGAGGCCACGACCGCAAAACCCTTCCCGGCTTCACCGGCACGCGCCGCCTCAATTGTTGCATTGAGTGCCAGAAGGTTCGTCTTTCCGGCAATATCCTTGATTAACTCAACCACCTGACCGATTGTGTCAGACGCGTCTTTCAAGGACTGAATTGTTTGCGAGGTTTTCTCCGCCTCACCCGAAGCCTCAACTGTTTTCTCGGATGACGAGGCGACCTGACGCGTAATTTCCTGAACGGACGCGGAAAGCTCCTCTGCGGCCGCGCTGACAGTTTGAACATTCACAGTCGCCTGTTCCGCTGCCGCGGCGACTGTTGACGCAAGGTTTTGGTTGTCAGTCGCGAACCCTTTAAGTTGCTGTGATATGGCGCCAACGCTGGTTAATGCTTCAACAAGGGTCTTAACCACCAGCCCGACATTTTCTTCAAAAGTCGTTGCGATGGCGAGGCGCGCAGAGACTTTTTCAACCTCTCGGCGCTGCATCTCCTCGCTGGTTTTATTCATGAAACGGGCACCTTCGGCAAAACTGCCCGACATGCCGGTGGTCAGAAATTTACGGTAGAAATTGCCCGAAGTTGCCGCGCTGAGCGACGCTGTAGATTCCCGAATGAAACAATCCGTCAAATCCAGCGCCCGGTTAAAATCCGCCAGCGGCTCGTTAAGCGGACCATAGCAGTCCCAGTCCACAATACGAGCTTCCATATCACCGGCTTTCAAGCGGGTCGTTACCTCTGACAGCGCAGCAAATGCTGATTTGTAGGTTGCGAGTTCCTGACGTACTATGTCCAGTTCATCCTGCGCATCCTGTTGGCTCTCTTGATGCGCCTGCTTTTTCAAAAATCCTTTAAGCATCTTCACTCACCATTTCCCAGATAAATTCTTCGTAATTTTTACCGCTAGCGGAGATCCTGTTCTCAAGAAGCCCAAAGCTCTTTTCCAGCCCCTCCTTGGGATTACTGCATCCTGCTTCCGTTTTCAGGAGTTCGTTGTAAAGCGGGAGAATATTCTGAATGCCTTCCAGGTTGGGATAACGCCGGTTGGAGTGATATCCGATGATATTATTTGACCGGTCAAACGATGGGGTCACATGCGCGATGACCCAATAATACTTTCCGGTCGCCGACATATTCTTGACATAGGCGAAAAGTTCCTTGCCCTGCTGCAATGTATCCCACAGCAGTTTGAAAATTGCACGTGGCATGTCCGGATGCCGAATGATATTATGCGGTTTACCAAGGACTTCCGAAGCTGACATCTCGGCCACCCTACAAAAAACATCATTGGTATAAGTAATACGGCCCTTAAGGTCGGTCTTGGAAACAATAATTTCGTCTGCCATAAACTTGATCTCTTGATCAACTGGCACGGGCCTTCGATCCATCGTAGCTTCTCCTAAACATACCGATCATTGAGGGAATATCTATTTCAAGGCAGCGCCCAGATATTATGAAATCCCTCAAATATGGAAATAATTATCAACAAAGAGAAATATACAATAATTGAATTAAATATTTGTTATCGATCAAAATAGACCGAATATTTATCAATATTATATGACAATGAGTATAATTCGCAGGTAGCAACTTATTGATATACTGAAAAATCTCACACGAATGTTCCGCGAACACTCCGAATTCTCGCCTCAACACTAGATTGCAATCGTCACGTCAGAGAGTAATTTTCTGCGGATATGGGTGACATATTTTACCAGAGGCAGCTTTGAAACAAAGAGCGACGTTCAATACTGTGCGATCATTATTCATTCTTTATTCGAGGCTGGCCAGAACACAAAGAACTTCAGCAGCAGAAAAAGAACGCCCCCCACGACAACGATGGCGACAGCCTGAACTATCTGATGGGGATATCCCAGCTTGTCTGAAAAGAAGTACAGCATGGAAAGATTGAGCCAATAGCAAATGAAATAGGAAACAAAAAACCGCACGATGGCCCAAGCATGATCACCTTGATGGGAAAATGAATATTTCGCATGGCTGAAATAAGCGATCAGAACACCAATAGGATAAAGAATAGTAACAGCGACTTTTGGCTCCAGCCAGAAATAGGTGACAAGCAGGTAAACAACATAGCCCAACAGATTGTTCAGCACGCCTACAATTGCGTACCGGAACATTTGGTAGATATCTGCAATTTTTATCATTAATGACTTTACGGCATCTTCAGATCAATTTGGCGAGGGTTTGTCTGTCAACCTTCCCGTTCGCGTTCTTCGGCAGTTCGGATTTAACAATGATAGTGCTTGGTATCATATACTCCGGCAGAAGGCTGCCCAGTTTTGCCTTTAAATCCTTCTCATCGACTTCATCCGAACTTGCGATAAAACCAATGAGCTTGCCATAGGCAACATTCGCTCTGTGATAGACGACGGCTGATTGATGTACGCCGGGAAGTTTGGCCAATGCGTGCTCAATCTCCTCCAGTTCGATGCGATACCCCATATGCTTGATCTGGTTATCTTTGCGACCGCTAAAATAAAGCATGCCTTCAGACTCACGGACAATATCTCCGGTGCGGTACATATGTTTCATGAAAAACCGGGAGGAGGACAATGTATGAAATGACGCGGCCGTGCGTTCCGGGTCATTAAAATAGCCGGCCGCGACATTGGGACCAATCAGGCACAGCTCCCCGACATCAGCATCTTCATCTTCATCATCCAGAATACAATAATCAAAATTTTGATTTAACTCCCCGAGCGGGGGAAGCCCATCCAGATCCTTGAAATCACGATTACTGATATCGTAAGCACTACAGATGCAGGTACATTCGGTCGGCCCGTACACATTTACCAAAACCGCCTGCTCGTGAAACAGATCGAACAGCTTTTTCAATTCGGCCTTTGGATAACCTTCGCCACCGAAAATAATACGCCTCAATCCGGGTAGCGCTGTTGGAGTCATGGCCTTCATGGCCATAAGATAAATCAACATGGATGGTACGGAAAACCAGATGGTACAGCCCATGTTTCCCACATGCGTCACTAGGTCATACGGACTGGTCAGCAGTTCACGAGAGACCGGCGTTAGCGATGCGCCAGAAAACAGGCCAACATAAAAATCAAATACGGAATTATCAAAATACATTGGGCTGATATTGGCAAAATTGTCCTGATTGTCGATCTGGAACCGTTCCACCCCCCATGAGATGAAATGCAGGACATTCTGATGCGTGACGGCCACTCCTTTTGGTTCACCCGTGGATCCCGAGGTAAACATCACATAGGCGATTGTTGCGCCATCCACCTTTTGCATCAGGTTCTGCTGCAACTCCCGATCTGCGGAAGTAACTTTCGGAAGTATGTCAAAATCCAGGAGGGACGCGCTGCAATCGCAATTGCTCGCCAGTTCTGCCATTGCTTTCGAATATTCAGGATCGTCGTGGAAGATGTGCTTTGCGCCGCTCAGCTTTGCAATACGCAGGTTTCTGGATAAAGGCGATGCGACGTCGAGATTGACATATACAACGCCTAAGCGTAGCGCCGCGAGCATCAAGGCATAGGTAAGAGGACCCTTGCTGTTGCCGATGGCTATAACATCGCCCCGTTCCAGTTTGCCTGCAAGCAGGAGAGAGGCCAGCTTTTCAACCCAGATCAAGAGATCGGCGTAGCTATGTTGGCTATCCGCGTATCGCAACGCAATGTCGGCGCCGTGTCTTTTTGCCGTATCGGAAAAACACGATCCCAAGTTATAGTAGTACTTCGTCATTCTCTGCATCCATCATATGGCGACAATCCTGCTATATCGATTAAGCCAGATATTTTGAAAGCTGATGTTTTCAAGAAATGCAGTCGTACACTATATTATTTGTTAATTGTGAAAAAATCATACGGCAAATTATACGGGACAAAACCTGTTGCCGCCGCCAAAGCCATCGAGCCTTCATTATTTGTATAGCAGTCCCACAGCGGTATAACGCCTGCGGCGTGGCAATTTTCAACGAACCCCGTTACAGCATGACGTGCCAATCCAAGCTTTCTGTATTCCGGCAATGTCGCGACATCAATTTCGGCATATCCATCCGCTGTCGCGGCAGAATAACAGATTGCGGCAAATTTATTCCGATAGGTTATCAAGCAAGAATTTGCTTTCTTCAGGAATGCTTCCGGGCTTCTCCAAAATCGATTGATGACCTGAAAGCTCTCTTCAATGGCGAAAAGATCGTCCCCCGATATTTTATGCGTCCTGATATCTGCGGAAATATTCGCCATGGAAACCTTGTACTGTGCCAAAAAGCGATCCTGATCGAGATGAAACCGCTGTCTTTCGGAAAGAGCTACATTTTCCGTCTCAGACAGGAATGAGCCGGATGGCGAGGGCGAATATAGCCGGACTTTTTCCGCGCGAAACTGCTTTTCTATCAACAAATAGGATTCCAATTTCTCCAGAAATCCGCTTGGCTTCATTGAATTGCCAAAAAACTGCGAGAATCCGAAGGCATGCTCAACATAGGCCTGCGTTGGCGAACGCCTATGATCCGCATACACAACGCCATCCTGCTCATCCAGCAAGACCGAAGCAACGAGAGGGAAAAAATAGTCCAGATCTTTGTATAGCTCATACACAGACCCATAGTCTTCTCTCTCAAGCCGCAGCATCATTAAATCGTAATCCCGCCATTTACTTCCAGGACGACGCCATTAATGAAATCATTGCTTATGACACTGGCAACCGCTGCCGCGACTTCTTTGGCGTCCCCCAAGCGCCGGACAGGCGTGTTCGCTACGATATGATTTATCGTCGTTTCATTGAGCGCTGAATTTGTGGACCCGGTATCGATAAATCCCGGCGCAATGGCATTACATCGGATACCCATTCGCCCGAGCTCTTTCGACCACGTAACAGTCATGGCATTGACACCGCTTTTTGCAGCTGAATAGGCTGTCTGCCCCTCGTTCCCATGCGCGCTGATTGAACTAATATTGACGATGCAGCCTTTTACTCGGCCTTTGATCATATGTTCAACAACGGCTCCGGTCATCAGAAACACGGAGTCCAGATTGACGACAATCGACTTTCGAAAGCGATCATAGTCATGGATCATGCCGTTCGGGTTCATGATATTCACCAGAGGCTCATTAAATATGACGCCTGCATTATTGACCAGAATATCGATACGGCCGTGCTTCTGAACAATATCGCTTACGACTTTTGTAATATTATCCAGGCGAGTTACATCCAGCAGATGACAATCAAATTCTTCCGGGAGACCAGCCAAAGCATCTTTGTCCAGATCCGCAACGACCACCTGAGCTCCCTGCTCGCCCAAGAATGTCGCGATCGCATGCCCCAGTCCGTTGGCGCCGCCGGTCACCAGCGCTATTGCCCCCTTAATCTCCAAGATCGATGCCCTTCTGCTTCAGGACTTCAATAATCTTTGCGACAGAAATCAGTTGAACGATGTCTTCAATGGCGAGAGAAATTCCATATTCCCGCTCCAGCGACATCACGAGATCCAGCTGCTTTAACGAATCCCAACTTCCCACATCCTCTTTAGTGAGTTCAGGCTCGATCTGATCAGGCTTTAGGTTAAATACATCAGCAAGAACTGAGGCCAATTTTTCATTCATACTATATTCCAAAAAACTTCACATACTCTTCAGAGGAAAAACGAAGCTCCTCGCCTGACCGCGACAAATGCACAGATGAGGGCTTGGTATCCTTTGTAATCAAAGCTCCAGCCCCAATGATGCAGTATTCTTCAACGGTTTTATCATTAACTATCGTTGCATTTACACCAATAAAGCAGTTGTCTTTGATCCGCGCCTGACCAGAAATGACGGCACCGGACGCAATCCAACAGTTCCCAGCGACGCTACAGTGATGTGCAAGCGTCGTATTGCTCCAGATCATCGTATTTTCGCCTACCTTAACATGAGGTTCAATGACTGCCGAGGGGAGCACGACACATCCTTCCCCCAGCGGATGCTCGGAATATAGACGGGCGTCTGGATGTATATAGGTTTCGATGCGATAACCCATGTCCTTCAGACGCCGAAACATGGATTGCCTAGTCTTGTTTAAATCATCATAGCCCATCGCCATGATGATCGCACAATCTCGCGGACTATAGGTATCTTTCAGGTTGGATAACGCAATACTCGTCTCAAATCCGGACACGCTTCCGTGACCTACATAGTCGTCATCGACAGTAAGGCCGATAACGTTATAGCGATCATCGCGGACAAGATAGGCATTCAGGATATCGGCTGTTGTCGCATTTCCGGCCAGAATGACATTTTTCATGTTCGATCCTCGAGCACAGCATATCCAAAGCCCGTGCTTCCGTACCCGTTTCCATTATACAACATATATTTCCGTCCTTCATGAGCGAATACGGAGGGGTAGCAAATCATCTCTGAGTCCCACCCCGTGGCAGAAACGTCAATACCCGACACAGCATCGTTTCTATCCCAGTTTATGCCATCTTTCGATGAGGCAAACCCCATGCGATAGGTATCAATTTCTTTGGTCGCACGATGCGCAAACCACATATGAAATAAATTATCCCAATAAACAACGCTCGGGCGCCCAAAAGCATATTCATATTCATCGGCAAACGGAATGCACATTTCTGTTTCGCATATCCAATCGACCCCATCATCGGATTCCGCATGATGAAATCCATATCGATGGTGCCATCCCTCTGCTGTTTTTTTCCAGTAGATGCCTGAATTGAACCATGCATGCCAGCGTCCCTCGTCATTGACATGAAAAGCGGTGGCGGCGGCAAATAACGGGTTGGTTTTATCTCTACCCAAGACAGGCCCCGGATATTCTTTTCTCGCCTCCAGCTTTTCCATATCCACAATCGCTCTGCCGGTATCGCAAATCCACATTTCCTCCGGCAGGTTTTGCCAGCCAACAAAGTACAAGTAACAAGTTCCTTGATGTGGTACTAGGCATCCGCTGATTACGCCGTCACAATCAAAATATCCGGGATCTCCTGGCGAAAGGGCAAGTTCAGGCTGCCCTGTAAGCGTAATCACTCCATGCGAAACATTTGCATTCGACAAGAATATATGGGACCGTTTCTGAGCATCACGACAGGTAAATGCCACCAAAAACTCATTACCGCTTTTGTGGGTGATACATGGATGAGATCCATGGGTGAAGCCGGGAATGACCGGCTCAAACAACAAGCCTTTTTTCTCCCAATTGAACTTGTTAGTTATCATTTTTATTGTTTTCCAACCCGCTCCGCAGAAGCTCTTCAAGAAAGGATACTCTGTCTATGCCTTTCCTTTTTGCTGCTGTATACAGCGCCTCCTTGAGATCAGGGTCAACCCCCTCCAATTGCCCAAAATAGCGGGTGCGGATAGACCCGCCGCGCATACCAACATGCGGAACATCGATATCTAATGGCAGTGGATTTTTGACAGCTGTGTAATCAATGATATAAAAACAATAACTCGGATCCCAGGACAAGTTCAGATTTCTTGCGGTTGTCGGAATATGTTCAAGCGGTGCCGAGAAATTTAACAATGGATTGTTGTTCACGATCATACGCCCGTAATCCGTATCCTTCAGCCAGGGCGCAAGGCCCTCATCACCAAAGACGACCCTACCGCCATCTTTGACAACCCGGTTCATTTCCGAAATGCCGGCCGCAATATCAGAAAACAGATTCAAGCCGCCGAAGTGGAAAACGGCGTCGAACAGATCTTCGTCGAAAGGAAGATTTGTGGCGTCACTTATGGAAAACTCGATGTCATAGTCGGACAATCCATATAGTTCTTTTGACCGCTTAACAGCAGATAGTAACATCTCACCCGCATAATCCTGGGCAAATATGGTGCCGCTCTTCCCTACTTTTTTTGCGAGGTAGGGAAGATCATTTCCGGCGCCGGCGCCGGTTATCAGAACTTTCTGCCCCTCCTTCAACTGCAACCTGGACAGGAGATTTTCTCTGAGTTCTTCCTCACTAGTGCTGAATGTCTTGAAAACCCACCTCAAGGCATTGTCATGTATTTCCGCTGCATTTGAGATTGTGTATTCATTAACATCGTTGCTTTCACTGGCAAATACCGGCACAGAAGTGCCGTCAGCATATTTAAACAAATGCGCATTCGAACATTTGAGACCGGCACCTGGCTCGATTGCTAATTCAGATTTGCAGACAGGGCAGCGATATGGCGTGTTTTTCATACTGCTAAGACTCACTTCTTCTGGCAAACAACCCAGAATAACTTTTCGTTTCGACCGTAATAGTCATTGTTGGCATGCCCGAAAGAAAAATTTTCAAAATAGGTGGAAAAATATTCTTCGATATCATTCTGCGAAGAAAAGCCATGGAGCCGATATCCATTGCGATTTCCATACGGGTCACCGGCAATTCGCATCGAACCATCTTCTACTGCTTCGGCATTCTGAAAAATGTATGATGTTTTATCCGCAACCGATGTTATCAATGCTCCGCCCGGTTTCAAAACCCGTTGATATTCATTGAGATTATCAAGAAGTGTGTCTCCTTCATCGCAATAATAGCAGCAATGACAGGCGAGGATGTAATCGAACGTTTCATCCTCGAAAGGAATATTACTGTTTCGCCCGACACGCAGATCAGGCTCATATCCAAGTGATTTAAGCCGCTCCCCCGTCTGCTCAATGATACCGCCAGAGATTTCAATTCCGGATACGTTTAACCCTAAATCACACAGGAAAACCGTATTTCGACCGTCGCCAAAGGCAATATCCAGAATTGTGTTGCCTGGCTGCGGCTTTGGGTAATTCAGGCCGGGATAGTCGGCCAGCAATGTCCGCACGACAAACTCGGTCGGATATACTTTCGCATGCTTTCTGGCCGCATAAAATTCGGTGTATTTCTCATCAATTTCTGCCGTATTTCCCATAAAGGCCCCTGATAATCACGTTCGGACGTTCTTTCGTTTCAATAAATATCTTTGATAGATAGATTCCGATTATTCCTATAAAGGAAATTATTATCCCGCCCAACAACCAAATTGATGCCATGACAGATGTCCACCCCTCAAGAGGTGTCATAAACAATACTCGATTGAGCACAATAAACGCGACGTAAGCCATCGATAGCAAGAAGATAATCACGCCCGTAAAGAAAATGAAAATCAGAGGTCTGCTGCTGAATGACGTAATCACATTCACAGCATGCGTTAATTTATGCAGCAAACTGTATGTTGTCGGGCTACTGGACGTTTTTGTCACCAGTTGAGGAGACTGATCAAATCCCGTTAGTGCCCATAAACCGGAAATAACGATTGCCCGCTCCTTATGAGTGAGAAGGGCATCGACATACCGCCGTGTCATAAGCCTGACCGTCGTTATATTCGCAGGATGATCAATATCCACCAGTAGCTTGAAGATGCGATAATATAAATTCCCCGACCATCTTTCAAACCACCCCCCCTTACGTCGTCTTTGCACTCCATAGACAACATCGCAATTTTTCTCAGTCATTTGCTGTGCAAAAGCATCAAGCCATGCGGGATCTTCTTCCAGATCAGAATCAATCAGGAACACATGCTCTCCTCTGGAGTGGGCGAGCCCGGCCATCATTGCTTGGTGATGACCGAAATTTCGAGACAAATCGACAATCAGGACATGGTCATCCTTATCCGCGATCTCAATGGCCATCTCAAGGCTGTTATCCGGAGAGCCATCATTCACCAGTACTATTTCATAGTCCTGCCCTACCAGTTCATTGGCGGCTTTGCTGGCGCGCTCATGGAATTCAGCAATGTTGGCAGCAGACCTATATAATGTGGATACAATTGATAGTTTCATGGGCCTTGAATTTCGTATTTTTTCGACAGGAACTATTTCGGCTAAATAACAAGTATAGCTTCTCACGCTATCGGTGAACTTTTCTCAAAGCAGAGGGTATACAGGGTAATCGGAAAAACTCAACCGGGTCAATTTGATATCGGACCGTTAATACTACTAGATCCAATTCGAACAGACATAGCGAGTTATTTCGCTAACTCACCGATCTTTTTTAACCGGGAATAAAGAGTGGTCGTCTTCATCTCAAGGAGGGCAGCGGCGCCGTCCGGGCCTGATACTCGGCCCCCGGCGGTTTCCAGCGCGCGTCTTATATTCTCTTCCTCCAGAGCTGCCATCTCCGCTGCTGTCAATATAGTACTCTGCTCAGCCGACTCTTTCGCCGCCGCTTTTGAAACCGGCATCGGAGAAATATCTTCACCTGCCGGCAAATTGAAGCTTAACTTACCTTCTCGCGACAGGATGGCGGAGCGCTCGATGACATTCTGCAACTCTCGCGCATTCCCCGGCCAGTCATAGTAAAGCAATGCCTTGATATTGGACTTGGTCAGCAATGGCTTCTTTATGTTCAAGCGGCTGCAGACGGTTTCGAGAAAGTGATCGGCAAGTATCGGAATATCGGAAGGGCGGTCCCGCAATGCCAGACATTCAATCGGAAAAACGTTCAGGCGGAAATAAAGATCTTCCCGGAAGCGCTTTGCGTTTGCCTCTTTTTTCAGATCGCGGTTTGTCGCAGCGATAACACGCACATCGACTTCCCGGGTTTTCTCCTCGCCAACTCTTTCAAAATGCTGATCCTGCAGCACTCGAAGAAGTTTGGATTGGAGGTCCAGCGGAATTTCGCCAACCTCATCAAGGAAGATCGTGCCACCATTCGCCAGTTCAAACCGACCGATGCGGTCACGCAGGGCGCCGGTAAAGGCGCCTCTGACATGGCCAAAAAACTCACTTTCGAAAAGCTCCCGCGGAATGGCCGCGCAGTTGACTCGAATAAGAGGTCGATCACGGCGCTCGGATGCCTGATGTATGGCCCGGGCCACAAGTTCTTTTCCCGTACCGCTTTCCCCGGTGATAAGAACATTGGCATCTGTTGGCGCCACCAGCTCTATTTGCTTCAGGATATTCTCAATTGCCTGGGAATTCCCCAATATATTGTAATGATTAATATGGCTACGGATTTCCTCCTGCAAATAGGCGTTCTCCATTTCAAGCCGCTCTCGCAACCGGGCGTTCTCTTCCAGCGCCGACTTCAGCTGCTTTTCATGCCGCTTTCGTTGCGTAATATCCCGAAAGACGATCACGGCCCCGACAACAGACCCGCCGTCCACAATCGGTGTTGACGTATACTCAACCCGGATACTCGTATTCCCCTTGCACCAGAAAACCTCGTCATCCACCGTGTGCAGCGTTCCTTTACGAAATGCATTATAGATCGGACAATCCATTTCATCATAGCGAGTGCCATCCGCTTTATGGTGGTGGATTACCGAGTGCATATCCTTTCCGACAAGCTCGCTCGCGCTATAGCCAAGCATTTTTTCCGCTGCGGGATTCAGAAAGGTCGTTATCCCGTCCGCATTCACACCGTAAATTCCTTCGCCGGCCGCCGCGAGGATCAATCTGTTTTCCCGCTCAATTTCACGAAAATACCTTTCGGCTTTTCTCCATTCTTCAAGGCCGTTGCGGTGATATGTATTAGCCTCGTCATCGACCGAGCGCCGCTCAAAATTGCTCAGATCCGTAATCGTCAGGACAATCCGGGTTTTTCCCTGCAATGAAACCGAAACCGCGGCATGTTCAAGTCGCATGGGCTTTCCATCCGGTCGCTGGAGCGTCAACTCCCGCGTCCAGGCATACCCGCGATCAAGGGCCTCTTCGGTAAATACATGTAGATGCCCTCTCTCGTCGGAATAAAGCTGGCCAATGGTCCGCCCAAGGATATCGTTCTCCGCAACTTTGAAGAATTCCAGCGCCGCCTTGTTTGCACGAAAGATGATCCCGGAGAATGGATCAAAAATCAGTCCCGGTTCAGGATGCTTGTCAAATGCCTGCCGTAAAATCGCATTTGAAAGGTACCAGTCATCCTCCCACAACAACGGACGATTTAGCTCATCCGAAGCGCCGGAATGCCCCCGCTTCATACCCGTCTGGCTTTTCGATTTTGTGAAATCGTTCATAACGTGCTTCCTTACGATAAATCGTAAATTTGATTATGTAAAATCGTAATTTATGAATCTCCGTAAGTCAATTTAATTTCATATAAATCACAATACACTGAAATCATTGGAAAAAAATTTTCCGCCGTTCTGGCACACCCTTTGCGATGTGTTTTCCATGTTTACCGAGCAATGAGCGACTTCTGAACAAACACGAAGGAGAAATTTAGATGGCATCAAAAAGTCTAGGCAATCCATACGACGGAGACGCGGATCTGCGGCATGGCGCGAACTGTGGGTGTCATGAATGCTGGGGCAAACCTGGCAACAACCTTGAAACCCATGTTGAAACAGAAAGCTTCCAATCCAGCGACGAGTTGATGGAAAGAGTCGTTGAAAGCGCCGTTGTCCGGTCCGTATTTGGAAACAACGAACTGTCACGCCGATCCTTTGCAAAGATGCTGGGCGGAACAACTTTGGCCGCCGCCGTCGCCGCCGTCTTCCCGATGGACAAAGCCAAGGCCGCTATCCTAGATAATCTTGGAACACCGGAAAAATCGAAGCTGAACGTGGGCTTCGTGCCAATTACCTGTGCGACGCCCATCATCATGGCAAAACCGCTGGGGTTCTATGAGAAGTACGGCCTCGACGTAGATGTCATAAAAACCGCAGGCTGGGCCGTCGCCCGCGACAAGTCTCTCAACAAAGAGTATGACGCCGCGCATATGCTCACCCCGATGCCTCTGGCGATCACGATGGGCGCCGGTTCTACCGCGACACCATTCCTGATGCCCGCCGTTGAAAATATCAACGGACAGGCCATTGTCCTGCACAACGATCATCTGGATAAGAACGATCCGAAAATGTGGAAGGGGTTCAAATTTGGTGTTCCGTTTGAATATTCCATGCATAACTTCCTGCTTAGGTATTATGTGGCGGAAGCTGGACTGGATCCCGATCAGGATATTCAGATTCGTGTCGTCCCGCCGCCGGAGATGGTTGCAAACCTGCGTGCCGGCAATCTCGATGGATATCTCTCTCCCGATCCGTTCAACCAGCGTGCTGTCTGGGAGAAAATCGGGTTCATCCATAAACTAACAAAAGAGATCTGGGACGGACATCCCTGCTGCGCATTTGCCTGCAGCCAGGAATTTGCGACCACGATGCCAAACACATATGGCGCCTTGCTGAAAGCACTGGTGGACGCAACCCAATATGCGCACAAGAGTGAAAACAGGAAGGAAATCTCTGCCGCCATTGCGCCGACAAACTATCTCAATCAGCCCGTCCCGGTGATCGAGCAGGTCCTGACCGGACGCTATGCCGATGGTCTGGGCAATATCAAGGATGTTCCCGACCGCATCGACTTTGATCCTTTCCCCTGGCATTCAATGGGCGTCTGGATCCTGACCCAAATGAAGCGCTGGGGCTACATTGAAGGTGATGTCGACTACAAGGGCGTAGCCGAGCAGGTCTACCTTGCCGGAGATTGCGCCAAGATCATGACTGACCTTGGCCTGACCCCGCCCACGGAAACCTATAAAAGCTACACGATAATGGGCAAGACCTTTGATCCGGCCGAGCCGGAAGCCTATGTCGACAGCTTCGCAATCAAAAAGGCGTGATACATGTTCACGTCACTTAATCTGAAGGCTCTGTTCCTATCAATTATCATTCTGGTTTTTGGTCTAGGAATATGGGAACTTGCAACACCAGCGGTTAAATCCGCTGGTGAACTTACCGAGTATGAGAAGCTCGTCGGCGCCGCCGATCAGAAGGCGCGCGTACCGCCCCCGTCAGCGATCATTGTCAGGGCATGGGAAGAACTCTCGAACCCTATCTATGACAATGGCCCCAACGACAAGGGTATCGGCATCCAGATTGGATATTCCCTGTTTCGCGTCCTCAGCGGCTATTTCATGGCCGCCCTGATTGCCATACCGGTCGGTTTTTTGATCGGCATGTCACCGCTCGCTTACAAAGCATTCGATCCTTTTATCCAGGTTCTGCGTCCCATTTCTCCGCTGGCCTGGATGCCTCTTGCCCTCTTCATTATCAAGGATAGCCAAGCCTCGGCTATCTTTGTGATCTTCATCTGTTCCATATGGCCCATGCTGATCAACACGGCCTTCGGTGTCGCCGGCGTCAGGAAAGACTGGGTCAATGTGGCCCGAACCCACGAACTCGGATCCTTGCGAACGGCCCTCATCGTTATCCTGCCCGCAGCCGCCCCGACCATCCTGACGGGAATGCGCATCTCAATTGGTATTGCCTGGCTGGTCATTGTAGCTGCAGAAATGCTCGTTGGTGGCACAGGCATCGGATATTACGTCTGGAACGAATGGAACAACCTCGACCTGACGAGCGTAATTTTCTCAATCCTTGTTATCGGAGTCGTCGGCATGCTTCTTGATGCCGCCTTCGCCTGGGTTCAGCGATCCGTTCAGTATCAGGAATAGGAGCAATCATGACTGACAAACCTTTTCTTGAAGTAGACTCGCTGACAAAGCGTTACCCCTCCCCTGATGGCGGGGCTCCCCTGACCGTGTTTGAAGATGTCAATTTCGATATCGATAAGGGGGAGTTTGTCTGCATCATTGGCCATTCAGGTTGTGGCAAATCGACAATCATGAATGTCCTGTCAGGCCTCGACTCCCCGACCAGCGGCGGCGTAACGATGGATGGCAAAGAGCTATCGGGACCGAGCCTGGATCGTGGCGTCGTTTTTCAGAACTACTCCCTGCTTCCGTGGCTCTCCGCCCTGAAAAACGTCATCTTCGGCGTCAAGGCGCGGTATCCGGAATGGTCGAAAGAGAAAGTGCGGGAGCATTCCTATCATTATCTCGAGCTTGTCGGCCTGGTAAACGGGGCAGAACATCGCAAACCCTCCCAGCTTTCCGGAGGCATGCGCCAGCGCGTATCCATTGCCCGCGCTTTTGCCATTCAGCCAAAACTGCTCCTGCTGGACGAACCTTTCGGCGCTCTCGATGCCCTAACCCGGGGAACCATTCAGGATGAGCTTATCCGCATCTGGTCCGGGTCCGATCAAACGGTCTTCATGATTACCCATGATGTGGATGAAGCCATATTGCTGGCGGATCGTGTTCTTCTGATGACAAATGGTCCGTTCGCGCAAGTTGCTGAGAGTGTGACAATTGACATTCCTCGCCCGAGACGCCGCGCAGATATCATTCATCATGACGGTTACTACAAAATTAGAAACCATCTGGTCGAGTTTCTCGCAAAACGATCGAAGGATTTGGCGAGCGGATCAGAAGCGCTGGAAGAAACAAACAACGGCCCGCACAAGCCGAAAATTGTCCGGCCCGCCTTCAGCACACCCTCTTCATCCGAGACGGAGTCGATCGTTCCTCCCAATCTGATGAAGATCAAAGGATAGCCTCATTATTACTGAAAGGAAAAAAGCGTGAATAAAGCAGACGTTACCGAAATGATTCTGGAAAAGAAGCGTAATGCCGGATTAACCTGGGCAGGCATTGCGGACTCAATTGGCATGTCGGAGGTGTTTACGACGTCTGCCTGCTTCGGAATGAACTCTTTTCCGAGAGACAAAGCGGACTTGCTCGTGAAAACTCTGGGCCTTCCACAGGATGTCGCGGTAATCCTCGCGGAGTATCCAACAAAAATGTTCCCGCAGACCATTCCGACAGATCCCTGTATTTATCGTCTATATGAGATTGTCGGCGTATATGGCGATACCATAAAGGAGCTCATCCAGGAAAAGGGGGGCGACGGAATTATGAGCGCCATTGACTTCGATATGACTGTCGAAAAAGTACCTTATGAAAAGGGAGATAGGATAGAAATCAAGATGTCTGGGAAGTTCTTATCCTATAATCAATGGTAATGTTGGGCGCTGGTGGGTTGATAGTTTGAAGGTGGTCGATAGCGATATCTTCTTCTCACCAACCCGCACCCTCTAAAGCTTATTGAAAGTTACTAAACAGCACCGCGCAGATGACCCCTGCGGAAATCGCGATCAGGGATCGCTTCAGAAGAAACATTACAATCATTGCCACCGCGACCGAGACAATGGTGCGAAAACTTCCCTTGGCACATTCTGAAATCACAATCGCAACCAGCACAGAGGATGCCATCGATTTTAAAACAGCCTCGAGACGCGGGGTCATTTCAAACAGGCTCATCAGTTCAGACCCTGCAACCCGCGTGAAGTAAACGACCGCCCCCATCAAACCAATCATCAGATAACCATACAGACTAGCGTCCATAGGTCAGCCCTCCCACCAGGCCGCCTGACAAAGCGGCAACAACGACATTCCAGCCGGTCGGCAGCAGATAAAGCCCCAGAACAGCAACAAGGGAGGCCACGATCGCAGGCAGGTAGGTTTTCACACCTTCCCATTCGACACGCCACTGCATAAGCACCAGAACAGCAAAATACGACGGCATCAGGACGTCAATTCCGAAACGATCCAGATCTCCGAATGCTTCGCCGGCAAACGCACCAATAACAGTACCGATCACCCATGTCGCCCACAGCGTGAGGCCGCCACCAACAAGCCGACCTACGTCACGTTCGCCGGCCCGAAAGGCACTGAAACAGTCCGCAAAGTTTGCATCGCTTAGCACCGAAAGCGCCGACAGCCTTGTAGGTCGACCCAGCTTGTTTACCCAAGGAGAAAGCGCCGCCCCCAGCAGGATATGCCGGGCACTTACTGCCAGAACCACCAGGAATAACGAGACATATGACGACGACGACCACATATCTATCGAAGCAAACTGCGCAGCACCAGAAAAAACCAGAACGCTCATCGTGATCGCCTGTATAACCGACATGCCGCTTTCAATTGCCGCCACGCCAAAGGCCATGCCGAAGGGTATAATAAAAAGTGAGAGCGCAAACATTTTTCGCACCCCTCTCCATATGCCCTGAAATGTAATCTGAATCTCGTTGCCGGAATGCGAAGTCATCTCAATCTAACCATTAAAAGGTTATGTTATATAGATAAATCTTGATGGTCAACCATAACAGCGGTTATAATAGAGCATGAAGAAAGAGGATACGCAATTTCGTCTTGTCGGCGGCCGACTGTGTCTGGACTTTGTGAACACGGCAGACTGGAGTGCGGAAGGTGCGGTCATTGAAGATAAGCTTAATAATATCAATGATATCATCTCCTGGCGCGCGGCTGTCGAGCTTCATAACATTCTCATTCCGGACCACAGATCATTTCGGGACAAGGTCCTGCAACTAAGAATGAATCTGCGACAGATATTAGTATCCCTGATAAACGCTGAACAGCCAGCGCCCGGGCTTCTTGCAGAGTTCAACAACAACTTCCGGACAAGCAGTGCCGTCTCTTTGGCAAAAGGCCCAAAAGGATCGTTGCAATACGGACCGGAAACGTCCCTTGCCAAAGCGATAGAAATATCGGCAGCGGCCGTGCTATCAAATCCTTCCGAGATTGGCCGGGTCAAAATATGTCCGGGAGATAACTGCGGCTGGCTCTTCCTGGATGAAAGCAAAAACAGACGCCGACAATGGTGCGCCATGGATATGTGCGGCAACCGGGCCAAGGCGAAAAGATTTTATTATCGGCATTTGAAAACATAGGGACTAAGTCAGCCCGTCCATTATCCAGCTTGTGTTCCTGAAGCTCTCGGATAGAATGGCGGCCTCGGGGGATTTGTTTCTTGCTTTCACCAATGCCATTTTTCACAACAAGCGTCATCGTTTCGTGACGGCGGTATCATCAGATAGTAACGCCATCAAGGGCATGCTGTGTATGATTGCCGGGACATTCCTGCTGACCACACAGGATGCCATCACCAAATGGCTGACCGCGGATTTCCATGCGGGAGAAATTCTATTCTATCGCGGAATCTGGATGTTTCCGGTACTCGCAGTCTTAATTCAGTTGAATGGCGGTGTAACGATATTGCGCCTGAACCAGCCAAAAGGCGTCTTGCTTCGCAGCATTGCTGCTCTCGGTGCCAGCCTGTTTGTCACAATTTCTCTGATCAATCTTCCGCTTGCAGAGACCATGGCGCTTGTTTTCTCGGCCCCTTTGTTATTGACTGCCGCCTCCCCCTTTTTGTTGCGCGAACCGGTTGGATGGCACCGCTGGCTGGCCGTTCTCGCTGGCTTCCTTGGTGTCCTCATCATGATCCAGCCCGGCGTCGAGGGTTTTAACGGCTGGGTCATCTTTGCCATACTCGCCGCTGTCAGCTCCGCCTCACGGGATCTAATTACCCGTCGTCTCGGCACCGCGGACAGCGCCGTTACGGTCATGTTCTATACCAGTGTCGTCGCGCTAATCGCGGGCGCCGTTACCCTTCCCTTCGGCACCCATATGCCCACTGTGCAGCAATGGGGCTGGTTTATTTTGGGCGGAATCCTTGTGACTTTTGCTCATCTTCTGGTTGTCATGGCATTCCAGCTCACCGAAGGCGTTATTGTTGCACCGCTGAAATACCTCTCTCTCATATGGTCAGCCGTTATCGGCTATCTGGTTTGGGGAGATATCCCGGGGCCGATGAAATTTGCGGGCGCGGCCCTGGTCGTCGGCGCCGGACTGTTTATTCTGTATCGGGAAACGAGATTGCATCGCGCAAGAATGTAGGATGCAAGCCTCTTGAGTAGACGCAGCAAGGAATGAAAGAGTGAGGCTGGGAAATTTTGGAACGTAACTGTATAGCCTCCACTTCAAATTCCAATTATCTTGTCATAAGACAAAACAAGCAACGAGAGCGATTCCAATCTCAGCACCGTATCTGTTTGCGTTAAGAGTAGTAGTTTGAAATGACTAGTGGCCGTTCATTTTTCTCAAAAGACAAGCTTTCAAGAGGGTTCTCGTCCTTCAATGGAAAGACGATCTTTCTGGTTGACCAAATTCTACAGCTTATTGATATCAAGGTTCTCGCCTCAATAGTCATCCTTACTTTACTGACGTTGGGAATATCCTATTTTTGGGTACAGCAAACGCCGCAAAATATTATATTCACGCCGGAGCAGATATCCTATCTGACCATGCCGGATACCCGGGTCCAGGCAACATTCTACAGTTTTCTCTGCATAGCAGTGTTTGGGTTTTTCCTCACCGCAGGATTATTCACCCCCAACGCCTTTCGAAAACCAAACAACACTCACTGGGTTCTCTCATCCAAAATTCCGCCATGGCTGCGACCCTGGCTGGGTATAGTTTTCTGGGCCGCTGTTTTAATTGTCTACGAACCAAAAGCCCGTGATTTCCTGCTGGCATTAGTCGCCGCCTATTTAATGGCAGAGGTTATCAAGGGCCGATTTAAGACAAGGTCAATCGCAATTGCGGCGCTTATACTCATTTTTCTCACTTGTATTTTGCCGTTTGGTGTTCAGCAGGAAATTGAAGATGGCCGGTTGTGGACAATGGATATTCATTGGTCCGCCGTCTTGGGTACCGGATTATATACAAAGACAGCCGCCAGCATGGAATTCGACGCGTTTGCCGGCTATGGTGTCCTGCTCAATGATATGATTGCAGGGTTCCGGATTGTTCCGTTTTTCGAAACGTTAGGCGGAACCATGTCGCTGTTGAAACTCATCAATGTCTTCTTTTGTGCATTGATCATAGGCATCATTTACCAGCGCCTTAATGGAAAGACCAACCAGTTACTATGGGCGGCAATCATTCTCGTTCTCTTCGTCTTTTCGGGAATGATGTCCGGAGTTGCCGATACATACCACACCCCCAATCTGTTGCCGGTTCGGTTTCTGATGGTCCCGGTGACAGTCCTCCTCGCTTATTATTTGGCAAGATCTGGATGGCTCGCCAGTGCGGCAATTTCTGGAGCAGTCTCTCCGCTGTTTCTATTTTATAACTTTGAAACCAGCATATACTGCATTCTTGCATTGGGATTTGCTCTCTTTATTCAAAGTGCAAGACAGGGATTTTTGAGCCTGATGGTCTCAGGCATCGTCTTCGCATTCTGCCTAGTAATATCCAGCGCCCTGTTTATCGCTATTCTCTTTGAGGGATCGCTCGTTTCCACATCTGCCGAGTTGCTCCAGATTATGCGTGAGAAAATTGAGAGTGGTTCAAGCGGGTTCGCAGGGCTCTCGGCCTATCTCTTGGCGCCCTTCGTGATAGTGATGATTCATATTTTGATTTTGTTCTCCCGGTATCTGATCTCGATAAAGGATAAAGATCCCCTTTCCTCAATCGAGTTTCAAAATGTTGTCATTGTCGGTTTGATCATTGCTATCGGTCCCTACGTAATGAACCGCTTTCATATTTTGAATATGTGGATACCGTTCCTCCTCTATACCTTACTCGTCCTGCCGAAGCTTTCTTTAGGGCTCAAGACGGACCGGATAGTCTGGTCCTTTATCCTGATCTTGCTGATAATACCGTTTATTTTTGGCAATCCGGTGAGACGAGTGATTTCCAAAGATTTTGTGTCCGCGGTCTCCGAAAGAATTGATGGTCATTTAAGGCCCTGCCTGGACGGTATTAATGCCTCTCCTGAACTCTGCACCTACACACTCGAAAAAGCCGAAGAGTTAAAAAATCTGGAAACAGAGAGCCCGGGGTTGAGATGGATCAGCGGACTCGCCCTTAACATGGTGCGGTTGGCAGGGACTCAGCCTGCACTCACTCAAAAAGCGCCTTTCTTCTTCGGCCATCGCGAGGAAACGCGTAATATACTGGTAACGTCATTGCGCCAACTTCAAGCACCTTTCATAGCGTTTGACAATGCAACCCCAAATAATATTGCGGGCCTTCCAACCTATGTAGAACAATTTCAACAAAATCTTGTTCGGGATGCAGGCTACGAAATCATTGAGAGTACCAAATACTGGGTTATTGCCCGCAAGCTTGACGAGAGTTGATAAAAGATAAACCGATGCAATCGAGTTGGGTAGCACCATCTTGTCGCCAAACCCTTCATGCAGCCAGCATTTAGATCGATGCAGTAGAGGTTTTTGCGCGAATAACGGCTTTCATATAGGCCCCCCAACGCGCGGGCAAACTACGCAGGACGAACCCGGCGCCACACCGATTGGCTATGATGGCAATAGTGGCAAGCGCACTTTGTCGCTTCTTAAACTCAGGGTCTTCATCCAATCGGTCGAGCATGCGAGCCATAACCGCCGTATCAAACTCGAGAGTATAATCTCTTGAATGACAGTATTTTTTTATTTGCGGCGCTGTGACAAAATTTAAAGATTTCCATAATCCGTGCGCGTCATATGCCTCTTCCATTTCCAAAATTTTTTTTGAAAATATTTTATAGGTAAGAGACTTGGACCCGATAATAGGAAGCGAGAAATGGGACTCATACGGTATCCAGTAGTTCGGGCACAAAATGACCAGACGGCCGTTTATATTCAACATTGATAAACATATGTCGATAGCTTCCCGCCAATCATCCAGATGCTCGAACACATTGACCGAATATATCAGATCATATTTTTCGTCGCTCTTCACATCCTCGATACGCTTGCGGATAAAGGTTATATTTGTGTACCGGCTTTCAATAGCATTCAAGGTATCTTCAAACTGCGAAAAGCCGGAGCCAATCGGCTCAACGCCCGAAAATGAACTATCTTTATACTTTTCAGCAAGCTGCGATAAAAGAAACCCGGTGCCGCATCCAACCTCAAGAACAGAGCCCGGCAGGTTATCATCTTCAAAAAACGGCTGTATTTCACGCTGACCGAATTCGGCCTCAGCCCTCAGGCGTGCACTCTGCTCCTCGTCTTTGAATATTTCAGCCAACTCCAAATCCGGAATCCTTCTTCAAAAAATCAAACATTCTTCATATAGTTTGGAGCCGTTAAACCTGTATTTGAGATCAGATCCAAGATGCTTACCCCGTGCTCGAATTCGCCCCAAAGCTGATCGTAGATCGGATATCCTGAGTAATCAAACCATTCAACCTCGACGCCCTTCTCTGAAAATAGCGATATATCGAGATAATCGCGCGCCAACGGACCAGAAACATATACGTCTGCACCAACCTGCTTACACAGGTCCGCCAGACGCGCGCTCGGCCCGTCGACCAGATCATAATCCGCTGAGCTTTCTACGATTGCATCAATATTCAGAAATTCACAAACTTTACGAATGAGTTTAGCGTTGAGTTCAGATAGAAAATCCGGGATATCTTTTTCATACGCAGGCCTGAAAATATCTGCCATCATTTTGAAATGAGGCGCGCGCGCATAATTTGTTTCAATTGATTTCCAGTGCTTTGCTGCCCATGCCGTCCCATCTATTCGGGTATCTTTAATAGTCTGAAAATATTTACCTTTTGACAGAACCGGCACAGTTAGCCATGTCAAGCCTTGTGGTGTCTTGATTTTGTTTCTGTTACGCCAGTCCCGACGTGTAAATTGCATATCATCATAGAGAATAAACCGGTCCACTGAAGCTATGAGATCGAAGTACCCCTTCCAGGGTATATAGTTGGACTGTACGATTGCTACGCGCATTAATTCTTTCTTTCATACACCTTAAAATTACGCTTCGTATAATGACTTGCTATTTCAGCTGTCAAAGCAACTGATACGCATAGCGCAAAGCCTCCTTCAATCTGAAACCAGAAAAAGCTCATATGTCAGATCAGCATAAGGCCGTCCAGATTAGTTATATACATCCTGCACTAACGCCGTAAAGGGACCTGAACCGGATAAGACATTCTAAATCCGGATTGTGTTATCTTTGTAATATATTGGCAGACGGCTTTCGCAGTTATCTCTTTAATGGCCTAGAATTTGAAAACTGTCTGTTCCCCAAAGGCTTGTCAATTCTGATCCTTTATTATATCATCTTAGCGGAATGTATTGAGATCGGTCTTTACGATAAAAGAGAAAAGCAAATTTTCCGTTCGTGTTGCCGTTGCTCTGATGCATATTCCCAAAACTAAAAAAACGCTGCGGTATAAAAACTAACGAAAAAGATGAATGTATTGGTGGGACAATACAATCGCACAATGGGAGGAATATCATGACAAAGGAAAAAACACTTATTAGTCGGCGTGGTGCGCTGGCTGGTGGTGCAGCGGCTCTTGCTGCGCCTGCTTTTATCGGAAAAGCGACGGCCGCCGAAAAGGTGACCTGGAAAGTTCAATCACATTGGCCAAAAGCCTCGTCATCTTTTGGCGATAGCCTTGCTGTCATTGCAGAAGAGCTTAAAACAAACACTGAAGGTCAATTCGAACTCCAGCTTTTTGGCGCGGGCGAATTCGCCAAAGGCGGCGAGATTTTTAATATCGTACGCAAAGGCGTGGTTGAAATGGGGACAATTTCCCCGGGCTACATTCTTGGCGAGGCCTCAACAGCCGGACTGGCTTTGGGCGTCCCCGGAACTTTCCGTGAACCATGGGAGTTTGCGCATTACCTCAAGAACATGGGTTTTGAAGCCATGTTTAACGAGGATCTGGCAATCCACGGCGTCGTCAGCCGTGCGGAAAAAGTCTACCCGACGGAACTGGTTGTCTCAAAGCCTATCAATTCAATTGAAGATTTCTCTGCGTTGAAATTGCGCTCTTCCGGCAGCTACCTGAAATTCCTTGAGGCCGCGGGAGCGTCGACACAGAATATTGCCGGCCCCGAGTTGTACTCGAGCTTGGCGAGCGGTGTCGTCGATGGTGCCCATTGGGGAGCGGCACAGGGCGCCCTGTCCATGAGCCTGTGGGAAGTCGCCAAGTTCCACATGAAGCCGACCATGGGCCTCGCCATGGACACGCTGATTATGAACCAGCAGGCCATAGATAATCTGTCTCCGGACCTTCGATCAGAATTTTTCAACCTGCTCGATATGCGCTTCTGGAAACGCACGACAGAGTATCAGTATAAAGAAAAGCTGGCGCTCTCGAAGGGGCTTGCTGAGCAAAATGTTACGGTCAGTCAATTCCCACCAGATGTGCTTGCAAAATTCTCTGAAGCCTCAGGCGCTATTCTGACAGAAGAAAGTGCTAAGGGAGGGAATGCGACGAAAGCAACTGAAATGCTCGTCAACTTCCTCAAGGGAATGGGGTACGTCTAAGAACACCCAGTTCTGTCAATACTCGGCACAAGCTGATTAGCTCATTTTACGGAAGCTTTTGCATATAATTGCAAAGGCTTCCGCATAGAGCAAGAATTGCACACGACCTTAAAATGACTGGTCGCGCTTATGCCGGTGTCTGAAAATGCCCAATTGATCAAATTGAACTGGAGGCTTTCATGGATGCCATAACCGCATTTGCCCGTGCAGTTACTAGGACAAATGTATGGATCGGTCGGATTGCCAGTTATGCGGTCCTAATCTTGTTCATACTGCTTATGAGCGACGTCATCATGCGTTATATAACGCAAAGCCCAATATCCTGGTCGGCTCTGGCATCGAAAATGATATTCGGTGTTTATGCAATTATTGGTGGCGGCTATTTGCTTGCACGCCGTGATCATGTCAACGTCGATTTGTTTTACGCTCATTTTTCGGCGCGAAAGAAGGCACTGACCGACATTGCAACTTCCTTCCTGTTCTTCTTATTTCTCGGCGTTCTGTTAAATGAGAGTTATTCGATGGCTTATGACAGTATCTCGCGACTTGAGGTCAGTTACGAAACAACCTGGCGTCCTCCGATCTGGCCCTCCAAATCCATGATTTTCGTTGCGGCGATCTTATTGCTGTTACAGGGCATCGTGAAGCTGATTGCGGACATCATGATCCTGCTTGGTTATGACGTAGACGAAAGCGCCTTTGGACCAGTTGTTGACGACGCTGTCGATGAGAAGGAGTCGGTATAATGTATGAGCTCCTGAGTATTGAGACCCTTACACTTCTCTTCTTCGGCTTCCTGTTCTTTTTCATAATGCTCGGCGTGCCATTGGCATTCGTTCTGGGCGGCCTGTCCGTTATCTTTCTCTACTTTGAGCAAGGTCCCATTGCATTCTATCTGATTGCTTCAAAAATGTGGGACCTGATGGAAACATCTTCACTCATCGCAATTCCGCTTTATGTGTTTATGGCAATGCTTCTCGAGCGCAGCGGGGTCGCGCATGATCTTTACCGCATGATGCATTTATGGTGGGGAGGCGTGCGTGGCGGTTTGGCTATCGGCACTGTCGGCATCTGTACAATCTTCGCGGCCATGTCGGGCATTTCAGGCGCCGCTGTGGTTACGATGGGAACCATAGCGCTCCCCCAAATGCTCAACCGTGGCTATGACAAACGTCTTGCTCTGGGGGCAATTAATGCCGGCGGTGGTTGGGGAATACTGATCCCGCCTTCCATCCTGATGGTCCTGTACGCCCTGATTACAGAGGTATCGATCGGAAAGTTGTTTGCGGCCGGCGTTTTCCCGGGTTTGCTCCTGTTTGCTCTGGTCTCAATTTATATCGGTGTAAGATGCTGGTTTCAGCCTCACCTTGGCCCTTCCCTGCCGCCGGAAGAAAGAGCGAGCTGGGGTGAGAAGATAAGCGCTCTGCGGTCCGTCTTTCTGCCTATTTTCATTATCTTCATCGTCCTCGGCGCCATTTTTGGTGGTTATGCGACGGTCACAGAAGCCGCCGCAGTTGGCGTTTTCGGTGCACTGGTTGCCAGCGCGATAAACCGGAAACTAACCTGGAAAGTGATCTCACAATCTTCTCTTCGTACTTTCCGGCTGACAACGATCATTACCTGGATTGTGTTTGCGGCCCATGCTTACTCGATGGCCTATACAGCAATGGGAGCGGAAGAGTTTATCACTCACATTACGGAGCAGATACCGGGCGGGAAATGGGGTGCGCTCGCCTTCATGATGTTTGTCCTGTTTATCCTCGGAATGGTCCTTGATCCGGTCGGCATCATGCTGATTACTCTACCGGTTTTCCTACCACTGGTCGCAAGCCATGGCTTCGATCCGGTCTGGTTTGGCATTCTCTTCGTCGTTATGATGGAGATAAGCTATATGACGCCGCCGTTCGGGTTCAACCTTTTCTATTTAAGATCGGTTGCTCCTCCGGACGTCACAATGAAGGATATCTATTGGTCCGTCGGTCCATATACAGTGGTCGAGCTGGCAGGGCTATTCCTGATTGTATTGTTCCCGGCAATCGCCTTGTGGCTGCCGAATTACCTGTTCCAGTAGAAATTCCCGGAGCGGAGGCTGGAGGCCTCCGCTCCGGACGAATTTCTTATAGGTCGCCTGCGGAAAACGTATCGCAGCTATTTACATTTCCGTCTTTAAAGCCCGTCTTAAACCAACGCACTCGCTGTGCCGATGAACCATGGGTAAAGGAGTCCGGCACGACCATACCTGTCGCCTGCTTTTGCAGCCGGTCATCGCCAATCGCCGTCGCCGCATTGAGCGCCTCATCGATATCTCCCGGTTCAAGTATCTGGCGTGTTTGATCAGCGTGAAAGGCCCAGACACCCGCGAGGCAATCTGCCTGCAGCTCAAGCCGGACTGAGAGCTTGTTGCCCTCCGTTTCACTCAGACGGCTCCTCTGCTCATGAACTTTTTGCGAGATGCCCAAGAGTGTCTGAATATGATGGCCCACTTCATGGGCAATAACATAAGCCTGCGCGAAATCACCGGGGGCGTCAAACCGGTTCCTAAGTTCGTTGAAAAATGACAGATCCAGATATACTTTCTGATCACCCGGACAATAGAACGGGCCCATGGCAGACTGCGCAAATCCACAAGCGGACTGAACCGAGTCGGAGAATAATACCAGCGTCGGCTCCTGATATGTTTGATCTGCATTCGCAAACACGGCACGCCATGTATCTTCGGTGTCCGCAAGCACAACAGAGACGAACTCGGTCAGGTCATCATTTGCAGCGGTACGTGGCAGTTCTGATTGAGACGTTGATTGCACGCCCCCTTGTTGCAGGCCACCCTGCAAAATGACTGTCGGGTCAATTCCAAGAAAAAGGGAAATGCCTACAATGGCAAGAATGCCCACAATGCCTATTTTGCCGCTGCGCCCTCTCGGCAGACGAATAGGGATGCCCCGGCTCCGGCCAAGTCCCCCGGCACGCTGCCCACGTCTGTCTTCTATATTCCCGCTGCGCCGTCCACCCCGCCATCGCATGACGCTATCCTTCGCTGTGTCCATTTCATTAGAGCTCTCGGCAGAGGCGACAGGCTTCTCAGCTCGTTCCCATCTGCTAAACTGAATAAAATAATGCCATGCGTTAGGCCCATTGTCACCAAATGGGCTGCGTCCGGCTCTTCTATCCAAATGAGATAGGGCTAAACCTTGTATCCAAGGACGGAGGGAAGCCACAATGCGATCGACGGAAAGGCGATAACGAGCCCAACCGACAGTATCATGGCCAGAATAGGCCAGATGATCCAGCGCATGGTCGCCTCAATCGGCACATTCGCAATTCTGGCCGTCACCATCAGATTGACGGCAACCGGTGGCGTAAACTGGCCAATGGCCACATTCATCGCCATAAGGACGCCAAACCATACCTGATTCCAGCCAAGAGTGGCCATGATTGGCATCAACAGGGGTAATGCAATCAGATATATGGAGACACCATCCAGAACCATTCCGGCCAGCAGGACAAGTCCCATGACTAGCAGCAGCACAATCATCGGCTCTTCCGAGATAGACAGAATATATTCGGCCGCGACGTCGAATGTCCCGAGGATTGAACCCGCGAAGGCGAAAATCCCGGCCAGTGAGATAATGACCATGACAACGGCAGAAATCTGGGCGGATTCCGCAAGCACGTTATAGATATCCCGAAGTCCCATTGACCGATGCAAAAGCAGACCGACAATCAAGCCATAAAAGACAGCGACAGCCGCCGCTTCGGTCGGCGTGAAAAGCCCGCTTCTCAAGCCACCCAATATGATTACCGGTGCGAACAATCCGGGCAGCGCTCTGACAAAACTTCGGCCGAGAGGCGGGCGGATGGCGGCACCACCCTCTGCACCAAATCCTTGCCGACGGCTGATTATGATTGCGGGCACCGCGATAGCGAGTCCTGCCAATAGGCCAGGGAAAAGCCCCGCGGCGAACAAGGCTCTGAGATCAACTCCCGGCACCATGATTGAGTAAACGATCAGAGCGATGGAGGGAGGGATAAGAATGGCGGTTGAGGCCGATGCCGCAATAATACTGGCGGAAAATGCCTTCGGATACCCCTCTTTCATCATGCTGGGAATCATGACGGTCGCTACTGCCGCGGCATCTGCCGGGCCGGATCCGGACATGCCCCCCATGATAAGGCAGACAAGAATGGCCACGAGCGCCAGACCACCACGGCGAGGACCGACTATTGCCCGCGATAGCTCCACCAGCCGCTCCGCGACACCGGAACGTTCGAATATCATTCCAGTCAGGATGAACAGGGGAATTGCTATAAGCGGATATTTTGCAATGCTGGCATAGGCTATGGTGCCCATATTGGCGACAGCATCCATGTCGAGGCCAAAGAAGATTGCAATAACACCGGACAGACCCAACGCTACGGAAATGGGCGTACCGGCAATCAAAAAAACGAAAAGCGATCCTAAAAGGATGAAATGCGGGCTCATCCTTTTTTCCTCGCTTCAATCCAGGCCACCTGAACTATTCTAAACAGGATGGCGACGGAGAGCAAAGGCAGCCAGATCGTGTACATCCAGGTCGGATAGCCGAGTGCCGGAGAGGTTTCGTCAAAGCGATATTCATCATAGGTCAGATCGCCGCCATAATAGACAAGCATCGCAAACAGGGAAATCGAGGCAAGAAACGAGATTGTTTTAAGGAGCATGGCCCAGCGTCCGCCAAGCCAGTTGACAAGAATTGCAATACTGATATGCCCATTATTTGTATAGGCAAGCCCGGCACCAACAAAAGTAACGATGACAAGGAGAAAGACAGAATATTCTTCGGTAAAGGCAAAAGACACATCCGTCGCATAACGAACGATGACATTCAGTATACTGATTACGCAGATCAATCCCATGGCCAGAGCGCCAATGGCCTCCTCTATTCGAAAAGGCGGTTTTATCGGATCATTTTCATCTGTTTCGGCAGATTGTTGCTGTTCCATAGGATTGTTCTCATTTGAAAAGTGCCGAAGGCTCAAAAATCACGTTGGAATTTTGAGCCCCCGGTTCGGTCGAAATCAAGGACTGGCTTACTTGTTGGCTACGCTTTCTTCAGCGGACTTAACCAGGTCCGGGCCAATAATTTCCGTCCATTTGGCATAGACGTCACGCGTTGCGTCAACAAACTTCTGACGCTCCTCATCCGTAAGATGCGTCACCGTAACACCAAGTCCTTCCAGCTCCTTGTAAAGAGTATCGTCTCCATTGGTGAGACCTTTACGCGCCACTTCAATACCATATGCGCCGGCCTCGACAGCGGCCTGACGAATGATTTCTTGATCTTCAGGCGTGAAATCGTTCCATACTTCGTGGCTAACCGCAAAGATCAGCGGATCAGCAACATATCCCCAGGTTGTCACATATTTCTGACCAACCAGATGCATCTTGGCAATCGTGAAAATCGTCAGCGGATTTTCCTGGCCATCAACAGCACCTGTCGTCAGGGCAGGTTTCGCGTCCGCCCAGCTCATCTGCGCCGGGTTGGCGCCGAATGCTGTAAAGATGTCGTTAAACAAAGGGGATCCGACAACGCGAATTTTCATGCCCGCCAGATCTTCCGGTGCCCGCACTTCCTGTTTTGAGTTTGTGAGTTCGCGGAAACCATTCTCGGCCCAGGCCAGTGGCTCAACACCATTTGAACGAACAATTTCGAAAATCTTTTCCCCGACCGGACCACCCGTGAGCGCGTCCATTGCCTCATAGTCGGGAATGAGGAACGGCAATGCAAAAACGTTCATCTCGGGAATCTGGGGCGACCAGTTGATCGTCGAGCTGACAGACATGTCAATGGCACCGCGGCGCACAGCCGTGAATTCCTTTGTCTGCTCTCCGGCGACGAGTTGAGTTCCCGGATAGGCCTTCATATTCACACGGCCATCGGTCCGTTCCCGAACAAGCTCAATCCATTTGTCCGCAGCGATTCCCCAAGGAAATGGCGCCGGAACGACGGTCGATACCTTATATTCGGATTTATAATCCGCCGCATATGACGGCGAGATACTTGCAACACCTATCAGTGCTGAGGCAATCAAAGCATAGAGTTTCATTTTTTATCCTTCCCTACTTTATTGTTTCCGCGCTTTTATGCAACGCGGTCTCCTTTTTTGACCTGAACGGTCCTGTTGTCCACCGCAGGAAGCATCCGTGCGGGGTCCCTCGTTACGACTACATCTATCACACTTGGGCGATCTTTCTCAGCAAATGCGCTTTGCAACGCCGCTTCAAGCTGATCAGGGCTCTCGACACGCACGCCATGGCATCCCATAGCATTCGCCACACTAGCATAATTCGTTTCCGACAACTCCGACGACTGGTAATTCCCGTCGCCATACATCAGATGCTGTAATGCCTTGACATATCCTGAGGCAGCATTGTTAACCACAATGATTGTCACGCCCAGGTTCATGCGGCGGGCAGTTTCCAGCTCTCCAATCACCATATTGAACCCGCCGTCTCCGGTCAGGCCGACGACGACCGCATCCGGTGCCGCCAACTGCACACCCATGGCGCCCGGCAGACCGTAGCCGATAGAAGCGAACCCCCTGTCAGGCACGAAACCGCGTCCGGCCTTTTTGGTATCGAAGAGCAAGCCGCCCCAATGCGCAGCAAAACCGCCATCCGCAACGAGATAACCATCTTCCGGCAGCAGTCTATTCACTTCCGTAATCAGGCGGGCCATATGGACGGGGCTTTCATCAGAATGCAGACGCTCCGAAACATCTTCGCGCCATGCACCCATTTTCTTGGGAATTTCCGCAACATAGGCTTCCCGCGCTGCGCGCTGCTTTGCGGCACTTGCCTCAAGCAATGCACTCAAATCCCGAAGGCCGGATTTGGCATCACCCCAAAGCTTCAGCGCCGGCTCATAAGTCCGACCCATTTCCTCAGCGACGATATCCAGATGAATAACCGGCCCTTTTGCTTCGGGGATTGTGTATCTTTTAGTGGCGATCTCGCCAAGCTTGCACCCGACGACCAACAGACAGTCACTCTTGGCGATCAGGTCATTGGCGATCCGGTCATAACGGCCAAATAGTCCCGCGTTCAATGGGCTTGCACAAGAAATAGATCCTTTACCGGTTAATGTATGGCATACTGGAATATTGCAGCTTTCAGCAAGCTTTGTGACCTCGTCACACGCATCCGACAAGTGAACGCCGCCGCCACATAGAATCATCGGCCGCTTTGCTTTCGCAATGAGTTCCGCCGCCTTTGCCGTTGCATCTGCATCAGGGCGACAACGAAGTGCCGGTATCGCGGCATGCGCGGGATCAACCTCAAAATCCTCCGGCTCGAAATTATAGGTTCCATGCGCGATGTCTTCAGGCACATTCACAACTACCGGTCCCGGACGCCCCGACGTCGCTATAGCATATGCCCGGCGTAGTATTTCCGGGATACGGTGAATGGCTTCAACTTTCAAAAGTTCCTTACATGCCGGACGCAAGATGGACACCTGATCCGTCTCCTGCGTCATGTTCTTTCCGGCATGATCACGATGCGCATCACCGATGATGGCAACCATTGGTGTACCGGCATTCAGAGCTTCCACCAGACCGGTAACAAGATTTGTTGCCCCCGGCCCCAAAGTTGCGTCGACCAACCCGACGCGATTGGACACCTTTGAATAGGCATCCGCCGCGAATACCGCGCAGCGCTCGTCGTTGATCAGGTTATGGTTAAGCCCGAGACGCCGCGCCGCATCATAGAACGGCAGCAGCTGAAAGCCGCCCATGCCGAACATCGGTCCAGCCTTATGGGCCTGTAACATCCGCACCAGCGCTTCACCACCCGTCATTTCATTTGATATCATTTACTTGCCTTTTTCCAATGTGTCTTTCGCAGCGGCCACAATCATATTTGTCGTAACACGCAGCATATCTTCGAGGTTGGGTGCATAGGGAACCAGGGAACGCGGGGCACCCAGACGACGGACAGGCCCTTCCAACTGATGTCCGGCCTGCTCCGCCACTGTTGCAACAACCTCGGCACCAAACCCTCCAACTGCGACGGCCTCATGAGCAACAACCAGATGCCCGGTTTTTGCAACACTGTTGAGGACCGCCTCCTTATCCCATGGCCAAAGACTACGAAGGTCGATGACTTCGGCGCCAATTCCTTCACGGGAAAGCTTCTCCGCCGCCTCTACAGCAAGGTTGGCGGTATTTGACCAACTCACAATGGTGACATCCGACCCTTCGGTCCGTATGCGTGCCTTGCCAAACTCATATTGTTCATCAAAATCGACATCGCCCTCGTTATCCCAGATACCCTTGTGTTCCAGATAAACAACGGGATCATCACAGGCGATTGCCGCCTTCAGCATGGAATAATTATCCTGCGGAGTTCCGGGACAGGCGACAACAAGGCCCGGAATATGGGCGTACCAGCTTTCCAGAGACTGCGAATGTTGCGCCGCAGAGGAACGCCACAGCCCCATAGGTTTGCGAACAACCATGGGCGCACGCGATTGCCCGCCGAACATAAACCGCGCCTTGGCGATCTGATTGACAAGTTCATCCGTTGCGCAGAGTGCAAAATCGGAAAACCGCATCTCGACAACAGGCCGTGTCCCCGTCATCGCGGCGCCGAAGGCCGCACCCATGATCGCCGCTTCCGAGATGGGCGCGTCGGAAATCCGAGCTTCGCCAAATTCCTCGCGCAAGCCCTTATACTGGCCGAACACGCCGCCCCGACCCAAATCCTCTCCGACGCACCAAACAGTCGAATCCTCCTGCATGGATTGCCGGATGGCAGCAATACTTGCGTCCCGATATGTTAATTTTGGCATCAATAGGCCTCCACTGCGGGACTTCCGATATCCTGCACATCGTCAAACGCGGTTTCCGTCGCCGGGAACGGTGTATCCGCTGCCTGTTTCAAAACATCAATCATTTCGTTCTGCGCATCCTCGTGAAGCTGCTCTAGATCGGCAGGAGTCATACCGGCCTCCTGAAGAATGGTGCGCTGCCGTGCAATCGGATCATTTCTTTTTTCTTCCTCTTCCGGTTCTCCTGCCGGGCGATATCCAGCCGGATCAAAAGACGTATGTCCGGTCCGGCGGTAGGTTTTTGCATGAAGGAACTCGGGTGCACCACCGGCGCGCAGCCGTGACGCAATCTCAGCCATTGTATCGGCAACAAGCTCGACATCATTTCCATCAACTGTCGTTGAGCGCATACCAAGAGAGGCAGCCCGTGCAGCAGCTCCATCACCGGCGGTCATGGTTTTCGTTCTCGTGGTCGCGGAATACTGATTATCTTCGCAAACAAACAGGATCGGCAGTTTGAACACAACGGCCCAGTTTATACCTTCCAGAAACGGGCCACGGTTGATGGCACCATCGCCAAAGATATCAACCACAATTCTTTTATCGCCCGCCAGCTTGATCGCATGTGCCGCGCCCGCAGCAATCGTAATGTTTGCGCCAACGACACCATTCGCGCCAAGCATGCCGACATCAAAATCGGCGATATGCATGGAACCGCCCTTACCACCACAACATCCGCCTTCACGACCGAGCAACTCGCGCATCATTGCAAGGGAACTCGCCCCCTTGGCAAGGGTATGCCCGTGACCACGATGCGTGGACAGCAGGATATCCTCCTTTTCGAGGTTATGCATGATGCCCGCGGCCACCGCCTCCTGGCCGATAGATGGATGGATCGCCCCCAGCACCAGCTTATCCCGTTCCGCAGCCAGACAAGCCTGTTCCTCGAAGGCACGAATACGCTCCATCATCTGCAATAATGATCGACCGCGTTCAAAATTGTGACCAACAGTTGTCATGTACTATTTTCCTTTTCCAGCGCGTTCAGTCGGTCAGCCAGACTGTGCGCCTCTCTTTTAAGTTCTGGCAGCAAGAGGTTGTCGATACGTGCCTGACCCATCCTGTCATTGATCGCGCCGACCGCCAGCGCGGCAACCGGCCGACCACTATCGGTTATGACCGGAACGGCAATGGCGCTCATCCCGCTAACAACACCTCCGGAATTGAGGGCGTAGCCATTGGTTTGAAAGAACTGAAACTCCCTTTCGAGGAGCTCTTCCGTAACCCCGTAATCAGCCAGCCAGCTCCTATTGATGCGACACATAGCCGCGCGCTTTTCCTCCGGCAAGGAACAGAATAAAGCCAGAGAGCCAGCCCCCACGCCTAACGGCCGCCGATCTCCCTTATCCAGAGTAAGGGTTCGGATCGGGAATGCCCCGACTTTCCGGTTAATGCAAATGGATGTGTGTCCTTCCGGAATAGAGAGAAAGACGGTGTCCTCTGACATATCCGCCAAGCGCGTCATTCCCCGTTCAGCGAGGGCGCCTACATCGATGCGATCCGCAACCCTGGCAAGCTCAGCCAGTTTCGAACCAAGCCGATAAGACCGGCTTGCCGGATCCTGAAAAACATAGTCAACATCGCGCAATGACGACAACACCCGAAAAGTCGTCGTTTTCGTGAATTTCGACCGTTCTACTATTTCGTTGAGGTCCGCACCGTCAGGCGCCAGTGACAACACGTCCAGAACGCGCGCAGCCCGAGCTATGGAGCCTTTTACAGGCGATATATTCGGCATACTTTCTCCAAAGCGTTCCGTTAACCGGAATTCATATTGCCGGTATTTGAAACAGATTGAAGCCCGAAGTCAAGCTATGTAAGGTCATCAAATGACAAAAGAATCTCTTTTACTCGACTCGATTACAGACACCGACGGGTCAATGAAAGGCAGGGTTGTAATATCCGGCTCTCATGGCGGAATTTACCCTGCGTCCCTTGCCTCGGCGGCCAATCTTCGTGCCATTCTCTTCAATGACGCGGGAATCGGATTTGAGAAAGCTGGCGTGGCTGGTGTTCTGGCCCTGGCTAATGTTGGGATGGCCGCAGCAGCCATGGATTGCGAATCCTGTCTGATCGGCTCCGCACAGGATGCCCTGAACCGGGGTATTATCAGCGTTGTGAATTCTGTTGCAAAAGCATGTGGTGTTGAACCCGGCATGGCTGTCGAGAAAGCAGCCATGGCTCTGGCGCGGGCACCTCAAGCTGAGGAACACTTGCCGCATGTCGAAGAGACGCGCCACGAGAGAATATTGGAAAAAAGCGGGCTATCACTCGTGCTCGTCGATTCTGCCTCACTAGTAACGGCCGAGGATAAAAACAGGATCGTGATCACTGGCTCTCATGGATGCCTTATTGGCGGCAATCCAGACAGGGCATTAAAGGCAGCCGCCAGGGTCGCTGTTTTTAATGACGCCGGGATCATTACCAGTGAGGCCGGCATCTCGCGATTACCGGCCCTGGATGATCGTGGTGTCTCAGCAGTAACGGTCTCCCACGAAACCGCCCGCATCGGCGATGCCATATCAGCCTTTGAAACAGGCGTTATATCAAACGTCAATGTGCATGCGCGTGAGGATGGCGCCGAGATCGGAATGCCTTTGAAAATCTGGCTGCAGCAACTGCGCCCTGCCTCAATAGTAGATCATAGTTAGCGGCAATGTCCAAAACACAATCTGAGAAACCTTCATTCTTCAAGCCTCCTCAGATGCCGTAGAAGATTTTTCAGGGGCCCGACGGTTCTTTGAAAAAATCCTGACAATAATCATGAAAAACAGAGGGACGAAGAAGATCGCCAGAACAGTCGCCGCAAGCATGCCGCCAATAACACCAGTGCCAACGGCAATTCGCGCCCCGGCGCCCGCACCCGTACTCAATGCGAGAGGAAGAACGCCAAGAGTGAAGGCCATTGAAGTCATAATAATTGGCCGCAACCGCTGACGTGCGGCTTCGACTGTTGCAGCCATCAATTCCATACCCTGATCATGGAGATCCCGCGCATATTCAACAATCAGGATAGCGTTTTTCGCGGACAAGCCAATCGTTGTCAAAATCGCGACCTGAAAATAGATGTCATCGGGCAGCCCCCTGAGCAAGGCCGCAATGACAGCCCCCAATACGCCAAGCGGCACAATCATGAGCACCGAGAACGGGATCGACCAGCTTTCATAAAGTGCCGCAAGACAAAGGAAGACGACAATGACAGACAGGGCGTATAGCGCAGGAGCCTGCTCGCCCGCCGCCCGCTCTTCATAGGAAAGACCAGTCCATTCCAATCCAACGCCCGCAGGCAGTTTCGACACCATCTCTTCCATCGCGATCATGGCCTCGCCTGAGCTCACGCCCGGTGCTGCCGACCCTTGAATATTAAGGGAAGATAAGCCGTTAAACCGTTCAAGCTGCGGGGATCCGAAACTCCATTCGGTGGACGCGAAGGCCGCGAATGGCACCATCTCGCCTTTGTCATTTCTGACATACCAGTTGCCCAGGTCATCCGGCATCATCCGAAAGCGGGCATCCGCCTGCATGTAAACCTTTTTCACCCGGCCGTTTTCCATGAAGTCGTTGACATATGACGGCGCCCAGGCCGCTGTCAGGGTCTGATTAATATCCGCGATGCTGAGGCCAAGCGCGCCCGCTTTTTCCTGGTCTATGTTGATGTCAAACTGCGGCGTGTCACTCAGGCCGTTTGGACGAACTCCGGCAACATTCGGATTTTGCGCCGCCATTCCCAACAACTGATTTCTGGCAGCGGTCAAAGCATCATGCCCGATACCGCTGCGGTCCACCAACTGCATATCGAAGCCGCCCGCAACGCCAAGCTCAAGAATGGCAGGGGGTGCAAAAGCAAACACCATCGCTTCGCGTATTTGCGCGAAAGCGCCATAGGCTCGGCCAATAATTGCCTTCACTGACTGCTGCGGCTCTGTTCGCTCCGACCAGTCTTTAAGATTGATAAAGGCAATGCCCGAGTTCTGCCCGCTTCCGGCGAAGCTGAATCCAGCCACCGTGAAGATACCGTTTACATCTTCCTTCTCGTCTTCCAGAAAATGTTTCTCAAGCTTTTTGAGTACATCGACCGTCCGCTCCTGAGACGCACCAGCCGGAGTTTGGACCATTGCGAACATAATTCCCTGATCTTCATCGGGAAGAAAAGAGGTTGGCAAGCGCATAAATAGGAAAGCGAGCCCGCCCAATAGGATGACGTACATCAGTATATAGCGCCACTTGCGGTTAACCACATGGCCAACGCTGCCTTGATAGAACCGGTTAAGAGAATCAAATCCACGATTGAACCAGCCGAAGAAGCCGCGCTTTGAATGCGGGCCACCATTGGCTGGTTTCAGGATCGTTGCGCAGAGCGCTGGTGTCAGCACGATTGCGACAACCACTGACAAAATCATTGCAGAAACAATGGTAATTGAGAATTGCCGGTAAATGGCGCCAGTCGACCCAGAGAAGAAGGCCATCGGTATGAAGACGGCAGAGAGCACCAGCGCGATGCCGATCAGCGCCCCCGTTATCTGCCCCATGGATTTACGGGTGGCCTCGCGCGGCGGCAACCCATCTTCCGCCATAACCCGCTCCACATTTTCCACGACGACAATCGCGTCATCCACAAGAAGGCCGATGGCCAGCACCATCGCGAACATTGTCAGCGTGTTGATGGAATAACCAAAAGCCGCAAGGATACCGAATGTTCCAAGGAGCACGATCGGCACAGCAATCGTCGGAATAAGGGTCGCGCGCAGGTTCTGAAGAAACAGGAGCATGACAAGAAACACGAGGACAATGGCCTCAAACAGCGTTTTGACAACCTCCTCGATGGAAACACGGACAAACGGTGTTGTATCGTAAGGATAGACAACCTCCACATCAGCAGGGAAAAAAGCCTTCAACTCATTAATGCGCTTTTCCACAGCTTCCGCCGTTTCCAGCGCATTGGCCCCGGTCGCGAGATTAATACCAACGCCGACCGCTTCCTGTCCGTTATAGCGGGCGACAGTATCGTAGCTCTCCGCGCCAATTTCGATCCGCGCAATATCCCCAAGCCTGACCTGCGATCCATCCGTATTAACGCGGAGCAGAATATTGGCAAATTCTTCAGGTGTTTGCAGACGGCTTTGCGCCGTGATCGTGGCATTGATCTGCTGACCGGGAACGGAGGGAGTTCCGCCGATCTGCCCCGCAGTCACCTCTGTATTTTGGACAACAATCGCATTACGAACTTCCGATACCGTAATGCCGTAGCTGATCAGCTTGTTCGGATCGAGCCAGATACGCATCGCATGCTGCGAGCCGAACACGGTTACGCTACCTACGCCATTGATCCGGGCAATCGGATCTTTCACCGAGGTCACCACATAGTCTGCGAGATCCGAAGCGCTGATACCACCGTTGCCAGAGACGAAGCCGACCACCATCAGAAATGAGCCGCTGGATTTCGAGACAACGATACCTTGCTGCTGGACTTCCGTCGGCAACCGTGATGTCGCAGCCTGCAGCTTGTTCTGGACCTGCACCTGGGCGATATCCGGATCCGCCTCCGGATTAAAGGTCAAAGTAATAGTAGAGGCGCCCGTGGAATCACTGATGGATGACATATAACGCAGATTATCGAGGCCATTCATCTCCTGCTCGATATTCTGCGTCACGGTATTCTCAACCGTCAGCGCCGATGCGCCAGGATAGACGGCGGATATCTGAACTGCCGGGGGTGCGATTGATGGATATTGCTCGATCGGCAACTGCAGAACCGAGATGCCGCCTGCCAGCATGATCACCAAGGCAATCACCCAGGCGAAGACCGGGCGATCAATAAAGTATCTTGCCATCTATACCGCCCTCAACCTTTTGTACTTTTGGATGACGCGACATCAGCATCAATGTCTTTGGGAGTGACTGTCATGCCGGGAGCGATACGCTGCAATCCATCAACGATGACGCGGCCTCCAGGCTCAATCCCTGACGTCACGACCCAGTCTTCATTCCGTGATTGCTCGATTGTAACATCTTTCGAGAGGACCTTATTCTCATCGCCGACGAGATACACATAGGCGCCGCCGTCGGGGCGCCGCATAACAGCGCGCTGGGGAACGAGATAGGCGTTCTCGATACGCCCCTGATCCACATAGCCGCGTACAAACATGCCCGGCAGCAATATCTTGTCCGGATTCGGGAACACTGCGCGCAAGCGGACGGACCCTGTTGTTTCATTAACGGTTACATCAGAAAACTCCAGCTTGCCGGCAAGCGGATATTTCTGGCCTGTTGCATCCAATACGAGCCGCACCTCTATATTTGCTTCATCCAGCCCGGTCACACGTCCGGCAGCAATGGCGTCCTTGATTTTCAGGAGTTTGCCCCCAGCCTGCGTCACATCCACATAGATAGGATCAAGCTGCGTTATCGTGGCAAGCGCCTCGGCCTGGCTGGCAGTTACCAGGGCCCCTTCAGAGTCAGTTGACGCGCCGATCTGGCCGGATAGCGGTGCGACGACATTTGTATAGTTGAGCTCAATCCGGGCCTTGTCGACACCGGCCTGTGCGGCAGCAATCGCCGCCTTGCTTTGCGCTTCCGCCGCGACAGCATCATCATAGCTCTGCTCGCTGGCGGTGCGGGATTTGAGCAATGCCTCGTACCGTAAGCGGGTCTTTGTTGCCAGCTCAAGATTGGCTCGCTCCCGCGCCAGTTCCGCCTGTGCCGAATCCAGTTCCGCCTGATATCTGTCTTTATCAATCTGATAAAGTTGCTGGCCGGCCTCTACATAGGCGCCTTCCGTGAAACTTCGCTTTTTGATTATGCCATCAACTTGAGGACGTACGTCAGCCTTGCGAAATGCAACGGTCCGTCCGGGCATCTCTGCCACCAGATTGATTGTGGAAGGCTGCAATGTCACAAACCCAACTTCAGCAGCTGGCGGAGCAGACGGAGCCGCCGCTTGCGTTTTTTCATTTTCACAAGCAGCCACCAGCATGACAAATGCGGCGAGACCGAAAAGTCTTATAGTTGATTGTATGGACAAGCTCTCAATCCTTCAAACCTAACAATGGGCAGAAACGGCAACAAGCCTCAACGGATGTCTCACGTCGGAATCATGCCATAAACATCCATCATCGTTCACTTTATCAAATGACAAAGCTTAAATAGCACAATTTTACTCCGGATAACTGGTCTTTAATTGGATAACATCATTAATGATAATAATATGCGTTAGGGTTTTATATCTTACCGTCCCGACACTCAACCTTGGAAAAGGTCAAACCCTGATTTGCATCGAATATTGGCCAAAAACCATATAGAATGTGTGCGCCGTCACGTTACTCAAATAATACGCGGGAAAACTTTGATTCAAATCAACTTTACTTGATATCATCTTTTAATAATATGCTTTCATCATTTTCGGTAAATAAGCAGCCATTATAAAATTCTCTTTTTGATTGTTATTGAATAGTAATAAAACTCATTTATTAAGAATTATTTCATGGCCGCGCTCTGATAAGTTGATCGAGTTACTATTATATTCATTCTTATTCAGCAGAATTTGTTTACAATTACTTCATCTATTGGGGTTAGCCTCCACAGCTATTTTGAATAAATTCAGCTTTGGTTTTCATTTTCATGACTGCTTCATTTCTCCATCTTGTTCACGGGCACAGCCTGGATATCGCTGTGCTGGCCTTGGCCCTGTGCGCTATCGGATCCGTTATAACAGTCCGGCTGTTTGAGCGGACACGGGTTACAACAGGCGTTAAAAAAGCCCATTGGGTTTTTGTCGCCGGGCTCGCGGGCGGATGCACGATCTGGAGTACGCATTTTCTGGCCATGGTAAGCTTTCAGCCCGGAGTAACCTGCGGCTATCAGCCCAACCTAACCATCGCTTCGTTTTTTACGATTATTTTTGTTTGCATTCTGGGATTCCTGGTTTCGGCCGTTACGAAATCCAGCACTTTTATTGAGCTCGGCGGCCTAATTGTGGGCGGCGGGATCGCGTTGATGCATTACATGGGCATGTCCGCCTATATTGTGGCGGGCGAGACCCATTGGGACAAAACGCTCGTCATAGCTTCTATCTTGCTGGGTATGTTTTTTGGTGCCATTACGGCAAACAGGATCGCCCGTCCCGTGACACGGTTTTGCCGTTACGGCTCGGCGCTCAGCTTTTTTCTTGCCATCCTGCTCACACATTTTGTCGGTATGGCCGCTTTTTCCATTACAGCTGATCCGAACGTTTATGTGCCCCCGTCACTACTTCCAGATAAACTTCTGATTTTCGGCACGATTGGCGTCATGGTTCTAATGGTCGGATCCGGCTTTTCTCTGAATATCCTCGACAGCAAAAGCAAAATCGAAGCAGCAGAACATATTCGTCACCTGTCGCAGACAGATCCCCTCACCGGGTTGCCGCTCTTCCAGAAAGCTTTGCAAAAGATGGAAAGCAGCTACTTCGACAAAGGAAATATGACGGCGAAACTCGCTTTTGCGCTACTGGAATTGGAAGGTCTGCGCCAGATACGGGAAGTCCATGGTCAGCATGTAAATGACCGCGTTATCTGTATCGTCGCAGAGCGGCTTTCAAAAGCTTGCACAGAGAATGAGATAATTGCGCGAGGCCGGGGCGATACGCTGGTTGCGATTTCAATGCAGTTGTTTTCGAATAGCAGTATCAGCTCGTTTTTTCAGAAGCTGGAATTGGCTGTTGAGGCTCCCATCGAGGATAACGGACAATTATTTAATCTGCATCTGAACGCCGGCATTTCCCACTTCCCAGAAAATGCCGATGAGATTGCCCTTCTCCCGGGTCAAGCTGAGCTCGCTCTTACCAGAGCGGCACATAACAAAGGCGCCAACATTGTGGTTTATGATCGTAATATTGACGAGGAGAAGCGCACTCTTAGTGCTCTGGCGATGGACTTAAGACATGCCATTGAGCGTGACGAACTCGAACTATATTATCAGCCACAAAATGATGTAACGACTGGCGACCTCATCGGTTTTGAGGTTTTGCTGCGCTGGAATCACGCTGAGCGAGGCCTGATTTCTCCGAATGACTTTATTCCACTTGCTGAAGAAACAGGATTGATTATCCCTATTGGCGAGTGGGTTCTCCGTACTGCATGCGAATGCGCAGCAAAGTGGAGCAAACCATATAAAATTGCGGTAAACGTCGCACCGGCGCAATTGACAGCAGGTGACCTTCCCGCAAAGGTGCGTCAAATTCTGAAAGAAACGTGCCTTGCGCATCAAAGGCTGGAACTCGAAATTACAGAAACCAGCATTATAGAAGACCATCTTCATACGTTGCATGTCGTGCAAAAATTGAAGCAAATCGGCATATCCCTTGCGATGGATGACTTTGGTACCGGTTATTCTTCTCTTTCGATGCTGCAGGCCTTTCCTTTTGACAAGATCAAAATTGATCGTTCCTTTATTAGCGGTGTGTCTGGAAGTCCTCATTCAGCGGCTATTGCCCGCGCAACAATCGTATTGGCCAACGGGCTACAGATCAGCTCGCTAGCAGAAGGCGTTGAGGACCAGGAAGATCTCAATTTCCTGAGAGAAATTGGGTGCCTCGAAGCTCAGGGTTACTTCTTTGGAAAACCAATGCCATTTTCGGGCATAGAACGAATGGTCAACCCCGAAGAAAATGCGGCTACCTCGAACAAAGGGTATAAACTGGCACTCGTATCCAACGTCTAGCTGGATTATCAGACGACTCCTATAGAGCCTGAGGCCTTGTCCGGCCTCGGGGTACAACTTCTTTTTTCAAACCACGGACTGAGGCGTCCCTGTCCTCATTCAAAACCTGTGTTTCGGATTGTCAATCCCGTTGAATCGGAGTAGAGCTTTTCCGGCCACATTTCCCAAACATCATTTGCCAACAGCCGGCCAGCTGTACTATCGTCAATAAAAACAATAAGAATTCTAAATATTATGAACAACACCGCTGCCCTCAAGCCTGTTCTCCCCATTCTTATTGCCGCAGCGATCATGCTCAGCTTGAGTTTCGGATTGCGGCAAAGCCTGGGGCTATTCATGCCGTCCTTGACCGGCGACATCGCTGTCACCATTACGGACTTCACTTTTGCAATTGCTATTCAAAACCTGATCTGGGGCATTTTCCAGCCTTTGGCGGGCATGTTTGCCGATCGCTGGGGTTTCCGGCCGGTCATGGTGGCCGGCGCCATTTCCTATGTCATCGGCATGTCGCTTCTTGCAAGTGCAAATGGTGTCCTCATGGTGATTTTGGGCGCCGGGCTTTGTGTCGGTGTCGCAATGGCCTGCGCCTCTTTTGCCATGACCCTCTCGGTGACATCCCGATTGGTGCCCGCGTCCATCCGGAGTACCGCGCTCGGCATTGTCTCCGCCGCGGGATCGGTCGGCGCGATCATGACTGCTCCATTGGGTCAATTCCTAGAATCATTTTACGACTGGCGGGTCGGTCTTATCGGATTTGCAATACTTGCCCTTTTAATCGTGCCCTCTGCCTGGATAGCCGGGCGGGTCGATAAAGAGGCACCACTAGAATTGTCTCCCGACAATACCGACAGGCTATCAGCAGGTGCCGCAATTGGCGTCGCGTTTCGCCATGTTCCATTTGTGGTGATGGCAATCGCCTATTTTGTCTGCGGCATGCAGCTCATCTTTATCACCACCCATTTGCCGTCCTATCTTCTTCTCTGCGGAATGGACCCGATGCTTGGCGCATCGGCGCTTGGCATCATTGCCGGATTCAACGTCCTTGGCAGCATTTTCTTTGGCTGGGCAGGCGGCAGATGGCCAAAGATGGTCCTGCTTGGCATGATATATATATCGCGCTCACTGGTCATTGCCTTATATTTCATGCTGCCGCCGACGCCCTCGACAACAATCCTGTTCGCGGCGGTCATGGGATTTTTGTGGCTTGGCGTTTCTCCGCTGGTTGCCGGGTCTGTTGTTGAAATGTTCGGTTTGCGCTGGCAGGCAATGATCCAGGGATTTGCCTTTTTCAGTCATCAGATCGGCAGCTTTATGGGCGCATTCGGTGGCGGGTGGCTGTTTGACCAGTTGGGGTCGTATAATCTGGCCCTGCAGATCGGGGTGAGTTTGGGACTGTTTGCCGGCACCGCACAGATTATTTTCGCATTCTACAAACCTCCCAAAAAGCCATTGCCCGCTTAATCCACGGACCATCCGCCGATCCTTCCCGCGCCCAACGATGCGTCCTTTTCAGGACCATAGGGAAATTTCAAAATCTATTGACAACAGATTGCGGGGCAGGGAAGTTTATAGGGAGCAGAGGTGCGGAGTTAGAATGCAGGATGTGACCGAACCGGAACAAAATATAAAAAGCCTTCGTGACGAAGGCATGTCTATCCTCCTCGTTTGCGAACATGCGAGCAACTTCATCCCTGAAAAATACAACGGTCTAGGGCTAACTCCCGACGAACAGATGAGCCACATTGCATGGGACCCCGGTGCATTGGCCGTCGCAAAAAACCTGCAAGAACAACTGAATGCCTCTCTGGTCGCATGTGAATATTCCCGGTTACTGTATGACTGCAATCGATCCCCCGATCAGAAAGATGCAATCTGCGAGGAGAGCGATGGAATTACCATTCCCGGCAACAAGGACTTATCAGCGTTCGAGAAAAACCAGCGCATTCAACAGTTTTACATGCCCTTCAAAAAGAGGATCACCAGCGCCGTAAAAGACAATTCCGTTATTGTTACGATCCACAGCTTTACGCCTGTATATTCAGGAGAGAAACGTGACGTGGAAATCGGCATTCTTCACGATACAGATACGCGGCTCGCAGATGCTCTGCTCTCGGTTGCGAAAAATGCCACAATCTATGACATTCAGCGGAATGAACCCTACAGCGCCTCTGACGGCGTCACCCATACGCTCAAAGTCCATGCAGTTGACAAGGGCAGATTGAATGTCATGTTCGAGATCCGGAATGACCTGATCCGTGATGTCAACTCCCAAAAAGCGGTTGCCGGCACGCTCTGTAATCTTCTTCAACAGGCTCTTTTCGCAATAACCCGCGAAAAGACAAGGGTCCGCACCGCATGAGGCGTTGGATGGCCGCATATATCCGCGTTGTTGACAAGATCAACTACCGTGTCGGCCGTTTCATCATGTATGGTATCTTCGCCATGATGGCCGTCTTGCTATGGTCTTCCATCTCGAAAACCTTTTTCTTGCCCTCTCTCTGGACACTTGAAATCGCCCAATTCTTAATGGTGGGATATTATATCCTCGGCGGCGCATACTCCATCCAACTCGGATCAAACGTCCGCATGGATTTGTTCTATGCAAACTGGTCCGACAGGCGCAAAGCGGCCTTCGATACGGCTACCGTGTTCATGCTTTTGTTCTATCTCGGTGTTCTCCTTTATGGCGGTTTCGAAAGTACGATTTATTCACTGGAGTACGGAGAGCGCAGTCCGACGGCCTGGCGCCCCTATATCTGGCCTATCAAAATCGTAATGTGCCTCGGCATTGTCATGATGCTGCTGCAAGCAGTCTCGGAGCTTTTCAAGGACATTCTGAAACTCAAAAGCGAGGCCGCCTGATGTCCTATGAGATGATCGCCCTCCTGATGTTTTCAAGCATGATGCTCCTGCTTTTAACCGGTCAGAGGGTGTTCGGCGCTATCGGTGCCGTCGCGGCGATATCCGCCTTGCTGCTTTGGGGAACGGGAGGGGCCGACATTCCCTTCGCTTCCGCCATGAAGCTGATGAAATGGTATCCGCTCCTGACGTTACCGATGTTCATATTCATGGGGTATGTCCTATCAGAATCCCGGATTGCCGATGATCTTTACAAAATGTTTCATATCTGGATGGGTCCGATAAACGGCGGCCTCGCGATTGGTACGATCGCGCTGATGGTGCTGATCTCAGCGATGAACGGTCTTTCCGTCGCTGGTATGGCCATCGGCGCCACCATCGCCTTGCCGGAGCTTCTCAGGCGCGGTTATGACAAACGCATGGTCACCGGCGTTATACAGGCCGGGTCCTCTCTCGGCATTCTCGTGCCCCCCTCAGTCGTTCTGGTGCTTTACGCTATGATAGCCCGTCAGCCCGTCGGCCAGTTATGGCTGGCCGGCATCCTGCCCGGCCTGATGATGGCAGCATTCTTTATCCTCTACATCGCCATTCGCTGCCGCATTAACCCCTCACTCGGTCCGGCGCTCAAGGCGGAAGCGAGAGATGTCGGCATGGCCGAGAAACTTCGGCTTCTACGTGCCGGCCTGTTACCGCTTGCCATTTTCGCGGCGATGATGGTGCCTTTTGTTAATGGCTGGACCAGCCTTGTAGAAAGCTCGGCTATCGGCGCACTAACCGCTTTCGTTGCCGCAGTCCTCAAAAAGCGCATGACCCGGCAGGTCTTTGAAAACTCGGTTCGCCAGACCCTTGGCATCTCCTGCATGTTCATGTGGATTATCCTGGCGGCGCTTGGTTTCGGTGCGGTATTTGATGGACTTGGCGCTGTTAAAGCGATCGAAAATTTGTTTACCGAACAGCTGGGCCTGTCACCCTGGGTGATCCTGATCTTGATGCAGCTTTCATTCCTGTTAATGGGAACCTTCCTTGACGACACGGCAATGCTGGTCATCGTTGCTCCACTATATATTCCTCTGGTCGGCGAGCTCGGCTTCGACCTAATCTGGTACGGCGTGCTCTACACCATCACGACACAGATTGCCTATATGACACCGCCCTTTGGCTATAATTTATTCCTGATGCGGGCGATGGCCCCGCCAGAGATTACACTTCGTGACATTTACGGGTCCATTCTGCCGTTTGTCGGCGTGATGATCTTTGCGCTTGGTCTGGTAATGGCATTCCCCGAGATCGCACTCTGGCTGCCGGATTATATTTACGGGAAATAACGATAACCCGGCTGACCGGGAAGAAAGACGGTGTTGGAATACCAATGCCAATCTTAAAAAAGAAGGAGATAGAAATGACGACAAGACGTAGTTTTATTAAAGGCGCTGGTGTTGCTGCCGCTTCTTCATTCGCCGCGCCTGCAGTTCATGCACAATCAACGATCAAGTGGCGCCTGCAAACTTATGCCGGTCCTGCCCTTGCTGAGCATGTCATCAAACCTGCCATCGACAGTTTCAACAAAATTGCCGGAGACCAGATGCAGATCGAGCTTTATTTTGCCGATCAGCTGGTTCCGACAGGCGAACTCTTTCGTGCCATGCAAAAAGGTACTATCGATGCGGTGCAGTCCGACGACGACTCCATGGCTTCTCCAACCGAGGTTACCGTTTTTGGCGGTTATTTCCCGTTTGCCAGCCGCTATTCCCTCGATGTGCCGGTCCTCTTCAATCAATATGGACTGAATGAAATCTGGGATGAAGAATACTCGAAGGTCGGAGTAAAGCATATTTCAGCCGGCGCCTGGGACCCCTGCCATTTCGCAACCAAGGATCCGATCAACAGCCTAGAGGACCTGAAAGGCAAGCGGGTTTTCACCTTCCCGACTGCCGGAAGATTCCTGAGCCAGTTTGGCGTCGTTCCCGTTACCCTGCCATGGGAAGACATTGAAGTCGCCGTTCAGACCGGTGAGCTCGACGGCATTGCCTGGTCCGGGATTACCGAGGACTACACAGTTGGCTGGGCGGACGTCACGAATTACTTCCTGACCAACAATATTTCCGGCGCCTGGGCAGGCTCATTCTTCGCCAACATGGACCGGTGGAATGAACTGCCGGAAAATCTGAAAGAGCTGGTCAAAATCACTTTTGATTCCTCGCATTATTATCGGCAGTGGTGGTATTGGGGCGGCGAAGCCTCACTCCGGGTCAATGGCACAAAAATGGAGCTTACCACCATTCCGGACGCGGAGTGGGATACGGTGGAGCAGGCCGCCACGGTTTTCTGGGATGAGATCGCCTCTGAATCTCCCACAAAAAAGAAAGTCGTCGATATATTCAAGCAATATAACGCCGATATGCAAAAAGCCGGGCGTCCTTACCGGTATGGCTGATGTTCCCGGGCGGAGTGCACAGGTTGCATTCCGCCTCTCTCCTACCTAACTCTTATAATAGCAGAAAAATAGTCGGCAGGTGGCAGTGCGGCACTACGCGCTTGGCTGAACGCGCCTTCCGGCAAGGCACAACGATCCTATACCTACCGCTGCCTTATTATTGTCATCCTTGATACCGACTTACAGGATGAAGGAGACGGGGAACATTGGCAAATCCCCAAGCTATAAAGGCCTATCTCTGCGCACCCTTATTAGAAAGGAGCAAGTATAATGAGTGACAATATTTATTCTATTACCGAGCTGGTTGGAAGCTCATCCACTTCCGTTGAGGACGCGATTGAGCAGGCAATCGCCAAGGCGTCCAAGACCATTCGCAATATCGAGTGGTTTGAAACAAAGGAAATCCGGGGACATGTCAAAGACGGGGCGGTTGCTCACTATCAGGTTATCCTGAAACTTGGGTTTCGCTATGAAGACTAGCCGACATTGAGTTTCTTTTTATCAACCGAAGGAGGATATGATGGCAAACAAACCGTTTGATCTCGATAAATTACGCGAAGACCCGGCAGATCACTATGATACTCCGCATGATGTCCTGAATGACACCAATCTCACGCCGGAAAACCAGAGCGAAATTCTGAAAGCCTGGGAAGATGATATTCGTGCGCTTCTTCGGGCAGAACAGGAGAATATGCCACCGGCAGAGAAGCCGACAAGCACGGCGGAACTGCTCTCCAACATTTCAAACTTGAGAGCTCAGCTAGCGGCCAAACATCCTGAAAGCTGATCATGTTTCAGGATCGTCACCCTGTCAGGCGTCGGGGTGACGATACGAGCTAAGCTTATTTTCCGGAAAAATTGGCGGGCCGCTTTTCAAGGAAATGTGCAACCCCTTCCTTGAAGTCCTCGCTCGCGAAGCTTTTCAACATCTCCTCATTTCCCGTTGCAACGGCCTCACTCAATGTCTGGAACTGGGCGGTATATACTTGACGTTTCATCACCGCCATCGAACGCGGAGAGACATTATTTGCAAGATCTTTTGCATAAGCGATCACTGCGGGTAGCAGCGCATCGGCGTCATGGACCTGATTAACAAGCCCAAGCCTCAAGGCCTCCTCCGCTGTTACCTTGCGCGAAGACAACAAAAGATCAAGGGCCGCGGAATGACCGATCAGCTGAGGTAACATCCATGAAATCCCATGCTCCGCAATCAGGCCCCGCTTGGCAAACGCCGTCATGAAGACAGCCTCCCGACTGGCGAACCGCATATCGCAGTAAAGCGAGATAACCATACCGAGCCCGGCGGCGGGCCCGTTAATTGCACCAATGATAGGTTTGCTGATAGATGGGAAATAAGAATATTGCGTTTGGAAATCAGCCCGGATCGCGACGTTATAAGGCTCGGTTCCGTATACTGCGCCCGGTTCGCGCTTTTCCGAGCCATCCTCGATCCCGCTAAGAAGATCCATATCGGCGCCTGCGCAAAAGCCCCTCCCTGCGCCGGTCAGCACAATAACGCGGATACCATCGTCTTTATCCGCGTCTTCCACGGCATTGCGAACTTCCCGTTCCATGATCCGGGTCCAGGCATTTAGTTTGTCTGGCCGGTTAAGAGTTACAATCGCAATTCCATCATTTTTCTCAAACATTATATGTTCATACGCCATTGTGGTTCCTTTTTATTTTTGACGGAATATTACCCTAACCGAATTTAAGAATGGCGTCTTCTCGTGTTTTGATTTTTCATTGCGGACATACCGTTCGGATTGATCCCAGTATGGCGAATCAGACTGAAATTCATCAATTTTCCATTCCTGAACAATAGAATCAATAAATTGAGGCGGTTTTCTTTCGCTTTACCGGTTAAATACCGCTATCTGATAGCATGCGGCTTTTCCCAAATTCAATTTTTCCGCATCCTATTGAAATTTATAATTTAAACAAAACAGCCGATGCTTCTTTTACTACGCATCCAGCAGATAGACTATGCAAAAAAACTATCTTGTTTACGGGCCAGTTGAAAACAATTCTCAAGTTTATTCCCCGTCTGTGATTTTTAACCTATCATGACAACCGGGGGATAAATTTATGAAATATTCGCGTAAAAGCCAATTTCCGGTTTTCCCCCAATTTTCGAAAGCAGTTTCATCTTTCGAGGATATTTTTAGCCGATTGGCAATCTAGAGGAGGGGAAGAGAAGATGGCAACAACACTGGTTATTGGTCTTGACGGCCATAAATCGGGGGAGCGCGTACTTGAGTATGGCAAGCGACTTGCTGGCCTCATCAAGGACTGTGAGCTTCTGGTCGTCTATGTCGTTGAATGGTCACCCTATTCATTCCAGACACCTGAAGAAAATGCAGAGCGGCATAAACGCCGTGAAAACGAAATCTCTACCGCGATGCAAAGGGTCGTCGATCCTGCGGTGGAAGAGTTGAAGAAAGCGGGCCTTCAGGCGCGTGGTGTCGTTCGGCACGGTCATGTCGCAGAGATCCTTAATACGGTCGCCAAGGAAGAGAATGCCGAGCAGATTATTATCGGCCGCTCTTCCAGCGGCGGTTTGGCCGAGCGCTTTTTCGGAAGCTCAACGTCCAATCTGGTGATGAGCGCACATGTCCCGGTAACGGTGATTGGATAGAGGGGGTTGTTATGAGAAAAGTATTTACAGCATTGTTTGTACAGATCGCGGCAATGCTCGCGGTCAGTCCTGCGTTTGCCCAAGAGGCAATGACGTTGGACCAGAAAGTCAATGAAGCATTCGCGACAGTCACAGGGCCCTTTGTCGGCCTGATTTTTGCTCCCATTCCGGGCACCAGCTTTCCCTGGATCGTCATGTGGCTGGTGATTGCGGCATCAATTTTCACCATTTATTTCGGTTTCGTACAATTTCGCTTTTTTGGACATGCCATCAGCTTGGTAAAAGGTGATTATTCCGATCCGAACGACGCAGGTGAAGTAAGCCATTTCCAGGCGCTTGCGACCGCACTTTCCGGCACGGTTGGCCTCGGTAATATTGCTGGCGTCGCCGTTGCCGTTGGCATCGGGGGGCCGGGCGCAACATTCTGGATGATCCTTGCCGGACTACTCGGCATGGCCTCAAAATTCACGGAATGTACCTTGGGTGTGAAGTACCGTAACGAATATGAAGACGGGACCGTTTCCGGTGGTCCGATGTATTATATTTCGAAAGGGTTCAAAGAACTTGGCATTCCGGGTGGCAAGCTACTCGCCATTCTCTTCGCTATTTTCTGTATTCTGGGATCGCTTGGTGGCGGCAATATGTTCCAGGCCAACCAGGCCCATGCACAGATTGCCGGCATCGTAGGCGAATATCCGGGCTGGATTACAGGTGTGGCCTTCGCCATCATCGTTTTTGCCGTTATTGTCGGCGGTATGAAGTCAATCGCGCGGGTAACGGAGAAAGTTGTCCCGTTCATGGGCATCATGTATGTGGCAGCCGCCATTATCATCCTCATCGTGAATTATGATCAGATTGCCTGGGCTTTCGGCCAAATTTTTGAAGGTGCCTTTACAGGTCTCGGCATCGCCGGTGGATTTGTCGGCGCGCTGATCCAGGGATTCAAGCGGGCTGCCTTCTCTAACGAGGCCGGTGTTGGTTCCGCTGCGATTGCGCATTCCGCCGTTAGGACAAAAGAGCCTGTCACGGAGGGAGTTGTATCTCTGCTGGAGCCTTTCATCGATACAGTTGTCATCTGTACCATGACGGCACTGGTTATTACGATCACAGGTCAATTGATTATTGATCCGGCAACTGGCAATTATGTGCTTGATGGATCATCAATCGCAACGGTGGGTGGCACCTCGGGCGTTGCTCTGACATCTGCGGCCTTTGGTTCCGCGATTAGCTGGTTCCCGTATGTTCTCGCGATCGCGGTAATTCTGTTTGCCTTCTCAACGATGATTTCCTGGTCCTACTATGGCCTGAAAGCCTGGACCTACCTCTTTGGTGAAGGGAAAACGACGGAGTTGATCTTCAAGCTGATCTTCTGCGCCTTCGTGATTATCGGCGCAGCGGCAAGCCTTGGACCGGTTATCGACTTCTCTGATGCGGCCATTTTCGCCATGGCTGTCGTCAACATCTTCGCGCTTTACTTCCTGATGAAGATTGTAAAAAAGGAATTCTATTCCTATCGCGAACGTCTTGCTTCCGGTGAAATCCGGAAGTTTAAAAACTGATACTGCCGGAGGTGTCCTTTTCAGGACACCTCCAATTCACGCCCTGAACTTGCGCCGCAAAGACTTATAAATTAATGTCATTTCCTCGTTCGCAGTAATAAGCAACAGTATATTAAAATACGCCTTCTACACTAACAGCCTACGGAATTTTCTGACATGCGAAGACTGATCTCTGCCGCACTTCTGCTCTCTTTTATCTTTATGGGCACCGCCGTTGCCGATACTGCCGTCGACAAAAATGTCTCCGATTCAATGGCGGACATTGAACGATATGAACAGCAGTTCGCAGGGAAAACGAATGTCAACAAGAGTACGGTAAACCGGACATTAAAACTGTTGAAATTGACGCGTCAGCGGCTCGACAGCGCAGCAGATCATTCCCAGCCAGCATGGAAGGCGGCGGATGAACGCTATAATGCTCTGGTAGCTCAACTCAATTCCCTGCTTGATCCGTCCGCAAGCAGCAATACACAGTCTTCCCAGACTTCCACTCAGGCAAAATCCAGCTCGCAGCCGGCAGCTAAGGCCAATTCCCAAACGACATCCGCACAAATGATTTCCCATCAGCGTGTCCAGGTTAAAAAGCTCAAACGGGATGTCGAAAGCGCCATGGATACAGTAGACAAGGCGGGCCCCAAGCCGTTCCAGGATCCGGGCTATGTCGAAAAAATAGATAACGCGCTCGACAAATATCGTACGGCTCTCGGTCGGTTTTCCGACTTCGCTGAAGACCCGGATGTCGTCGCGGCCAGCAACGCCTTTCAAAAATTTGAAGCAATGGCTCAGTTCGGTAAAGATCATGCCGCAAAAGAGCTGGCGGAACTTGGAAATGTGCAAGAACGCCTGTCGGCTATCAATGCAGAAATTAGCGGGCTGGCCATCCCCAATACACCACAACAACCCTTTAAAAATGGTGAGTTGGCAAACTGGCTCCGATCCCTCGCCGCAGCCCGAAAGGCAGCGATACAAATCTATCAACCCCTTCCCGAGATTAAGAAACGGGCCTATCTGCCTGAAACCCGCGCAACTGTCGAGGAAGGCGGTGCCTATGACATCAGAGATGTGGACAGGATGGAGCGATACCTCCGGGAAGTCGTCGGCAAAATTGATAATGAGGTAAATACCTTTTCCGCCAACCTGACGCGCAACGTCGAAATAGAAGCCGACAGCCTGTCCTTCTTTGATGGATTCGATCCGTCAGATCGTCAACAACAAGCCCAGCATTTCCTGACGGAAGGCCGTGCCGATGAGGTCCGGCAGACACTCGCAGGAAAGCGCCTCCTGGTTAGTGAGGCGGCGGAATATGCGAAGCTGCTCAAGCATGATACATATGAAGAGAGAGTTGCTCTCCTCGCACGGATCGACGATGTGGTTGGACGCTATGAAGAAAACTACAATAAAGCGCGCCAACTGGTCCGTATGCCCAAATCCGCGACCGACGATACTGAACTGGTCGAGATTGCAATGAAAACCCTGCAAAACCCCGACTATGATTATGTTGGAGAGATCAAGCGCCTCGTCGTCAATACGGAAAAGGTCCATCGCACCGAATCCACAAGCGAGACTCAAATTGACGATGTTGATGTGAGCTCCAGTGGCAAAATCACTATGAGCGGAACGGAAACGACCTATTTCTACGAGTGGGATCAGTATCAGGTAGCGACGGCGGAGCCGGTTGGCGATAAATTCTATATCTTTTACTCAACATTAAAGAATTATTCCTCGGGCGCCAGCAACACGCCGCTTAATAAATGGATTATCAGCAACCGAATTCAGGGCAGCGAGATACCGGAGGAAAATATAGAGCTGGACTAATGTCAACCATGAGCGAAACGGGCTCACCTTGCATCGCTTAAAATTTCCGCAAGTTCGATGAAACTGTCGACGTCATAGTCAAAAGATACGGGCTTCTCTTCGACGAACCCATCAGGGCCATATTCAAAAGGGCGATTTACATACGCTGTCTCGAAACCCGCATTACTCGCGCCGATTAAATCCTGCGCATGGCAAGCAACCATCATAATTTCCGATGGATCGAACTGAAGAAGTTCTGCGGCATCATGATAGATCGTTGGATCCGGCTTCACTTTCTTGAAAAAATCTGCCGAGATAATCCCATCCCAAGGCAACTCATTGCATCGGCTTATATCCAGAAGACAACGGATATCCCCGTTGGAGAACGGAAGAATCATGAAGTCTTTCTTGAGCAGCAAGAGCCCTTCGCGCGCATCGTCCCATGCATCAAGCCGGTTCCATACTCTGTTAAAATGAGTGATCTCGGAATCACTCAAGCCGGTCACGCCATATTCATCCAGCAGAGCAGTAAGTTTGTTCCTGTGAATTGTTTCAGTTGGAGTAATGGCTGCATTACCAGAAGAAATCTCGCCAAGTGCCTTGAGGTAACCTTCCACCCGCCATTTCGTCACAAATTCGCCCCACGGAACAGGTTGACCCAGCTTTTCGGACAGCTTCTGGCCTTCCCTTGTTACCGAGGAGTACCAGTCCACAACTGTGCCAAACACATCAAAATAAAGTGCTTTTACTCTATGCGAGGACATTGAATTTCCTTCATCAAACTGAAAAGCCTTATTATAGGCAAATTTCAGATGTTTGTTACATGTTCGATATGGAGTGGAAGACTCTTACTTCTCATCTTTCTGAACAAGTACTTATATGTTGCCTGAGTGTAGGTTTTTATGGCTGCGAAATTCGAATAAGGATTAGAATTGGTACTCAGGTTTAGCGTTGCGTCACATTTGTCTGCTATTTTGAATTTTAACCAGTAAGGATGAGAGAGAAAACAAACGGTATGCAAAAATTTAATTTTTATGCTTTATCACTGTCGCATTAATTGCCAGTTGGTTTTTATGAAATCATTTCAAACACTTGATGATATAAAGTCATTCTGGGCAAGCGAGACGCCAGATGCGCCAGCCTTGCTCGCAAAAGGTCGGCAGCCGCTCACATACCTTGGATTGTCTGAGATCGTCGATGAATTCCGTAACTTTCTGTCGCAAATCGGTCTAAGTCGAAATGACCGAATTGCCGTTGTTCATTCCGGCGGAGCAGACATGTCCGCCGCGATGACGGCGCTCGCCTGCAGTACGACGGTCGCGCCGCTGAATCCCGCTTTGACCACGGGTGAATTCTATCTACATTTTCGAGCCAAAAAGATTAGCGCACTTGCAATTGAAAAGGGGCTGGACTCCCCTGCGCGAATAGCGGCTGAAAAACTGAATATCCCAACTCTGGAAATTGAGAAGCAAAATCCGGAAATCACCGGAAGTATATGTCTTACAGGAGAGACGGCAACAAATGCAGCAATTGCACCACAGGCTGCTGAAAAGGATGATCTGCTGGTTATTTTTTCCACTTCCGGCACTACCAGTTATGGAAAATCCGTCCCACTATCACATCATAATATGATGCCGCGGTTAGCCAATATGGCGAAGATGCTTGGACTGACCTGTGAAGACCGAATGCTGAATATCATGCCTCTCTTCCATACAGGTGGCTTTTCTGCTGGCATGCTCATTTCGCTTTATTCTGGTGCCAGTTTTTTCCCTATCAGGAACAATGATGTCGATCTTTTATTTCACTCCCTTGTCGAAGCACGGCCTACAATAATTTCCGGAGGCTATACGATCTTTCATTCTATTGAGAGAAAAGCGCCTGACTACAGGGAAACTATTGATTCCATTAAGCCATCACTCCGCATGTTACGGACCGGAACTGGGCATCTTGACGAGAAAGTGTCTCAAAACCTGAAAACAATATTCGAAACTCCGGTTGTCGAAGCCTACGGATCGGCAGAAACCAGTTTCATGTCCTGTACCAACCTTCCGCCGCTGCCCAACAAACCGGGAAGCGTCGGTCAGCCGGACAGAACCCGGATTTCTGTAATTGATGAGCACGAGGCGCCGGTTCAGCCAGGGGAGAAAGGCGAAATCGTGGTCACACGCGCCACCTCGTTTGACGGTTATGAGAATAATCCCAACGCGAACCGTGAAGCGTTCACTAAGAACTGGTATCATACCGGCGATGAAGGTTATCTCGATGAAGATGGGTTTCTGTTCGTTACGGGCCGATTGAAGGAGATGATTAATCGGGGTGGCATTAAAATCATTCCAACCGAAATTGATCAAGCAGCACTGGAGCATGAGGCTGTCCGCGAGGCAGTCGCATATCCCCTGCCGCATAAAACGCTCGGGGATGATCTCGCGCTCGCGATAGTATTGGAAGCAGGAAAATCCGCATCAGCGAGTGAAATCAAGGCATTTCTGAAGAAAACTCTGGTTCCAAATAAAATCCCGTCCCATATTGTTTTTGTCGAAGAAATTCCGAAATCGGCAACCGGAAAGCCTCAGCGTCGCAAGCTTCATCATCAGCTCGACTCCGCGATATCCGATAGCTTCAATGTCCAAAACGATGTGCATCGTGTCAGCACCCTCAGCGAGAAAAAGCTGACGAATATCTGGCAACAGGTGCTTGAAAAAGAAGACATCGGCCCAAACGAGAATTTCTTCGCACTGGGCGGCGATTCGCTACAGGCTGTTGACCTTTTCATACGTATTGAAAAAGAACTGGACCGCAGCCTTCCCCGCGACATTTTATTCGAAGCAGGCACAATCCGTGAATTGGCACAGCTGATCGATGAAGAGCAAACCGCTTCCTGTATTGTCCCCATTCAACCGAACGGCAGCCGTCCTCCTCTTTTCTTTGTTCACCCCATTGGCGGTGAGGTGCTTGGGTATCGTGAGTTAGCTCGACATCTGGAAGCTGACCAACCATTTTATGGAATTCAGCAATTTCACTCCGGAGACGATTTCGCTCGCTACGCCTCTATCGAGGACATGGCGGACTTCTATCTGGGCGAAATACGTGAACTCCAGCCCACCGGCCCTTACTTCCTCGGCGGTCATTCCTTTGGCGGACTTGTCGCCTATCGTATTGCCCAAAAACTTTCCGCCCTTGGAGAAGAAATAGCATTTCTGGGATTGCTGGACAGCTACCTTCCCAACAGCAAAAGATATATAACGCCACAGGAATGGCTAATACGACATTTCCGGATCTGGCTGCGTCTTCCCATGCGGGAAAAGCCGGATTATATGCTCCAGCGGATCAAGAACATTAACAAGGCTGTCACCAGTGCAGTAAGGCTAAAACTCCTTTCCTCAACGAAAGGAAAAAAGACGCAAAAAAAACGTCCTTTAAGCAATATAGACATCAACTCCCTGAATGCGCGGAATTACCATCCCACGCCTTATAACGGGAATGCCACATTGTTTCGCACTGAATTACCGATTTCCATTCATCCTGACATTCACAAGGAATGGTATAGACTTGTAAATGGCAATCTTGAAATTTGTGAAATTTCGGGCGGACATGTCGAAATAATGAAAGAACCGAATGTTCGCGAATTAGCATCGAAACTCACTGCCTATCTCGAAAAAGCACAAGTTGAGAAGCCTCTGCATAGCCGAGTGGGTTAGGCAATCATTCGAATAGTGACAGAACTCACCAAAACATAAATGTGCCGGTAGACCTTTAGTCAAAAATTGTACAGAATGACGACGGGCGCTTAAAAAATCAAATGTCACCTGCCACATGATGCGGCACGTGAATGGAGTTTCGAAATGAGTGAAACAGCAGCCTATGTACCTCCTAAAGTCTGGAAATGGGAACAGGAAAGCGGGGGCCGCTTCGCCAATATAAATCGCCCCATCGCCGGACCTACTCACGAGAAGGAGTTGCAGGTCGGCAAGCATCCAATGCAGCTTTATTCCCTTGGCACACCGAATGGTGTGAAGGTCACCATCATGCTGGAAGAATTGCTGGCAGCCGGCTTTTCCGGTGCGGAATATGACGCATGGCTGATTAATATCGGACAGGGTGATCAGTTCGGCAGCGGCTTTGTCGATGTAAACCCTAATTCCAAAATTCCAGCATTGATGGACCGCAGCGGCGACAAACCAATTCGCCTGTTTGAATCAGGGGCGATCCTGTTACATCTCGCCGAAAAATTTGGTGCCTTTATCCCGACCGATACGGAAGGCCGGGCGGAATGCCTCTCCTGGCTCTTCTGGCAAATCGGCAGCACGCCCTATCTTGGCGGTGGATTTGGTCATTTCTATGCTTATGCACCAGAAAAATTCGAGTATCCGATCAATCGCTTCGCGATGGAAGTCAAACGCCAGTTGGATGTCCTGGATCGTCAGCTCGCGAACACCAAATACATTGCTGGCGATGAATATACGATTGCGGACATGGCTATCTGGCCCTGGTACGGGGCGCTGGTACAGAACAAGGTGTATGAGGCCGCTGAGTTTCTTGATGCGTCAACTTACAAGAATGTCATCCGCTGGACTGAGGAGATTGGAAAACGCATCCCGGTTCAACGCGGCCGGATGGTCAATCGCGCCATGGGGCCCCTTGAAGAGCAGCTACGCGAGCGCCATGACGCCAGTGATTTTGAAACGAAAACGCAGGATAAAATAGAGGCGGCAAAGGAAACGAGCTAGCTTTTTAGTCTAGGCCTGTTCGTCCATATAGCCGGACAGGCCTTTCCAGGAAGGGACGTAATAAAATGACAAAAGACATTAACATTACCCCTTTTCAGCATATCAAACTGACCGTTGAGGCGCAGATACCGCTGGTACGCGCTATGGAGCGAGTGCTTGGACAGGAGAAAGCGCATGCGCTTGTGCGCGAAACACTGGATCAGCGCAACCGGGCCATTTCAGAAGTCCGTGCCAGCAAAGAGCCAACGACCATCCCGAAACTGGAAGCGGAGTTTGCCTCCTTCGGTATTGGTATCGACTTTGAGTTCGATGTGCAGAAACGAACCGACAGCGAATTTCATGTCGATGTTCATAAATGTGCGTATACCCAGATGATGGAGCAACTGGAGGCCCGCGATCTCGGACCGCTTTTAATCTGCAACTGTGATTTTGCGCTGGCAGAAGGTCTGGGGTTGGAACTCAAACGCGAGAAAACCTGCATGAAAGGGGATGGTATGTGTGACTTCCGCTTTCAAAAAGTCGCAAAGTAAGCGCGCTATTCCAAGCTATTTCTGAGTCCAGTTGCCGTTTTCGCCAAGAATCCAGGTCCCCTTGGGGGCCTTGCTCAGGATTTGTGCAGCGTAAACCCGTCCTACCTGATCAACACTCACATTCTGGTCTTTCGCACGCTTTACGTAAATTGCACGTCGCTGTTCGTTCAAGTTGTCGACAAACGCTTTTGCTGAGCTGCCCCGGGCGCGGGCAAATCCGTCAAACGCTTCCCCGACAGCTCCGGATGCACGCAGGTCATCAAGTTGATCCGCCCATGCGGCGCCGGAAAAAAGAGGCAGCCCTGAAACAATCACAGCAGAGAGCAGCGCACCACGAAGGAACGTTCTGCGATTCAGTTGTCCATTGATTTTTCCAGTTGGCATATCAGAATATCCCCGGATTATTGGTTATGTCGTCTTTTGCCTGCTCCTCGATCTTGAGGCGCACTTCAGCATCCAGCTTGATGTTCAGATTAATGGTAATCGGCTCCGAGGGTGCTTCGACCTGGACTTTTGGCGTACAGGATGCAGCGGCGACAAGAAAAGCCATCACACCACATATCATAAGAACAGTTCGTTTCGCCACAGGTTGTCCCTCACTAAACTCAGCGTCCATCAACGGTAGCACGGAGCGCTTTTTCCGACAAGAGATAGCCCTCCAGCACGGTATTAAATATCTTGTCGAGACTGGTCGTGAGATTGATGTTCAGAACCACCGGCCGATTGTTCTCGATTTCCGGATTGGCACCTTCAGCATGGAGTTTGACCGTATCTTCGCCGCTTTGCGTTTTTACGATTTCAATGGAGAGTTCGGAATATTGAAAATTCTCCAGTATGTCGAGGAGAAGCATTGCCTGTTCCCCGCCACCTTCCAAAGCCCGGCGGGCGGCTTCAGAGCTCATTTTCAAAACGCCCGGACCGTCCGCGGCCAACAACGCTTCATCAACGATCAGGCGCTTGCCACCAAAGACAAGCGGGACACGGCCGCTCACTTTACCCGTCGCCACGAGTTCTTCAACATTGCTGAGCGCCATCACCTCTTCAAGGTCAAGACTGGTAAGCTGCACTTCAATGCGGTTGGTTTCTGCTCCCGTATCGATAACGGCCTCATTTATGACAGCAGTCCCCCCAACCAATCCAAGTGCCATCCGATCAATAAATAGCTGAGGATCGCCATCTTCGGTTAGTACGCGAAACCGAATGACCGGTTCTTTCAGCGGAATACCGGCAACGGCGGTCTCCGCCGTAATTTCCTGTGGTGTTGAAATCGTGAGCGGGAGCAGTTCGTCGATATGTACTTTCCCGTTCATGTTAGAGACACTGCCGCCGGATGCTTCGACGCTCAGGTTGTCCAACAGTACCTCCGCTGAAGAATTCAGACCGCTTGTCGTCCAACTGGCCGTTGCATCAGTTGTTACCTGGCCATCAAGGATTACTCCGGCGTCAAACGAGACGAGGTCTGCAAGCTGAAGTCCGTCTTTTGCAAAAGAGATCGGCTTAACCTTTAGCTGAGCGCGTCCATCCGAAGAGCTAAGCGAATGACGGCCCGTTATCTCAAGGTATGACCCGAGAAAGTCTGTCGTGGCATCAAGCGTAAAGTCGAGATCATTCTCCCTTAACCGCCCGGTTCCGGTAACAGTCTGGATTTCCTTGAAAAGAGCGCCATCGCCGGGGGCTATTGTCAGCTTTGAAAGGGTCAGAAGACCCGATTGCACAGCTTGTAAATTCTGATGTTCTGCCTCAAATGAGGCCTCAAGATGCGGAATGGCAATTCCTTGCTCTCTAAATCGCGCGCTTCCCGCTTTCCCAACTATATCGGCTCGCACTGGCGCGTCTGCATCGGCTTGGTTGGCCGTAATTGCCAGGGTAAGCCCCTTAGCTTCTATATCAACATCTTGCCAGCCCCCGTCGGACAGCTCGGCCTCCATCGCCGATAGGACAAGCTTCCCGTCGTTCTCCCGGGTAATCTTCGCCTGCCCCTTCATAACACCGGACAAACTATCCATCTGCTTCAAGAGCGATGAAAAGCCCGACGGCATGATGCCCTGTGATCCAATGGTTGTGGGCGGCAAGCAAAGAGAGACATTTCCTGATCCGTTTTCGATTTGATACTGGGCCGCGAGATCGAGATCAAACTTGCCCATCTCGTCACGAACCGAACTGCTTATCGAAACTTCCTGACTACCCTTCATCTCGCCTGAAGCACTAAATAACAAGGGAGGGAAATAGGTAGTCGCGGCATTATGTGTCACGATTCCGTCAAGCGATGCCAGCTTTACCGTTTCCGCTAAATTGACTATGTCTAATGACGCCGCAAGGTCCTTGACAGCAAATTCCTGCCCCACATAGGACAGAACAGCGTCCAGTTTCGGAACCGTAACCTTCGTGTCCTGCGTTCCGTCCTCCAGCAGATATCGCCCGTTAATTTCAATCGGAAACCGTTCTGACGAAACACCTCCATCGCCCAATTCCACATACAGGCTGCTCATTTCAATTTCTGCCTGATATACCACCGCTTTCCCCGCAATTTCCGCCTTCGCCGTAAAATTCAGATTTCCGTCGAACAACGGCAGGTTGGCAGCATAGCGGGACAGATCGGAGGGTTGAAAACCGTCCCGCCGAAAGGATAAGCGGCTTAAAGAAGCCTGAACATTCCCGTTTCCGGTTGCCGTTTCATAATGTCCCTCGACTTGCGCAAGAGGCTTGCCTTCCGAGGTTTGCAAAGCCACTTGAACAGTTGCATTGCCATCAACCAGCTGTCCTGTTCCGGTGAGTGACAACGGCGCCCAATCGGGCCTGTCCACATCATGGCGAAACACTCCCTCCGAAAGCTCGACAGCGGCCGATTGAGCGGCAATATCTGCCTCAATGGAAAACTCTGTATTCTCGAGAAGTATGGGGCCGGCCGCTGTCTCGACGCGCGCCTGAAATACACTCTCCGCCTTCACTCTCTGGTCAGAGGACAGGTTTCCCGTAAAGGAACCGGAGAGGAAGAAGTTTGCGTTTTCCGCAACGATTATCCCCTTTTGCAATTGCATCTCTGGATAGGGGCGTTTTGTGTCCTTATCTACCGAGGCCCCTTCTCCATCCGCCATCTCGGAAATGCGCTTAAGCGCTCCCTGATCCGGATTCGAAATATCGAGTCGCAGCTCTTCGATATTAACGCCGTCAATCTGTCCTGACAGCAAGGAGAGGGGGCGGTAAGCCACCGTCACATTATTCACGGATATCTGGTCAGAGAGAGAGAGGTTTTCGATCCGGATATTGCCCGTCCCTACCGATCGGATGCTGAGCGACACCTCGTCAAATCCATAAGCGTTTAGCGCAATTTTTGCAGCGATTTCAAGAGCGGTCGCACGGAAAAACAAGGCGAGCGCCAGCAGCACTGCGACCAGGAGGGCCAAGCCCAGAACCGTCCTTCGGATATATCGAGTTTTCCTGCCTGCTGACATTGCCCTACCTCAAATGACCCTATGTCATTTACATGGGCATACCGAAAAAGCAAGCGGCCGAGAGGAACCTAGGGATGACCGGGAGCAAATTCACTTTCCGGATCACCGGCAATCCGGGAATGGTACATTACCCTCGGCTCGTTCATATCCCAGGGTGTTGCCTGATGCAGCAAGCAGCGATTATCCCAGATAACGGAATCACCGGCCTCCCAATGATGATGGTATACGCGCGGCGCCTGACAGGTAAAATCAACCAGCTCTTCCAGAAATTCTGCTGATTCCTTCTCGCTTAACCCCGGGATATTGTAGGCATGCCGTCCTATGGTCAGCGCAGGACGACCGGTCTCGGGATGTATCTTGACGAGTGGTCGAAGTGGCGGTTCCTGGTCAAAGAATCCGTATCCGCTGTATTCGCTGTTTTTCTTCTTCTGATTGTAGCCTGCTTTTTGCTGGCTATAATATAACGAATGATAGGCCTTCAGGTCTTGAATTCGCGTCCGTGTTGCCTCGTCCAGCGCTTCATAGGCAGCGGACAAATCCGCCCATCCCGTTTCGCCACCGGTTGCAGGAACGACATGGGCACTGAAAACCGCCCCTTTTGCCTGAACGGGCATGTAGGTGCTGTCCTGATGCCACCCCATATTACCCTTCAGGATTTTCACCATGTCATTCTCATCTGATTTGATGATATTTCCAGCCTGATCGACATTACTGATCGGAGCGAGGTCAAATTCCATCTTTCCGAACCGGCGCGCAAATTTAACCTGCTCCTCGGTTGAGAGATGCTGAGCCGGGAAAATCAGCAGAGAGTATTCAAGCCAGGTACTGTAAAGATCGGCAAAATCATCATCATTCAAAGATCTGAGGTCGAGCCCCGTCACAATGGCGCCAAAAGTTGCATCGACCGGTTTAACTTGGAAGTTCATGGCATCAATCCTCCCAGAAAAAGCCAAGTGACGACGGTCATTCTTGATTAGTCTTGCTTGATCCCGTCGACATCAATGTCTCATCATACTGCCATGAAATCCCGACGTCCAGAGCTCAGTGTCACTCCGGGCATCCGCTGAATGAGCGACAGATGCCGGGAGCGCAGTGATGGAATTCTATTTCTTGATCATCAGGACCCAGTTGTCGCCCTCTCCCTTCCAGTCTTCCTTAACCATTGCCAGGAGGCGTTCCACTACGTAACCCGTGCGCTCATACAGCCGCCGAGCATTCGGATTTCCGTCTGAAACAATGATGCTCATCGCACGCCCTCCGGCTTCCTTTTCAGCAACCGCCAACAAGCTGGAGCCGATACCGAGGTTTCGATACTCCGGATAGGCTGCCAGTACACTCACATATTGCGTGGAAGGCGCGCTGTCTTCCAGTTCCTGAATGGGAACAAAGATGGGTGGCATTTCGTTATAATCTATTGGTTCGGGATCCTCTGGCAAAACATATGTCACCAGACATCCAGCCAGCTTCCCGTCAATCTCTGCAACGACGGTATGGCGGTAGGAGAAACTGCCCTCCTCACGCTCCGCCCGGTTTTTCCCGATTTCCCAAGGATCCTGCCCCGGTGCTGCATTTTTCTGCCAGAAGTAATACGGGATACCTTCCCCTGCAAAATTCACCAGATGTGCGAGATGCTGGGCATCACTCTTTGCTGCGGGCCTGAAAGTTACATTTTCACTCATTTTACTCTCCTTGCATATTAAGTAATGTATCCTGTCGCGCCGAACCACAGACGCGCTTTTCGGACTGCAATATGATGGCGGTGCTTTCAGAAAAACAGCAGGTTTATGGTAGAGTTATGTCACAGTAATTTTTTTATATTTTTCAATATGTTAAAAAATCTGCAATTACAATTGACTGAATTGGCCGTGAAAAACAGTACCTGTGGTAAAGTACTATGGCTCCATAAAATACGTTTCGACCAGCCATAGAGAAAAGCAGGAATATGATACTAAAAACGATCCAGGCAGGTGTCCTGAATGCGGCATACTATGAATATGGGCCTGCCGACGGCCCACCTATAATAATGTGCCACGGATTTCCGTATGATGTTCATGCCTACACGACTTCGTCAGCAGTTCTCGCTACAAACGGTATGAGGGTCATTATCCCCTTTTTACGGGGCTATGGCGACACAAGCTTCCTTTCACATGAGACTCCAAGATCGGGAGAGCAGGCCGCTCTTGCATATGATCTGATCTCTCTTATGGATGCCCTGAAAATAGAGAGGGCGCTTCTGGCCGGTTATGACTGGGGCGGCCGTGCCGCCTGTATCGTTTCCGCTCTCTGGCCGGAAAGGGTCACCGCATTGGTAACCGGAAACTCCTACAATATACAGGACATCGCAAAAGCGATGGAACCAGCAGCGCCCGCTGTTGAGGCATCCCTTTGGTATCAGTATTTTTTCCACTCAGAACGGGGACGACGGGGTCTGGAAGAAAACAGGGCCGGTTTTGCTTATCAGCTCTGGAAGATGTGGTCTCCGTCCTGGAATTTTGACAAGGAGACGTTCGATCGAACGGCCAAGGCGTTTGAAAATCCGGATTTTGTCGAAGTCGTCATTCATTCCTACCGGCATCGCTATGGATTGGCTCCCGGCGATCCTGCTGTTGCAGATATCGAAAAGCAACTTACCGCACAACCGCCGATAACAGTCTCGGCCATATCAATTGATGGCGCCGTGGATGGTGTCAATAACGGCACCGTCCATCATGCAAAGAAATTTACGGGGCCGCATGAACATCGTATTTTTAAAAATGCCGGGCACAACCTGCCGCAAGAGAGCCCCGATGAATGGGCAACCGCTATAATGGATGCATGCAGGATGGCTTAAACCAGACGCCTGTCACACCCTATACATACCGAAAGACAAACAGCGTCCATACAATCACGATCACCAGTGGCCAGTATAACGTGGCGCTTACAAGCCCCAGCCATGCCAGAAAAACAAAGGCTGACCCAAGCAGCGAAATAAACAGCCGATCCCCGCGGGTTGTATCAATCCTGAACACGCCCCGGCGCGGATCTCCGCCCGGTCGGAAATATTCCCATATCCCCAATGTGGCAATGCAAAGACCGATGAAGATGAAAAAGGCTGCTGTCGGCCAGGTCCAGGCCATCCATGAAAGTCCCATATCAATCTCCTCTATACTCGTCCAAGGGCGAACCCCTTGGCGATGTAGTTCCGCACAAAATAGATAACGATTGCTCCTGGAATAATGGTTAGCGCGCCCGCCGCCGCCAGCAGGCCAAGCTCATAGCCGGAGGTTGATGCCGTTCGTGTCATGGTCGCCGCAATCGGTTTCGCGGCCACCGCGGTCAATGTCTTGCCAAGCAGTAACTCTACCCATGAGAACATGAAGCAGAAAAACGCGGCGACGCCGATACCTGCCGCAATCGTCGGAATGAAAATTTTCACGAAGAATTTCGGGAAGGAATACCCGTCCACATAAGCTGTTTCATCAAGTTGCTTCGGAACGCCGGACATGAACCCCTCCAGTATCCAGACGGCAAGCGGTATGTTGAAAAGTGTGTGTGCCAGCGCAACAGCAAGATGCGTATCGAAAAGCCCGATTGCCGAGTAGAGCTGGAAAAACGGTAAGGCAAAAACCGCCGCCGGCGCCATTCGGTTCGTCAACAGCCAGAAGAACAAATGCTTGTCCCCCAGAAAGCGGTATCGAGAAAAGGCATAGGCCGCTGGCAAGGCAAATGCGACCGAAATAACGGTGTTCAGCGACACATAGATCAGCGAGTTTACATATCCCATATACCAGGTGGAATCGGTGAATATCTTCTTGTAGTTCTCCAGAGTGAATTCCTGAGGCACCAGCGTAAAAGAGCCCAGAATCTCATTGGTCGTCTTGAAGGACATACTCACAAGCCAGTATATCGGCAGCATCAGGAACAAGATATAAATCGTCGGCACAAGCCAGCTAAGACGCTTCATCACTGATCCTCATTTCGCATCATAAGGGTATAAAAAATCCAGCTCAGCAGCAGGATAATCAGGAAATAAATCAACGACATTGCTGCTGCCGGCCCCAGATCGAACTGTCCCAGCGCGATCTTCACCAGGTCAATTGACAGCAAAGTTGTGGAATTGCCCGGCCCACCGCCCGTCAGCACGAAGGGTTCCGTATAGATATTGAAGCTGTCCATGAAGCGCAGCAAAATGGCGATGGTCAGCACCCGTTTCATTTTTGGGAGCTGGATAAAGCGAAATATCGCCCAGGAACTTGCCCCATCTATCTTGGCCGCCTGATAATAAGCGTCCGGGATGGAGACCAGCCCCGCGTAAGCCAGCAAGACGACGAGTGATGTCCAGTGCCAGACATCCATCGCAATAAGCGTCACCCACGCGGCAACGGGCTGTCGGGTAAAGTTATAGTCGATACCCGAAGCATTCAGCATCTTTCCAAGAAGTCCAATTTCCGGCAAGGCGAATATGTTCCACATCGCTCCAACAACATTCCATGGAATTAGAAGAGGCATTGCCATGAGGACAAGACAGACCGACACCCATATCCCTTTGCGGGGCATCGCCAGTGCGATAGCTACACCGAGCGGAATTTCGATGAGCAGAATGCTGAACGTAAAGAACAGCTGTCGTCCGAGAGAGGCATGGAATCTCTCTGACCGCAGAACCTCTTCAAACCACATGACCCCGGCCCAGAAGAAATTATTGTCGCCGAAAGTCTCTTGAACCGAATAGTTGACTACTGTCATCAGCGGAATCAACGCATTAAACGCCACCAGTAACAACACCGGCAAAACCAGCAGCCATGCCTTTTGATTGACCGTCTTGTTCATTGCGCTCCCTCCGGTCCAGAAAGCCAGCCATCGACATATATCCGGGTGTTCGCCGGATCGAGGCTCAGCTTTACATTGTCAGCCGGGATTTCCGCTCCCTCATCGATCAGCAGCTTGAGATTCTGCCCCATACATTCTGCTTCCACTATATTAAACCGGCCCGTATCGCTGACGCGTGTAATACGGGCGGCCAGACCGTCATCGGAAAATGAAATGAATTCTGGCCTGATGCCGATTTCCGCGCGACTGATATTCTCCCCCGCCATATTCGCCGTCGCGATCTTCTCCCCGCCGACATACGCCTGGCCCGAATGAACATCACAGGGGAAAATATTCATGCCAGGTGATCCAATGAAATGGCCGACAAAGGTATGCTGGGGTCTTTCAAACAAGTCGACAGGCGTGCCGGTTTGAACGACCTTGCCCATATTCATGACCACGACTTTGTCCGCAAAGGTCAGCGCCTCGGTCTGATCATGCGTTACATAAATCATGGTGCGTTTGACACGGTGGTGAAGCTCCTTCAGCTTTGACCGGAGCTGGAACTTCAGGTGCGGATCAATCACGGTCAGCGGTTCATCGAACAGGATGGCATTAACATCGGTGCGCCCCATACCGCGCCCCAGGGAAATCTTCTGCTTACCATCCGCCGTCAGTTTTGATGCCCGCCGCTTCAGCATTTGCGTCAGATCCGTCATTTCCGCAACTTCCCGGACCCGCGCGTCAACGGTTTTCTCATCAACGCCGCGATTGCGAAGCGGAAAGGCCAGATTATCATAGACGGTCATGGTGTCGTATATCACCGGAAACTGGAAAACCTGTGCAATATGACGTTTATCTGGCGGCAGATGACTGACGTCGGTTTCGTCAAAAAGAATCTTGCCGTGACTGGGAACGAGCAATCCTGAAATGATGTTCAACAGGGTTGTCTTGCCACATCCTGAAGGCCCCAGCAACGCATAGGCACCGCCGTCGTCCCATTCAAGATCAAGCTGTTTCAATGCCCAGTCGTCATCCGAGCTGGGCTGCGCAAGGTAGCTGTGCCGCATATTCGATAACGTAATCTTTGCCATTAATATGCCCCCTACATCCCTGCCGAGATAAGCCGGCCATCGGTCCCGAAGTAAAAGCAATTGGCGACATCCACATAAAATGTTGTCACCTCTCCTCCGTCAAAGGCGTGTACGCCGTGCGACAGGGAAACCCAGGAATCATCGTCGAATGCCGTAAAATGGATCATGCTCTCAGACCCGCTCAGCTCCGCAACCTGAACCTTGCCGACTATCGGCACCAGCTGTTTCTCCTTTTGCATTGGATACACGTGATGCGGACGGACACCGATTGTGTATTCTCCGTCGGCCATCGTTTGATAGCCCGCATCTACCGGCCAACTGGCAGTATCCGATAGCCTGAAAATATTGCCGGATTTGACCACCTTGGCCACGTTTAACGGAGGTTCCGAAAACACCTGCGCACTCGTCAAATTGAGCGGCTTCCGATACAACTCCGCCGTTGGCCCGAACTGGGCGACAGCACCCTCAAACATAGCGGCGCATTTTCCGCCGAACAACAAGGCCTCTGAGGGTTCGGTTGTCGCATAGACAACAACGCAGTCCCTTTCGGCGAAAAGACGGGGTAGTTCATCGCGTAACTCTTCACGCAATTTGAAGTCCAGATTCGCCAACGGCTCGTCGAACAGAATCAAACTGGAATCTTTTACCAATGCCCGCGCTATCGCCACGCGCTGCTGTTGCCCGCCCGAAAGCTCCGACGGCCGACGCTCCAGCATTGAGGAAATCCTGAGTATTTCAGCAATTTCCCCGACGCGGCTGCGCATCTTCTTGTCAGGCAGCTTTGCAACCCGTAAAGGAGACGCAATATTCTCAAACACAGTCATATTTGGATAGTTGATGAACTGCTGATACACCATCGAAACATTACGCTTTTGCACTGGCATTTCCGTAACGTCCAGACCGTTGAACCAGACCTGGCCAGACGTGGGCCTATCCAGTCCGGCCATGAGCTGCATAAGTGATGTTTTGCCCGATATAGTTGTGCCCAGAAGGATGTTAAACTCACCGGCTTCAAGCACCATATCTGTTGGATAAATATGAGTTTCCCCACCGACGGTTTTACTTACCTGTTTCAGTTCAAGGACCATTAATTCGCCTACCTACCAATAACTGGCTGAGAAATAGTTTAACGAAAAATCAGATGATCCGGGACGCACTCCGCCCCGGACCATCATTCGCAAGGCCAAATAGACAGCTTATTGAGCCCAGCGCTTAACCAGTTCGTCGTAATTAACGGTTTCGCCCTGCGGCTTTTCATTTTCAAGCTTTGCTTTCGCGCCGCCCTTTCCAAGCCAGTCTGCCGGATCTTTTTCCGGATTCAGACGGGGACCGCATCCACCATAGGTGTTGTTGGCTTCGTCCGCTTTCTGCATGCGGGACATCACCTGATCCATCTCACCTGCAAGGCGATCCATTGCCTCCTGTGGTGTAAAAGCACCGGAATTCACGTCACCAATATTCTGCCACCAGAGCTGGGCCAGTTTCGGATAGTCCGGTACGTTCACGCCTGTCGGAGTCCAGTTCACCCGGTCAGGCGAGCGATAGAATTCAACAAGCCCGCCAAGATTGGGAGACCGCTCTGTGAAACTCTCGTGGTTCACGGTTGTATCACGAATAAAAGTTAGGCCGACGTGGCTTTTCTTCACATCAACCGTTTTAGACGTGACGAACTGGGCATACAGCCATGCCGCCTTACGCCGTTCTACCGGAGTAGACTTGAACAGGGTCCAGGAACCCGTGTCCTGATACCCCAACTTCTGCCCCTCTTCCCAATAGGGTCCATGTGGAGACGGCGCCATACGCCATAACGGCTTACCCGCGTCATCAACAGTGTTATTGCCGTCCGATTTCGGAGCAACCATGGAGGCCGTAAAAGCAGTATACCAGAAAATCTGCTGGGCAACGTTGCCCTGGCTCAAAGCCGGCAGTGACTGATAGAAGTCATAGTCCGCCGCACCGGGAGGTGCATACTGGCGCAGCCATTCATCCCACTTGCGGATTGCATAAACTGCGGCAGGGCCGTTGGTCCCACCACCCCGGGTAATGGAGGCTCCGGCGGGATTGCATGATCCATCTTCCATACGGATACCCCATTCATCAATCGGACGCCCGTTCGGAAGGCCTTTCGAGCCTGCGCCCGCCATGGACAGCCAGGCATCGGTCATACGCCAGCCAAGATCAGGCGCGCGCTTACCATAGTCCATATGCCCATATACTTGAACGCTGTCGATTTCCTTGACGTCGTTGGAGAAGAATTCCGCGATATCTTCATAGGCGGACCAGTTCACAGGTACACCCAGATCATATCCGTATTTTTCCTTGAAACGGCGCTGCAAATCCTCGCGATCGAACCAGTCCTTTCGGAACCAGTAAAGATTCGCAAACTGCTGATCAGGAAGCTGATACAGTTTTCCATCGGGGCCGGTTGTGAAAGACCGGCCAATAAAATCATCAAGATCGAGCCCTGGATTGGTTACATCCTTACCTTCACCCGCCATCCAGTCGGTCAGATTGACGGCCAGTTGCAGTCGAGAATGAGTGCCGATCAGATCGGAGTCATTGATGTAGGCGTCATAAAGGTTCCGGTTGGTCTGCATTTGGGTTTGCACCGCCTGAACCACTTCACCTTCCCCAAGCAACTGGTGATTGACCTTAATTCCTGTAATTTCCTCAAAGGCCTTGGCAAGTGTTTTGGATTCATATTCATGAGTCGGAATAGTCTCCGACAGCACATTTATTTCCATACCAGCCAGAGGCTTAGCCGCCTCGATAAACCAGTTCATTTCGGCCAATTGCTCTTCTTGCGTGAGTGAAGAGGGCTGAAACTCATTCGCGACCCATTTCTGCGCTTCAGCTTCACCCGCCTGAACAGAACTGGTCACAGCAAGGCCCAGCGCCAACGCGGCGGCTGAAGCCAATAATAACTTCTTCATTTAGTATTCCTCCCTTTACATAGCCGAGCGGTCCAAGGTCCGGCCGCTTCTATTTGCATGCGAAAACACTAAAATACGAAACTAAACGAAAGTCAATGCTCTTGTTTTTTCCTTAAAAAAATAAAAAACGCAAATTTACGAAAATATATGAAAACAACGGCGTTTTCGGAACGATACGGAAATTGGCCCTGTTTACAGCGTGGCTCTAATGGCGATCTTCCATAATTCGAGATGTATATAACACTATAAATCTGATTAGATATATAAATGTTAATCTCCAAGTTGCTTCAATTCGTCATCAACTTCATCAGAAGTAAAGGCTGGTTAATCCCTGTTGGACTGATTACATTTTTGTACAAACACAAAGTATACGGGCATCCATCTCTCCGGCAGAAGCATAGAGATGTCCCCGTCGGCTATCGAAATAGATACTCTCTCCGGTCTCCAGAACAACGGGGTCTTTTCCCTCGAGTTGAACAACGACCCGGCCTTTCAGGACAAAGAAGAACTCCTCCCCTTCATGGCTGACCAGTCGATCAAACCGCATTTTCTCAAACGGCTTAAGAGTGCCCAGCATCGGGATCATGCTTTTCCCCCGCAAATGCGGAAACAGCATCTCATAAGTATAGTTCTCTGTTTGGTGAAAACTATGCTCGCCTATGCGTGCAAGAGAGAATTCACCGGGGAGAAACTGCTCGCCTTTCGCCATAAATAACTCGGATACATCGACGCCCAGCCCATCTGCAAGGCGGCTGAACCGATCATAGGTGGGCGCCATGAGGTTCCGCTCGATTTTGGAGACAGTGGAAATGGCCAGACCGGACCGTGTCGCCACATCCTTGATTGTCAAACCTTTTTTTCGGCGGATTTCCCGAACCCGTTCGGCGACCTGCGCCCGGCCATTTCCATCCTCAGATATTTTTTCCGCCTCTAAACCGCTCATGTTCTGAAGATAGAGAAATCAGGAACTCAAGTCCATATTTTCTAATCGGAAAAATAATTTTCCTATCGGAAATTTGTATGTTAGCCTTTTCCGGAATTTCCAGAAAAATATAGGTACAGCTTGGAAGAGCAGACTGAATTTGACGTAGTGATCATTGGCGCCGGTATCGCCGGAGCCTCTCTTGCGGGCGAACTTTCACCGGGGGTCTCCGTGTTATTGCTGGAGATGGAAGCGCAACCCGGCTACCACTCAACGGGCAGGTCCGCCGCCATGTTTGTTGATACATATGGCCCCCCGCCCATTCGTGCGCTGTCCCGGGCATCGGCGGATTTCCTGGAGAACCCGCCAGAAAGGTTTAGTGAAGGCCCGCTGCTTTCCCGCCGTGGGGTCGTTATGATCGCACGGAAAGATCAGCTAACCTCTCTTGAAACCATGATCGCAGATCTCTCCGATTCAGGAGGTGTCAGACGCCTTGATGCAGCAGAAATAGAATCGGCGATCCCAATCCTTCGTAAGGGCTACGCGGCCGCCGGTTTTGCAAATGACCGGGTAAGCGATATTGATGTCAGCGCCCTCCACCAAGGATATTTACGCAAATTTCGATCCTCAGGAGGCATCCTGAAATCGGCGCAGGAAGTCATCGAGCTCAATAGAACTTCGGGCCGCTGGCAAGTCACGACAACTAATGGTTCGTACAGAGCTGAAACGATTGTCAATGCAGCGGGCGCATGGGCAGATTCCATTGGAGAAATGGTTGGCGCGGCGCCAATTGGTCTTGCCCCGAAACGACGAACGGCAATGGTTATTGCCGCCCCCTCCGATATCAATCCTGACAGATGGCCGATGGTCATCGACATTGACGAGCAGTTCTATCTGAAACCGGATGCGGGCAGATTATTGATCTCGCCAGCAGACGAAACAATCTCCCCCCCTTGCGACGTTCAACCCGATGAGTTGGATGTTGCGATCTGTGTAGACCGGATTGAAACCGCATTCGATCTTCCCATCCACCGGATTGATAATAAATGGGCCGGGCTGCGCAGTTTTGTCGAAGATAAATGTCCGGTGTGCGGATTTGATGATTCCGTAGAGGGGTTCTTCTGGCTGGCTGGACAAGGCGGCTACGGCATTCAGACCGCCCCTGCCCTGGCGAAAATTGCAGCATGTCTGGTTATGCAGCGGGGCATTCCACAGGAATTTCTGGATCACGGACTTAATATTGCCGACCTGTCGCCACAACGCGACACTTTGAAATCAAAGGAAAAAGAGAAACTAAAGAGGAGGATATCATGAAGTTCAAGGGATTGTTTTTAGGATTGATTACCTGGTTATTGCTTAGTGTCCCCGCATTCGCAGATTGGACACCATCGGGGCCGATTACTCTTCAGATCGGCTTTGATGCAGGGGGTGAAACAGATACGCTCGGCCGTGTTATCGCCAAAGAAATGGAAAACCAGACAGGCTGGGATATTGTTGTTGAAAACAAACCCGGCGGCGGCGGTATCGCCATGTTCACCGGAATCGCGGTGGCAAAACCTGACGGACAGACCCTTGGAATGGGCGTCAACATGCCGATCCTTGTGAATCTGGTGCTCAGGGGCGACAAGCTCCCATTCAATCTGGAAAGTTTTGACTATCTTGCGACCGTCGCCCGGGCACAAGTCGCCATCATCGCAAAATCCGACGCGCCATTCGATGACCTGGCGGGGTTGATAGAATACTCAAAGGCAAACGACGGGGCTCTTGTTGCGTTCGATGCCAAGCCACAGGAACTTCTGATGAAGTATGTGGACGGCGAAGCCGGTGCAGGCTTCAAGCTCGTCTCGACAAAAAGCAGCGCGGAAGCGATCCAGAACCTTCTGGGTGATCATGTCGTCGCCTCCTTCGCCGCAGGGGCACATATTCCCTACATCGAAAGTGGCGATCTTAAAATGATTGCGAGCGCAAATGCCTCACGGCATGGCTATGCCCCAGATACGCCAACCGTTGTCGAACAAGGCTATGAAATTTACGTAGATCCGTATTTTTTCATTGCCGCCCCTGCAGGCTTGCCGGCAGAGACAAAGGATACGCTTTCAAAAGCACTTCATAATGCGATCAACTCGGATGCTGCGAAAAAAGCGATCGTCAATGCGCTTAAAACTGACCCGAGCGACCTTGGCCCAGATGGAACCCAAAAGATGCTTACAGACGGCGTTGGGAATGTTAAAAAACTGTTCGGAAAGTAAATAAGGTACAGACGGCACATACTGCGCTCAATGCCTTGCAATATTAGAATAGACGCGGGAGATCCAGCCATTGCTGCTTAACCGACTATCGGGAGCATTCGTTGTCACCCTGGGTCTCCTGCTTTACTTCATGATCATCCCTGCGCATACGGAGATCGTTGATTATGGCTGGATGCGACCGCAGACGATTCCAAATGCCTGCGCGATCCTTTTTGTCTTTCTGGGAATAGTGCAAATCCTATTGCCAACCGGCACAACGTCGGTCGGCTTTTCCGAATTATTCAGGGTCTCTTTGTTTGTGATTGCTACAATGGCCGCACTTTGGACCATGGCGAGATTTGGGTTTTTGGCGATTACCCCGGTTTTCGTTGGCGCATTAATGCTCTTCGTCGAAGAGCGTCGGATAGGATGGCTGCTGGGCGGCGTTGTTGTTCTGCCTCTCATTATCTGGCTGACCGTGGTTCTCTTGCTTGACAGAACCCTGCCGTGAGGGCGGATGTGAATGGTTGAGGTCGCTACCATTCTGGCCGGACTTGGCGATGCATTAAGTCTGACAAACCTGTTGTTTGTTATTGGCGGCGTTGCCTTGGGCCAGTTCATCGGCGCCCTGCCCGGAACGGGTCCGGTTATGGCGATGGCCGTTGCCATTCCTTTCACCTTCGTTCTAGATCCTCTGGCAGCAATTTCCTTCCTCGTCGGCGTCAACAAGGGTGGCCTGTTTGGCGGCGCCATTCCGGCGATCCTGATCAATACGCCCGGTACCCCCGATGCGGCGGCGACGGCCCTTGATGGTCATCCCCTCGCGAAAAAGGGAAAGCCCGTCAAAGCAATGAAAATGGCCCTCTTTTCATCGGTTACCGGGGATACTTTCAGCGATATTGTCCTGATAACCCTATCCGCGCCCCTCGCAATCATCGCCCTGCAAATGGGACCCGTCGAAATATTTGCCCTGATGATCTTTGCGTTTTCAATTATTGCCGGGCTGATTGGCGACTCAATAACGAAAGCGCTAATTGCCGCTGTTCTTGGATTATTTTGTGCCATGGTCGGACTTGATCCGGAGCATGGAACCCCCCGCCTCTATTTCGGCTATTTCGAATTGTTTGACGGCCTCCCTCTCACTGCCGTTGCAATCGGGATGCTGGCCGTAGCGGAAATTTTTCGTCGCCTTGCCAATATCGGCAAATCAATATTGCCAACCATAGAAATTCCGGACACCCAGGACGCCCGGGATAAGCGCGTAAGCCTGGCCGAATACTGGTCTTGCCGCTATGTAATGGCGAGGGGCGCCATTATCGGAACCGTCCTTGGCGCCATTCCGGGCATCGGATCAACAGCAGCCGCCTTTATGAGCTATGCGTCTACCAAGCAGACATCGAAAGACCCGAATTCATTCGGCAAGGGAAACATTCAAGGGGTTGCCGCAACCGAATCCGCGAATAGTGCTGTCATGGGTGCCAACCTGATACCGCTACTTGCGATCGGAATCCCTGGCAGCATCACTGCAGCCCTTCTCATCTCCGCATTCAAGATTCACGGTATTCAGCCGGGCCCCCTCCTTTTCGAGCAGCAGGGCCGTCTCGTATATGGCCTGTTCGGGGCGATGCTCATGGCCAATTTGATAAACTTGCTGATAGGGCAAGCAAGTCTACGGCTTTGGGCAAGGATAATCAGCGCGCCTGAGTCACTGGTCTTCTCGGCAGCACTGGTTCTATGCATCACGGGGGTCTATGCATCAACAGGCGGCATGTTTGGCGTTGCCGTCATGCTGGTCTTCGCAATACTTGGCTATGTAATGACGTCATTCGGCTATTCCGTCGTCATTTTTATTATTGCCTTTTTCCTCGGAAACAAGCTGGAACTCTCGCTGTCCCAAACTCTGGTTATTCTGGATGGCGACCCAATGGCAATCATCAATTTCCCAGTCGCTCTGGCCTTGATTCTGCTGTCGCTCTTCTCAATCGCCTGGCTGGGTTATATAGCTCCTCGAAGAGCCCGCAAACGGGCCGACGCTTATAACAATAATCCAGAGTAAAAATGCTCCCGTTCGTTCGCGGGAGCATTTCGAATATCTGGTCGCCGCTTATTCTTTGGGTTCCCAATAGCTCATGGAGTCCAGCTTCATCTGGCGTTTCTCTTCATTCGGGAGTTTGAAATCATATCCGAATGTTGCAGCCTCCCAGGAACCATACATCGGATTGGCAATTGTGATCCATTTGCTGCTCCAGTAATCCTTGTAGGTATCTATCAGGGCGTCTCGTTCCGCCAAGGTAGCATCCCGGGCCTCGACAAAGTCCCCCAAATTGTCGCCGATGATCATGACAACCCGGTATTCCTTGGCAACATGGGCCCTTCTCGTCGTCTTGTCAGACCCCCATTCCTCCTTCTCACCGCGCAGTAATACGGTATCCATATCCTCATTCACGTAATATCCCAGATTTTTCAGGTTTTTAACCGTGCCTTCCTCTTCCGGTGCTTTGCGGTTCGACACATAAAATATCTCGACACCTTTTGAGCGGGCATAATCGATAAATTCTTTTGATCCGGCGATGGGTTTGGAGGTTGCCCCCATCACAAACGGAGCCCAGGTTTTGGAGCTATAACCCGTTTTCGCTTTAATCAGCCAGGCTTCGTAAGCCGTGTTGTCAAGCACCGTTTCATCGACATCGAGAATTACAGCGGTTGGCTTGTCCTGATAATCCCCTTCCTGTTCTATTGCCGCCGTCCAGTTTTTGTCGTCAAGACCGCGATCCAGCATAATTTCGGCCAGTTTATAGGCCGCAAGAGCCGTCGCCTTGAATTCGACCGATGTTTGTGTCCATAGAGTAGCGTTGGTGAGGTCATTTTCTTCTGCCTGAGCCGTTATCGGCAAAGCCATCAGGGTTGCGAGCGTAAAACCCGTAAACATACTACGGGCGGCAAATTTAATTTTCATAGAAAAACTCCCCATTCAGATGATGCTGGCGGCCCGGCTGCCAAATGGAAGGTGATGTCGCAGCCTGCCGAAGAACTTATTTCGTCAGAAATCCCGACATTAGACAATATATTTTTTCATGCCGGATGACGGCGGAAAGATGTTAATTTGAATTTGTATTGTCGATACATCGAGAAAACCAAGAATAATTTGTAAAGAGACATCATTCGATATGGATCAATCTGAATTGCTGAAAAAGGTCGAAGAGTTTGCTTCCGCCCATATCCGTCCACGGCGACTTGAACTGATCACCGCGACTTCATTTCCGAAGGACCTTTGGCAGGCTTTCTCAGGCTCCGGCCTAGCTGGACTTTCAATTCCGGAAGAATTTAATGGCCTAAATGCCAATTATGGCGTCATATCCGCTTCAGTTCAATGTCTCAGCCGGGTAGGAGGAATTCCAGGCGCAACAATGATGTTTATGTCTCATTGGCTTATCAGTCGGTTACACATTGTATCGGATGCGCCAAAGAAGATGAGACAGCAACTCCTGCCTGTCCTTGCAAAGGGTGAGGCGACTTTGTCTGTAGCCATTTCAGAGCCCGGCGCAGGCGCCCATCCAAAGCATCTGAAAACATCCGCGCGGCGAGAGGGCGATCATTATATCTTGAACGGAGAAAAGGCCTATCTGACAAACGGTCCTATCGCAGATCATTTTATCATTCTTGCGATCACGGATGAAACGGAGGGACGGAAATCATTCAGTGCGATCCTCGTCCCGGCGGATAACGCAGGTCTGGAACGGACAGAAGGAGTCAAAATAGACTTTCTTCATCCTTGCCCGCATGGAGGCATCCGCCTCACAAACTGTAAAGTGGGGGTGGAAAATCTCATCGGTGTAGTGGGAGATGCCTTTACACGCACCTCGATGCGGATGCGCGCCATTGAAGATGCTGCCGGGGCAGGCGGAACAGTTGGGGCATTTCAGTGCCTGCTGAACGATATTGTCCCGATTACCCTTAAAGAAAAGGCGCTTGAAATCGGTGCAATCAGCACCCAGCTCCAACTGCTGGAAGTGGGAGCGGCTGAACTCGCAAAAATGGTCGAGAATGAGAATGATGACCTTGCGCCAGTACTGGAAATGCAACTTGGCTTCCATCAGCAATGCCAAACCTTAAGCAAGGCATTCGCGGCATTGATCGAGGATCTACCGTCAAACCTTCCGACCGAGATAGAACTCCTCAACCGGGATATTGCAAAGTCCCTGACGATTGCCCGTTCTACCCACGCCGTGCGACTGACAAAGATCGGGCATTCCCTCCAGAGGTTAGCAACGCACTCTTAGATGACTAACTTTTATTCATCAGCACCATGATTGCGTGAATACGAATTGATAACAGGCGACGACCAGTCCGCAGGTAAGCCTTCTGTCGGGCGATAAACCTCAACTTTTAGAGGATAGCATTTCGCCGTATCGCTGGAATGGATAGTGCTGCAATCTCCGCCGGGGCAAGTTGACAGCCCACCCAGAAGATCGATCTCCGCAAAAAACTCAAGAAAATCGCCTGGACGCACAGGGCTGGCCTTCATGAAATACTGATGCGTATCCTGCGTGAAACCGGTGCACATGAAGACATTCAACACATCATGGACGTGCATTTCCGCGTCCGTTACATCAATCCCCTTTTCCTTCGCGAGAGCCCGGGAAAGATTTGAATGGCAACAGTAATGATATTCACCTCCGCTCAGAAGCCGGTTGGTGTAAGGATCACAGCGCGTTCCGATGACATCATGCACACCACCCCCATATTCATCCCATCCGTACCAATCCAGCGTGTCATGTGTAATCGTTGCCATGGGCCGCATATAGGGAAGGTTGCTCCAAAGTCTGTCGCCGACACTGACATGGGTTCCATGCAACGCACGAGTCTTACCGCTGAAAAATTGCTCATTCAGGTCAGCGGTATTCCAAAGATTAAGGTCGCCGACTTGCGGCCCCTCAACACTTACAATGCGGCAAAAATGGCCGGCGGGCACATGAAAGGTCTCGGCGTCTCGCGGTTCAACGATAACCTCATCAACCTGTCTCAAATGACGCCGCGCTTCTGCATAGATTTTCGCATTAGGAAGCGGCAGATTATCCGTAGGATAACATATGACGGGCCGGACGGCGCGGCGAGGTGCGGCATCAGCAGGTTCTGGATTCTCCGGTTTGTATTTCATGGTTCTTCCTTTGACGCAACACTCTCTGGATGCCATGCCCGCAATCCGGGATGCAAGCGAATAACAAAACTTAGGATCAAGGGAAGTGCCTTACCATCCCCCTCCTCCGCCGCCTCCCCCGCCGCCTCCGGACGAGCCACCGCCGGAAGAGCCGCTAGAGCTCCCCGGCGCTGTCGACGCGGAAGAAATGGCATTTGTAAAACTGCTTCCCAGAGACAATGAAAAGCCGGAAAGGTTAGACGCATTGAAGTGACGGCCATGATACCAGGTCGGTCGGTACCCGTGCGACTGCCACGGCCCCTCTCCTGTCTTGGAAAAGGCATCTGCGAATTGTTCGGACCACGCATTTTCGACATCCAGCGCGATTGCAAACGGCAGGTAGCGTTCAAAAAGTTCCGGCGTGCGGTCGGGTGGATTGAAAAAATTCATTCTATCCTTCTCCGTTACGCTCAGGAAATCCGCAAATCCGGCGAACCGATCCATCATTTTGCGCCCCAGAAGCGTCGGTGCCTTCAACAGGTGATAAAAGACGACATTCACAATCTGAATCAGAAGGAAAATAGCTGCCGCCGCGGGCGACGCCATTTCAATAAAGAAAAACAGCCCTGCGAACTCCCCACCAATGAAAGGGATTGCCATGACGGTTATCAAAACGGCGCTTGCCCCGGAAACTGCATCGCCACCAAGGAACGATTGCCAGGCGCGTAATCCCTTTCGCAGGAGAAAATAGACCCCGACCGTCCATCCAGAGAGCCAAAGGGAAATAAAGGCGGTTGGTATCGGCTCCCGCGCCCAGGCAATCATCAGGATAATGATGATGAGCGACAAGCCCGCGCCGGAGAAAAAATACATCCTGTTGTTGTTGAAATAGTTTTTCTCAAATTCGGTCCGCAACCATTCTTTCAGGCCATCACGGGCCCTTCCGAAATGCCGGTGATTTTTCTTGTCCAGTTCGATCTCATCCCGAAATCCGGAAAAGAGAGCGCGTGCAACGGCACTTTCTCCCATGGAAAGCGCCGCATTATTCCCGGCTTTCGACAACCGGTATTTACCGGAGCTATCTTCTGAAATAGTCAGAAAGCCCTTCACCGCCATGTTGACAATCGCTGCCGTGAAGACCTTGTCATCAAATCCCATTTTGCGGATATATCGCATGGCAGCAGGAGAGTAACCGGCCGGTGGTTCAAAGAAGGGGATGATCGTCCCGGCCGCAGGGTCACGTCCGACGCGCCACCAAAGGACAAAATAGTAAATCACCAAAATCAGCAAACCCGCCAATCCGACAATCAATATCCGGTTGTCCGCCAGCAGATAACCCAGCCTCTCGCTCTCTGTCGGCCTTGCGACATACCCAACGGGCCAGGAAACCGCGATGGTAAGACCCTCTTTTGCACGCAGCGGCCGCGTGGTGGAAAAGCCAATCCCGTCCACATAGTCATGAGTCGCAAAAGCCCTGCCTGTCTCACCCTCATACCCAGTGTATGCATCGAAATCAAGAACGGGCGCATCGTTCGGCAAATGGACACGGGCACTCGCATTCTCAATCTCAAAAGCCCATCCATTTCCCGTCACATTCCAGTACAATTCATCAAAATCGTCAAAGAATCCGATCTGCCGGATCGTATTATAGGTAATGCTATAGCGATGCTCACCTTCATCGATAAATTTATCCTTGCTGCCAATATACACACGCACGCCATTTGAAAGCCGCTCGGTATGGAACGGTTCCGGCTGTCCATTGCGAGTGACCTCCTCAACCGAAAAGCCAACCCGATACTGATTTCCGGCCTTGTCCTTGTAATCGGTCGGAAAGTCCCGGTAAATTCCGCGTCTGATCTCAAGCCCCTCACTGATTACCGTTATTGTTTCTTTGACGGTGAGGGAAGCGTCGGCATGGACCCAGAGGTCACTCTCGAAGTTTTTAATGACTTCCCGCGCTTGCAGATTTTCCGGAGCAACAATGCAGATCAACAAGGCCAATCCCAGGACAGCCCGGGTTCGACGGTTTAAAAAGAAGGCTGAATATTGCATCAGAACCAATCTTCTTCCTGTCAGTCAAACTTCACATCTACCGGCCTGCGCGCGGCTTCTTCATCTTCAGCCAACTCGAAAAATTCTGCTTTGATGAAATTAAACGCACCGGCGACAAGATTGCTCGGAAATTGATCAACCTTGATATTATTATCTCGAACAACGCCATTATAGTAGCGCCGCGCCGCCTGTATCTTGTCTTCAACATCGGACAATTGATGCTGCAGGTTCAGGAAGTTTTCATTCGCCTTGAGTTCAGGATAGTTCTCAGCGAGCGCAAACAATGATTTAAGCGCGCCGGTCAGTATATTTTCGGATTGAGCTTGCTCGGCGGGAGAGCCATGATTGGCCATTGCCTCGCTCCGTGCGCGGGTGACAGCTTCAAAAGTACCGGACTCATGCTTGGCATAACCCTTGACGGTTTCCACCAGATTGGGAATGAGATTATACCGGAGCTTCATCTGGACCTCGATCCCGCTCCAAGCTTCCTTGATCCGCTCCCGAAGACTGACGAAACCGTTATAGGCCACGATCACATAAGTGATGACGATGACAATCAGGCCGGTGACAATCAATGTCGAAATCATATCCCTTACTCCTTGATCGCACGCGCCATCGCGAACATCCGGGGCGCGGCCACAAGTTTACGGGCAAACTTCTTAAGATTAAATATAGATATCGTTGAGGTTGTAGTTTTTAAGGATTTTCTCTCGGTTTTCCTCATTCCAGCGATTTTCCGTCTCCTCCCCGGCCAGCGGCTGATAGCAAAATCTCCGCTCATTGGGGAAGCGTTGCTGACGCGCATCAATGCCAAGTGCGATAATACGACTGCGGGCGTGAATGCGCGCGGCATCATAGGTTTCCTCTCGATCATCGAGCTGGCTGGCGGAAACATTGAGAACCCGTTTGCGCGGAAAGAAGCCGGCATTAATCGTGACACGCCGATCCGGGGAAGAATTCGCAAAAGATCCGTGCACCAACTGCCGGTTGACGGCAAAAACATCACCGCCCTTGCATACAAGCGGGACAGCATCTTTAAACCGGTCCGACCCACTCTCCTCCACCAACTTCCGGATATCCACCTTGCCTGCCCGATGGCTTCCGGGCAGCAACCAGACGCAATTGGCCGGCGTACTCGGGTAGAGCTGGGTCATAAAATTGAAACCATGGGCATTTTCATCCCAGTCCGGCGCATTCCAGTGCGTCGTACCATCCTGATGCCAGGCAACGGAGGGACCTAGGCCCGGCTCCTTGATAAAGGTCACCTCGTTATAGGGGACAAAATCCGGCCCGTTTATCGCTTCTGCAACGGCTAGCAACCCCGGATGACCATAGAGACGCAGACATGAATCCATCAAATGCAAATTGCCGTGCAAAAGTTCAATCGTCCAACTCGGGGCATCCTTCGACGGAGTCGGATTTGACATTTTAACAGGATGGCGCCCCTTGTTCTTGGTCGTTCCGCCAAGCGGGTCACTTAAGGGCTTGGCAAATCGATACGGGTATCTCACATATTCCGGGCCAAGAGCGGGCCGTCCCTCTGCATCGACTTCGGCTTCCGGCGCAACCGGCGCCCGCGTCAAAACAGTCTCGACATCGGCGCGAAGTTCGGCCAACTCTTCGTCCCCAACGACATTCTCAAACACATAAAATCCATGTTCCCGATAGGCGTCCAGGATCTCGTGATGCAATTTACCGCCAGCGTCAAAATGGATCGGTCCGCGGTTCCCAAGTGCATAGGCCCGAGCCTCGCCCTCTTTTATATAATCCACCATTGTTTTGGCGTGGTCCTCTGCGGACATCTGGTTCATTGTGCCTGATTCAGCCATTATTTTTCTCGTTATTGTTTGAACTAACCAAAGATAAACCTGAAAGCCTGTTCATATTATTTATTTTTCTCTACCAGGCAAGCGATCGCCACTCCTCATCCGTTCCCATCACGGCCTTCTCCGCATCATAGGAGTACAACCATCGCTGTCCCGCTGGAAATCCATCCTGATCTCCCAGTTGATGTTTTGCGAACCGGGCATTCCGCCTCGCTATTTCATCCGGGTCGCTCATGTGAAATAGATGCTCCGCCGCACGGGATTGCTGCAGGACGCGGTTCGCGCGCGCCAACCGAAGCTCTTCATATTTTTTAAGGGCTACCGGAATATCACCTTCCGCCATTTCCAGGCATCTGCCCAGCACCCAAGCATCCTCGATGCTTTGGCCCGCACCTTGCGCATGATACGGCATCATCGCATGAGCGGCATCCCCCATCAGCGCAACCCGGTCGGTTACCCACCGATCCAGCGGATCGCGGTCAATCATGTTCGTCATAAAAAGGCTCTCGGTTCCTGCGATCAGCTCCCTGATCTGGTCGTTCCAGCCCTCATATTCTTTAAGGGCGGCATCACGGGACCCTGTCTGTGACCATGACTCCTTGGCATTATCATTATAGGGCCCAATGCCGACCCAGTTAAATAAGTCACCTCCGCGGACATAATATAATACGGCGGATCGATGCGGACCCATCCAGACATAGGAATTCTGTTCAAAGCCGAGGTCTCGCGCAACTTTCACCGGCACAAGGCCCCGCCAGGCGACGCAGCCGGAGGGACGGGGCTTCTCTGGCGCAAAAAATGTCTCGCGCACCATTGAGTGAAGGCCATCCGACCCAATCAGGACATCGCCCTTCTCGACTGTTCCGTCACTAAGGCGCACCTCAACACCGTTTTCATGTTCGGCGACATCAACAACCTTGCTGTTCAGACGGATATTTTCAGGGTCCATCGCATTGACCAATATGTCCAGCAGGTCCGCGCGATGAACATGGTAGTAGGGCGCCCCGAAAAATTCTTCGACTTTCGGCATTAGAGGAGTTTTCAGGTAAACCTCCCCACTTTTGTAATCCTTAAAAAGATGAGCCTGCGGCGGAACCCCTATCCTCGATAATTCGTCTTTCAAACCGAGATACTCAAGAACGCGGATACTGTTGGGGCTCTGTTGCAAGCCGGCCCCGATCTCGGAAAGCTCGGATGCCTGTTCCAGAACGATGTGAGAAATCCTGGCCCGTTGCAAGGTCAGTGAAAGAGCTGCTCCTGCAATACCACAGCCTATGAGTATGACACGCATGTTTTCCTCCCTCCGGATTTTTCTCCGTGTTATTCTGGAACGCGCTATGTTTTAGCCTTGCAGAGTTGGCGACAAACGACAAGGGAAAAGCCACGCTTCCGACTATTTAACCCCATAGGATTTCAGCGGATCAAAATCTCTCTCCCCGCCTATATGCCACAATAGAGGGTGCGAAAATATATGCTCAACGGACATCCGCATCTATGAGGATGGCGCAAAGAAGCGCCGGTTCCATACCCTTGTTAACCCATGCGTGATTGGTGCCGCGCTGAACCACGACGTCATAGGGCTTTAGGTCTCTCTCATCCTCATCCAGCAGGAGCGTCACATTACCGGAAAGAAGGATGATATAATCAATCGTTTCCGTCTTATGCATCGCCGGATGGCGCCTTGTATCAGGTTGCTCATGCTCCGCGCCCATTGCGGCAAACCGTGCCTTTACAATTTTTGCAAATTCCTCTTCGCTGATCGATGGATCGACCGGTGGGACAAGAAACCATCTAAATTTATGGCCGCCCGGCTCGGGGGATAATGTCACGGGCATCGCACCTCGGTCTTCGCTGCTGAGGCTGTCGACATCTGAGCCGACTGAATTCCATATATCTCTGAGATTGCCTATTTGCCCGCCCGGTGGCCCATCCAGGGTAACAATCGAGCGGCCTTTGTCATTATGTCCGGTGATAATCCGCCGGAGTTCAAATCCGAAATCCATCTCCCGCCTCCCCATGCGCTTTTGTTTCTTATTACCGGCTGCTGCCGGGAATTCACGTCCGGAGTTTCTAACCCGATAGAGCTTTACACAACATTGGGGGGCGGGCAAATAAAAAGGCCGTAAACCCCGTAAAGGGTTTACGGCCCCCGGAGCGACCATCCGCAGTGACGGCGACGGACGGTCTATCCGGCTAGGAGGCAGGAAGCAGAACTTTATCGATGACGTGTATAACGCCGTTCGACTGCTCGACATCCGCGATCGTGACATTGGCAATGTTACCTTGCCCGTCCTTCAGCATGATGGTGTCGCCCTTGTACATGGCGGTATAGACACAGCCACCGACCGTCTTGACGGGATGGGCGCCGCTATCATCATCAACCATGCCCTTGATGGGGCCAGAGAGGGCTTTTGCGGACACCACATGACAGGTGAGGATTTTTGTCAGCATGTCCTTGTTTTCCGGTTTCAGTAGGGTTTCGACCGTGCCTTCAGGCAGCGCAGAAAATGCGGCATCCGTTGGAGCAAAGACGGTAAACGGGCCCTCTCCCTGAAGGGTCTCAACAAGACCGGCGGCCTTGACGGCAGCAACCAAAGTTTCATGATCCTTGGAGTTGGAGGCATTCTCAATGATGTTCTTGCTTTGATACATCGGCGCCCCGCCGACCATCGGATTATCAGCGGACGCAGCACATCCGGCAACTGCAACAGGCAGAGCAAGCGTTGCGGCAAGTAGCGTATTCTTGAGTCTCATTCCTATTCTCCTTGTTAAACACCTAACCCCTCAATGGGTCGGTTACAGGGAGTAACGAGCGGACTTCAAAAATAGTTTCAGTCGTCAAAAAATTTTTAAATTTCCATTGCCTTACCCGTTGCTAAGACGGGGCCGGTCGCCTGTCCGGTGGGAGATCCCCCCGCCGGCTCATCGCTGATGGCAATGATTGCGTTCGGGAATTTATCACGCAGATATTCTGGTACAGTGACCTCACCTCGGCTGGCTGCCGGCACCAGGCCGAGCGATACAGGATCATTACCGCCCTCGATGAGCCAAAGTTCGAAGGATCGTCCGGACGCCGGTTCGCCTTTTACCCGATTAACCTTCATGATACCGCTTCGCGCATCATAGAGAGTAACCAATTCCACATCCCCGTTTTCACCGGAAAGTTCGGCAACAAACACGGGGGGAGCAATCGTCTCTGGCCCTTCCGGACCAGAAATTATACCACTGTAAAGCCCGGCGACGATGACCAGCGCCGCAAGGGAGATAGCGCTCAGGCCGCGCCAGAAACCGACATTTCCCCACCAGCCGGAGGTGCGCGCCAGGTCGCTCTCATTCGGTCCAAAAACCTCCGCCTCAATCTCAGACAGAATACGGGCAGGCGGAGTCACAGGTTCGAATTCTTCCTCTAGGTCCGCGAAATGTCTTTCCCAAAACTGAACACGCGCCTTTAGCGGCGCCTCGGATGAGAGGCGCGCCGCGAAGGCTTCCCTCTCGGCATGAGGCAGGACTCCCAGCACATACTCTGCGGCGAGTATGTCATCCGGATCCTTTATGTCGTCCTCAGTTGTCATCTTTCGAGACACTCTTTCAGTTTCAATAGGCCGCGGCGCAGCCAGGTTCGTACTGTATTCAACGGAATTTCCTGTTGTTCCGCCAGTTCCTGATAACTATAGCCTTCAAGATAGGCACCGCGTATCGCGACTGCCCTCGCTTTCGGTAGTTCATCCAGACAGCGCTCTATCCCGCGCCGGTCAGAGGACAAGATTGCCTCTTGCTCGGGGTTTGCTGTTTCATCAAATAAATCCGCCATTTCCTCGATATCAACCGCAGCCGGCTTGCTCGCCCTAATCCTGTCAATCGCATGATTTCGTGCAATCGCAATCAGCCACGACATCGGACTGAAATCACTCGGTGCGAATTTGGAGGCATCCCGCCATATCTTGACATAGACTTCCTGCAAGGCGTCTTCCGCTTCCGCCCGATTATTTAAGATACGAAGGCAGACTCCGAAAAGTTTCGGACTTGTAGCGAAATAAAGGTCGTTGAAGGCTTCCCGGTTTCCGAGCGCAATGCGACCAATTAATATTGAAATATCATTTGCAGTCAAAAGCACTCACTATCCTGAAGCTCTTTACTTCTCATGGTGTAACCGTAAGGAATGCTGGGCGAATTGTCATCCGTTTTTAACAGCTAAGGGGCCTCGCAACCTGTTGTTAAAGCGAGAGTGATATTATTACATTTGCATTCTTTGGGTTTTCATTCACCCTGAAAAGCATGCCTGTAGAATGGAAAGTCTTAACATGCATGCCGCATGTCAAAAAAGGTGGATGTAATGACAGAAAAGGAAATCAGCACTCATGATGCGGAAAATGACCTTCGCAACGAGACCATTAAGATCTACGTGAATGGAAAAATTGTTCCGCGCGCTGAAGCCACCATTTCCGTGTATGACTCAGGCTTCATGCTGGGGGATGGCATGTGGGAAGGAATGCGGCTTTACAATGGGAAGTGGGCGTTTTTCGATGAGCATATGGACCGGCTCTTCGATAGCTGCAAGGCCATCTCTCTGGATATCGGTATGGATCGGGCTAGCGTACTGGAAGCCCTTACACAAACCGCAGAAGTAAATGGCATGACACACGATGTGCACTGCCGGCTTATGATTACACGGGGTGTCAAATCCAAACCATTTCAGCATCCAGCCTTGTCAAAATCCGGTCCGACAATCGTCATTATCATGGAACATTCAAAAGCGGCCGCGCATCTTCAAGCCAAAGGAATTTCGCTGGCAACGGTGCCTCAGGTGCGAGGTCTACCGATGTCGCAAGACGCCAAGTACAATTCACATTCCAAGCTCAACTGCGTCATCGCCTGTCTTCAGGCGGAACAGGCCGGCGCCGATGAGGGCCTGATGCTTGATCCGCACGGATTTGTCAATACGACGAATGCCTGCAACTTCTTCATCGTACGCAAAGGAGAAGTCTGGACCTCCACCGGGGATTACTGCATGAACGGCGTCACCCGACAGAAAGTAATCGATCTTTGCAAGGCAAACGGTATTCCTGTGTTCGAGAAGAACTATTCACTATATGAAGCCTACGGTGCGGATGAAGCATTTCTGACCGGCACATTCGGCGCCCAAACTCCGGTTTCTCAAATCGACGGGAGAAAGATCGGGGAGCAGGACGGCATCGGCCCCGTCACCGCCCGCCTTCAAGGCCTTTATCGGGAGCTTGTCGCGCAGAATACACAAAGCTGATCAGAGCACAAAAAACCCGGCTTGAAAGCCGGGTAATTTGTTTCTTCAGGTTCTGGTTAGTAGCTGATTGCGCTGATCAGCTTCCATTTATCTCCCTGCACCTGATAAAGCGAGGCACTATTGCGGGCATCCGGCCCCAGATGGTCCTCTGCGGAGAAGCTGTAAGGTGCTCCGCCAAAGATATTCTGGTAGTCCTTGATGCTTTCAATAGCTTCCGCAACATTGTCGGCTGTCGGCTCCGGCCCCGCTTTTTCGAGAGCCATTGCAAATACTTCCATCAAATCATATCCCGCGATTGATTGAAGCACGGCGTCATCGCCAAACCGCTCCTTGTACTTGTCCATCCAGGCTTTTACTTCCGGCGTCGCATCCTCATAATAAGGAATTGGAGACTGACCGGTGCCGTACAGTCCCTCTGTCAGGCCCTTTGCCAAAGTTACATTCTCAGGAACATACCCAGCAGAGCTGACAACGAAAATCGGCTCATAACCAATTTTCTTGGCAGTTGCCATGCTGCCGATCGTCTCTCCGATGATCGTGCCGAGGCAAACCAGTTCGACACCTTCAGATTTCAGCTGCGCAATCTGGGACGAGAAATCTTTTGCCCCGCGCTTGAAGTTTGTCTTCACAACTTCATCCAGACCCATGTCCTTGGCCTGATCTTCGCATCCGTGAAGAACATTCTTGCCGAAATCGTCATCCTGATAGAGAACACCGATTTTCTTGACGCCATTGTTATCAACAAAATATTTAACAGCGGCCTGCATCTGGTCACTGTAAGGAGTGAAACCACCAAATTTAAGTTTATGGTGCGGCAAGAACATTTCGTTGGCTGCGGTAACCGGGAAAATATTCATAACCCCCATTTTAAGAGCACGGGGCATTGTCACCATGTTTGGCGGCGTTCCGAGGGCGCCGATAAGTGCAAAAACCTTGTCTTTCTTCAGGAGTTTATCACCTGCCTGCGCTGCCTTATTCTGCTGATAGGCAGAGTCTTCGACGATAAGCTCGATCATGCGGCCATGAATGCCGCCATTGGCGTTAACCTCTTCCACCGCCATGCGCATTCCGTTCGTTACCGGCACGCCCCACAGAGCAACAGGACCGGAGAGAGGTTGATGCGATCCAAGCACAATCTTGTCATCATAAATCCCCTGATCCGCCGAGGCGATCCCGACGGAGCCTGCGAACACCGCTGCCATGGCCGTCGCGGCAGCAAGTGATATTTGCAAAAAACTTCTGCGTTTCATTTGTTTTCTCCCAATTAGTTCCCTGATATTACTATAATAACCCATTTTTCTAATTTACGGAAATCTCCAAGTTATTCGTACATGGTGTCGATCAGCGGCTTGTATTTTTGATTTACGAACGATCGCTTTAATTTCATCGTCGGAGTCAATTCATCGTCTTCCGCCGTCAGAACTTCATCAATCAGTCTGAAATCCTTGATGGTTTCCACTTGAGCGAAGTTCTTGTTGACCGCCTCCACTTCATTCCGGATCAGATCCAGAACCTCCTGAGCGCGGCACAAACTTTGAAAATTCGTAAATGGTACGTTCTTGTCCTGGGCATATTTTTCAACATTTTCATGATCGATCATGATCAGAGATGTCAGATATTTCCGCTTATCCCCAATGACCACGGCGTCAGAGACATAGGGACTGAACTTCAGCTGGTTCTCAATTTCCGATGGGGTGATGTTCTTGCCGCCCGCCGTGATGATAATATCCTTCATACGGTCGGTGATCTTCACGAAGCCATTATTGTCAATATACCCGACATCGCCGGTATGCAACCATCCGTCTGTCACTGTTTCTGCCGTCTTTTCCGGCTGATTGAGGTACCCGAGGAAGACATGCGGGCCCTTAAGAAGGATTTCCCCTTCATCTGAAATACGCACCTCGGTTTCCGGGGCGGCGACACCCACGGAACCAAGCTTGAATTGGTTTGGCAGGTTCGTAGTTGCAACGCCAGTATTTTCCGTCTGGCCATAGACCTCGTACATGTCAAGGCCGAGCGCCAAATACCATTTGATTAGATCGGGAGAAATGGGGGCTGCGCCAGAACCGAGGTAATGCGCCCGGTCCAAGCCGAGAAGCCGTTTTACATTTCTGAGGACCAACTGATTGGCGAGCCAGAATTTGGCTTTTTCGAATCCCGTCGCTTCCTCACCGCTCAATTTGCGTTCTGCGATCTTGTAACCTGCTCCGATCGCCAGTTTATAGGCAAGCTGCTGCAGCTTTGTGGCTTCCTTCAACTGCAAGGTAATCGCCGAATAGAATTTTTCCCATATGCGAGGCACCGCAAAAAAAACTGTGGGAGATACTTCCCTGATATTTTCGGGTACCGTATCGGGGCCTTCAACAAAATTGATCACCGACCCTGCAAAAAGCGGCAAGAATACGCTAAAGGATCGCTCCGCCACATGGCAAAGTGGCAAGAACGAGAGCTGCTCGTCTTTCGGCCCGAAACCGATAATGGGTGTCAGGTTTGAAATCTGGAACATCAGATTGCGATGGGAGATCATCGCCCCTTTTGGCGGCCCGGTTGTTCCTGATGTGTAGATGAGAATCGCAAGATCCTCGGCTTTTGAGAGGGCTATCTGCTCTTCCCAGAAATCCGGATGCTCTTTATGATAGGCCTCGCCCAGTTCGTACAACTCTTCAATACTTATAACCTGATCATCCTCAAAATCGCGGAGCCCGTCCATATCGAGGACAATGATTTTCAAAAGATCAGGAAGCCTCTCCCGCACTTCCAGAACTTTATCGAGCTGTTCTTCATTTTCCGCGACGAATATCCGGGTTCGGGAATCCTGGCAAAGATACTCGACCTGTTTTGGACTGTCCGTCGTGTATACCCCATTGCTGACGCCTCCGACACCAAGGGTTCCCATATCAAGATACAGCCATTCAGGATTATTATCGCTCAGTATCGAGACCGTTTCACCCCGCTTGAGGCCGAGTGCGACCAATCCAAGCCCACCGGCCCGAGCGCGGGCACCATACTCGGCCCAGGTAATGCTTTGCCAGATGCCAAACTCTTTCTCGCGCATGGCAATCTTCTGGTTATGCTGCTTTACCCGCGCCCAGAAAAGCTGTGCCGTTGTCTCTGCACCATCAATGACGGTTGGCGGATATGTCATTGCATTCATCTTGTTCCTCCAGCCCCAGACAACCCTAACGCCAGGTCTTCCGCTTTTTCCATCGGCGTTTACCGCGCACGCCGTGGTCCTGAATACCCAGATAAAACTCCCGAATATCCTCTTTTTGCAGCAAATTTTCTGTCGTATCTTCCATCACGATGCGGCCAACCTCCAGCACATAGCCGAAATCCGCAGTATGCAGCGCAATATTAGCGTTTTGCTCCACCAGAAGCATGGTCACCCCCTGCTCCACATTCAGGCGCTTGATGATCGCAAAGATTTCCTTCACAAGAAGCGGGCTTAACCCGAGGCTAGGTTCATCAAGCAGCATCAGCTTCGGACGCGACATCAGGGCACGGCTGATCGAGAGCATTTGCTGCTCCCCACCCGAGAGCTGGCCAGCGGGCTGGCTCGACCGCTCTTTCAGAATGGGAAAGTAACTGTGAACAAGCTCCACATCCTTGGCAACCCCGTCGCGGTCACTTCGCGTATAGGCGCCCATCATCAGATTGTCATATACACTCAGGAACGGAAACACCTCCCGGCCTTCCGGCACATGGCTGATCCCGCGGCGCATGATCCAGTCGGGATCGCGCTTTTGAATCTCCTCTCCGTCGAATTCAACGACCCCCTTTTGCGGGTCCATAATGCCGCTGATAGTTTTCAGGATCGTCGTTTTTCCGGCGCCATTGGCGCCAAGGACTGTCGCGATCTGCCCTTCGCGCACATCGATTGAAATCCCGCGAATAGCCATGATGGGACCATAATAGGTTTCGATATTCCGGACTTTCAGGATGGATTCCGTCATTCCTGTTCTCCCAGATAGGCCTTGATTACCTCGGGATCATTCTGAACCTCCTGTGGGGAGCCATGCGCCAGCATTCGTCCATAGTTCAAAACCAGCACTTCATCGGAAACTTCGGATACCAGCCCCATATCATGCTCAACCATAAGAACCGTAATGCCGAGATCTTTTTTGATATCGTCAATCCAGAAAGACATATCCTGCGTTTCCTCCACATTGAGGCCAGAGGACGGTTCATCAAGGAGGATCAGTTTAGGCTCCGTACAGAGCGCCCGCCCGAGCTCCACAACTTTCCGGACGCCATACGGCAGATTCATGATCATGCTGTCGCGATAATGCTGAAGGTCGAGAAAATCGATAATGTCTTCCACCTTCTCCCGATGTGCGACCTCCGCTTGCCGGACGGATGGCAGAAACAACAGCTCTGAAAACATGCCTGTGCGTGAATGACAATGCCGCCCCACCAGCAGGTTTTGCAGGACAGATGCATGTTCAAACAATTCGATATTCTGGAATGTCCGCGCGATGCCAAGGCTTGCAATCGCATGGGGCGGAACTTTCGTTATATCCTGCCCATCGAACGTCATCGTCCCTTCGGTTGAGTCATAAATGCGGCTGATCAGATTAAAGATTGTCGTCTTACCGGCTCCGTTCGGGCCGATAATCGTAAAACACTCCCCCTTCTTGATCTCGAAATTCACTCCATCGACGGCCTTCACGCCGCCAAAATTGATCGCCAGGTTTTCTGCCTTGAATAACGTCATTTCAACCGTTCCGACTTCATATACGCTTTCTGCCGTTTAAAGGTCGCCTTCTTGTAGACAGGGAACATCTGGAAATAGAGCTTGATCTTTAACCAGCGGCCATAAATGCCGTAGGGTTCAAAAATAATGACAAGCACGAGGATGAGCCCGAAAATGAAGGGTTCCATACCTGGCGTCTCCGCGATGGTAACGGGCAGATAGTCCTTCAAAATCGCTAGTCCCTGCGGCAGCGCCAGAACGAAAATCGCCCCGAAGATAGCCCCGTGAAGCGAACCTATCCCGCCCACGACAACCAGCACCAGCAACTCAAGCGACTGGAAAATGGTAAAACTTTCCGGAGATAAAAAACCAAGCTTATGAGCGAAAAGAGCGCCGGCAAGTCCGGTGATACCTGCGCTTAGAGCAAAGGCCTTGGTTTTGACCTGCGCCAGATTAACGCCCATGCTCTGCGCGGAAATCTCGGAATCTCGAATGGCCATCATCGCCCGGCCGGTAGGTGAGCGGAGAAGGTTTATCGAAAACAGGAGTACGAGTATAAGGACCCCAAGGCACAGGAAGTAGAATGGCGGGCCATCCGTAAGTTCCATATCCCCAACATACAGCGATTCAACAAGTAATCCCGAATATCCGTTCGTCACACTCTCCCAGCGAGACAGGATTTCCTCAATGACAAGGGCAAAGGCAAAGGTTGCGATGGCAAGGTAAATCCCTGTCAGCCGCAGGACCGGAATGCCGATTGCCACCCCTGCCAAGGCCGCAAAAATTGCGGCGACCGGCATGGATACGAAAAAGGAGAAAACAACCGGCTCCTCCACGAAGGGAAGCGGTATGCCGTTTCCGGTCAGTACAGCCTCCGTATAGGCGCCTATGCCAAAGAACGCCGCATGACCAAGACTGACCAGCCCCGTATATCCGGCCAGCAGCATCAACCCCACTCCTGCAATGGCGATAATGTAGAGCTGGGTCAATTGACCGATATAATACCCCTCCAGAAAGAACGGCGCCGCGAAGACGATCAGCAGCAAAAGACCATATGACCAGTAGTATCCGGAATGTTTCGCAATTCGAATGTCCTGGTTATAGTCTGTCTTGAACAAAAACCGCATGGCTACACCCTCTTACCGGTTTTCTGTCCGAACAGCCCTTGCGGCCGGACGACCAGGACAATGAGCAGGACAACGTAGGCAGCAACATTCTTGAAACCCGGCGGCAAATAAAAGCCGGCAAGCGTTTCAATAATGCCAATGATTAGCCCGCCAACGACCGCACCGGGAATGGAGCCAAAACCACCGAGCACCGCGGCGGGGAACGCCTTTAATCCGATAAATCCCATGCTCGTATCAATCAATGTCGTCGGAGCAAGCAGGATGCCAGCGGCAGCAGCAACAGCGGCGCTAATCCCCCAGATCATCGAAAAAACCGCTTTTACAGGTATCCCCATGTAATAGGCGGCCAGCTGGTTTTGTGATGACGCCTGCATCGCAATTCCGAGACGCGTATGGGTAAAAAATGCATATAGAACCGCACACAGGATAATTGTCGCAACAATCACGGAGATATCCGTTTGTGAGATTACCAGGGAACCCATTGATTCCGGTACAAGTTGCATTCCCTCGCTCGAGAAGGGGGTCGAAATCGCATAGGTTTCGGTACCCCATCCGGGCATCATGCCCGCCGCACTCCGGGCCATGTATCCAAAGCCGATTGTGACCATGACGATAGAGAACTGCGGTTGCCCCAGAACCGGGCGAAGGAAGACACGGTCAACCATATTCCCTGCGAAGAACATGCAGATGATTGCCGCCGCGGCACCAATCCAATAATTCCAACCCAGAATGGAAATGAAGGTATAAGCGAGAAACGCCCCCAGCATCATCAACTCGCCCTGCGCGAAGTTGACAACTTCCGTCGCCTTGTAGATTAAAACGAACCCGAGTGCGACGAGAGCATAAATACACCCGATCGACACGCCCCCGATGACCAGTTGCAAAAATTCAAACAGGATAGCCTCCCACTATTGTTCGATTTTTGTTATTTTTAGCCACATTCATAATATCGGGAAAATGTGGCAATTGAGCGAAGTATAGGCAAGCGTTTTGCTCAGCGTCAATAAAACATTTTAGTAATACGGGTGTTTTTTTGTTCGCATTTGCAATATAATTTGAGCATCATGTAAATATAAATTTTTATTTATTAAAATTATTGTGATATTTAAAATTATACTTATTAATATTTAATATTTAGCGTATTTTTATTCAAAAAAACGTATTCATTCGCTTCCAGCGCTGGTTGAGAATTCGGGGCCCTATGGCGCTTGATAATCTCCTTTTTGTTGCACTGCGTGACGGTCATCGCAAATCCGCCGGATTCCCGGCGGTAAGATTTTGTTATATTTGCAATTTCAAATATCTGCCGTTAGGCTCTTCCCCTGTTAATTGCGGCCCTTCAATAGACTTAATAAAACCGGCTTAGCCATCAGGAAGCGGGAGTGTAATATGCAACAAAATCCACAAGGTAATTCAAGAACAACAAAAGGACGTGGGCAACTATATAATTCAGTTGTCGATACAATTGGTGATACACCCTGTATCCGCATCAATCGGCTCGCACCGAAAGGCGTTGAGATATATGTAAAAGCAGAATTCTTTAACCCGGCCGCATCCGTCAAAGATCGTCTGGCGATCTCCATCATTGAGGAAGCCGAGAAACGCGGCGATCTTAAGCCAGGTCAGACCGTGATTGAGGCAACAAGCGGCAACACGGGTATCGGGCTCGCCATGGTATGTGCGGCGAAAGGCTATCCTCTTGTCGTTACGATGGCAGACAGCTTTTCAATAGAGCGGCGCAAGCTCATGCGCTTTCTGGGCGCCAAGGTCATCCTGACCCCGCGGGCGGCAAAAGGATTCGGTATGTATCAAAAGGCGAAGGAGCTGGCCGACGCAAATGGGTGGTTCCTTGCCCGTCAGTTCGAAACCTCTGACAATGCGCTAATCCATGAAAACACTACCGCACGTGAGATTTTGGCGGATTTTGACGGCCAGCGTCTTGACTATTGGGTCAGCGGTTATGGCACGGGCGGCACGGTGACCGGCGTCTCGCGGGTATTAAGAAAAGAACGTCCGGAAACCAAGATTATCCTGACCGAGCCTGCCAATGCGCAACTGGTTGGCAGCGGCGTACCGCAAGAGCGTGATGCAAGCGGATCGCCAAGTGAAGGACATAAATCTTTTGAACCCCATCCGATTCAAGGCTGGACCCCGGATTTCATTCCTTTGGTTCTTCAGGAAACACTGGACAAGGGGAACTATGACGAACTGATTCCAATCCCCGGACCGGAAGGTATAGCTTGGTCTCAGAAGCTGGCGCAGCAGGAAGGGATATTTACCGGCATTTCCGGCGGATCAACCTTTGCAGTTGCCATGAAAGTTGCGGAAAAGGCGGAACCGGGCTCAGTCATTCTTTGCATGTTGCCCGATACCGGCGAACGTTATCTGTCCTCCCCGCTTTTCGAGAATATCGTTGAAGATATGACAGATGAGGAAATTGCCCTTTCCCTCTCTACGCCCGGCTATCATATGCCTGACTCCTAGTCTTCAGGGCTAAAACGTCGCCCCGCGTCGATGAGAAACAAGCAGTTTTAAAATCGGCGCGGGCTTTTTATTTCGCGAAATTCAAGCTGATCTTCCGACAAGAACGCAGCCACCGACAATCAGAACTGTGCCGATAATACGCATCGTAGTAACATTTTCATTCAGCAAAAGTATGCCAAAGAGCATGGTGACAACAAATCCGATACCGACAAAAGGATAGGCCACGCTCAGATCGACCTTCGACAGGACCCACACCCAAAGTACTACGCTCAGCGCATAAATAATCAGTCCAAGCCAGATAAAAGGCGAAAGCGCCGCTGCAATGAAAGAATCCACAATGCCGGATTGCATTGCCGCCTGCATTTTCTGATCTCCGACACCGAGCTTCAGCACAAGCTGCGCGCAAGCTGATGAAAATACTGTCAGCAGGATAAGGCTAAGAACAAGGAATGACATTTAATTAGGCTCCGTTAAAACCGCATCGCGCAGAAAATTTCAAAATTGTATGTACTTTGCCAGAAACAGGACAATCACAAAGCTCACACCGACCAGCTGGCTCGCTCTGTCCTTGATTGCAAATACTACTGGATCGTCCGGAATTTCCTTCCGGCGGGCGCATACCCATATATGGTTTCCCCAAAACAGAACCAGAAGACACAGCAACCAGAGCGCTTCCGGCGTTGAATATGACAGCAATACGAATGAGCTGTTGATATAGAGGGCAAGAATCACAACTGCCGCCGTGAAGTTCGTTATACCAAGGGCGAACATGGTTTCACTGTCGTCGGCAGAGTAACCCCGCCCGCGGACCTTACTGCTCTTCTCCGTAAGCGCAGATACTTCAATATAACGCTTCATGAACGCGAGACTGACAAAGATAAAGACCGAAAACGCGATCAGCCAGGAAGAAAGCTCAACCCCGGACGCCGCCGCCCCGGCGACAACACGCATGGTATAGAGAATTGCCAGCGTCATTACATCGACCGTTGTCAATCGTTTCAGCAGGAAGGAATAAGCATTCGTAATTGCAAAATAGACCAGTAATACAACGACAAATGCGATAGGCAGGAACGCAATCGAAACGGTAAACGCAAAGAGTGGGAATCCGACTGCACCGGCGACGCCCAATGGTAGAGGAAGCGCTCCCGATGCAATCGGTCGATACTTCTTGCTGCGGTGCCGGCGGTCTTCTTGCAGGTCAAGAAGGTCGTTCAGGAAGTAAACACCTGAAGCACAAAAGCTGAAGCAGATAAATGCAAGAACTGTCGCCCACAGATGCGAGAAATCGAAATACTCATGCGAGGTGACCAATGGCACAAAAATCAATATGTTTTTCGCATATTGATGCGGCCGCATTTCCTTTACAAAGGCCTTAAGCGTCGAACTTTCGGATTTATGATGCCAACTCAGCTTTCCGGCCTTTTCAGCTTCCGCAACGTTACTGGCCGGCGCATTGACCATGATATTGGCGGCAGCCGCCCTCCAGATCGGCGTATCCGCGGAGCTATCGCCTGCATAGGCAAAATCGTCATCGCCTAACAACTCCCGGATAGCGGCAAGCTTGTTATTGCCTTTAAGATTGTTCTCGCCCGAAGTTGCCATAACTTTATCGAAGATACCCAGATGCTCTGCCACCTGATTGGCATAATTCCGATGAGACGCTGTTGCGAGAATAATCTCCTTACCATCCGCTTTCAGCTGCTTCAAATACGCGATAAGCCCCTCTTCATAGGGGAGGTATTCCGCATCAATATCGACGCTTTCCGCGATTTTTTCTTTGGCGAAGGCACGACCTTTCAGCAACCACATTACCAACTGGAATATTCTGAAAGGGTTGCCCTTCAAATACCGCAGCAGTGATTCCACGAAAAGATCTGTACGAACCAGCGTACCATCCAGATCAACGACGACATACTTCACGTTATCAACCAATAGACTTTTACCCTTGATCTCGGCCGCGCAAACTCATGAGAGTATTGGACAAATCCCCGAATTTTACGGCTTTCAATTAACCATGAAAAAACAGTATGTACCGGAAAATCCTTAATTTTAGCTTTCTTTTCTCATTCTAGAAAAAACACCGCTCCGGACCAGCGTTAACCATAATTATAAAGCGAATTATCAATCCGCGTGACATTTTTACGATGGCGTTAGTCACGCGGTAATATGGATATCAATGCATACGGTATGCCTGATATCTTATTCTCCTGTTGCCCGTAGAATTCGGATTGGTGTCAGATCAAGAGATATACGCAGCGGTGTTTCAAGGCAGATATCCCCGTCACATTGGCAGGGGAATATTTTTGAGGATTTTATCGAAATTTCCTGATCTGTCGTCAATGTCTCGACATCAGGCAATCGCGACAGCCGATTAAAAAGGAGCGCCATGCCATACCGAAAAGCGGCAATGAACCCGGCATTCTTCAGCAATACGACATCAAACCTCGGCTTTTCTATTCCGCCATCCGCCGCGATAACGAAAGGTCCGCCATAGTAGCGAGCCTTAGAGATCACGGCCGAGGCGGCAACATAGTGCTTTCCTTCGACGCTAACCTCGAGCTCCATATCACGGAAGCCCGGTGCCGCTCGGAATGCCGCGAACACATATGCAAATGCACTAAACCGCTTTTTCTCGCCCGGACGCAGCGCCGCAACTGTCAGGGAATCATAACCCGCCCCTGCCATCAGCAAAAAGCGCTTTTCATTTGCCCTCGCTGCATAGACCGGTACAGGTAATGCCGTCGCAAGTACCTTGATCGCTTTTTCGATTGAGGCGCCAACACCAATTTCTCGTGCAAGCACATTCGCAGTGCCGAGCGGAATGACTCCAAGCGGCAATTCCCCGCCATCAAGCCCGTTCAGAATTTCCAATACTGTTCCGTCCCCTCCTGCCGCAACCAGCACGATGTCAGGATCGTTCCGCGCCACCAACTCTCGGGTCATTTCAGTTGCGTGGCCCGGCCCCATGGTTTTCAGTATTTCCACTTCACAATCCGTATCCGCAAGACGGAGCAGCGCTTTGGAAAAGCGACTTTTGTTACGCATCCCCGATGTCGGATTGTGAATAATTACCAGACGCCGCTTTGACAGAGTCATGAGACTGACTTTCTAACGCAACAAAATCATAACCGCACAGTCATCAAACTGACTCTCAAGAGGCCTATCACATGCTCATATGATTGTTTCGCCATTGAAACCATTTGATGACCGTTTGATGACACGCGAAAAGAGTCATGCGTAATGGATGCCCGCACAGTTACTCATAAGTACCGCTCGATCTGGATTTCAGACATTCATCTGGGTACACCCGGATGCAAGGCGAATTTCCTGCTCGATTTTCTGAGAAGCACCAAAAGCGACAATCTTTACCTCGTCGGGGATATTATCGACGGCTGGAGCCTTCGGCAAGGCTGGTATTGGCCCCAGGAACATAATGACGTCATTCAAAAGCTTCTGCGAAAGGCACGGCAGGGCACCCGAGTAGTTTTCATTCCCGGCAATCATGACGAATTTGCCCGGCACTATGTCGACCTTGAGTTTGGCTCCATTAAGGTCCTTCATGAAACCATCCACAAGACAGCGGACGGACGGGACTTTCTTGTCCTGCATGGTGACGAATTTGACGTTGTCGTGAAATATGCCCGCTGGCTTGCCTATCTCGGGGACTGGAGTTACGGGCTATGCCTGAAGCTCAACGACGTTCTGAATGCCATTCGGGCCCGCCTTGGATATCCCTACTGGTCGCTCTCGGCCTATTTAAAGCTAAAGGTGAAAAACGCTGTGAAGTTCATCGCGGATTTCGAGAATGCGCTTGCCGATGTCGCGCGCGATCGCAAAGTTGACGGCATTATCTGCGGCCATATCCACCATCCCGAAATCCGAGACATCAACGGCGTGACATATTGCAATGATGGCGACTGGGTCGAAAGCTGCTCAGCACTGGTCGAACATTTCGACGGTCAACTGGAACTAATCCACTGGATGGGCGCAGCGGCCTCTCTCTCCGATTCACAAGGAAACAAAACATGCGACTCATCCTCGTTACCGATGCCTGGCATCCTCAAGTCAATGGGGTTGTTCGGACGCTCTCGAACCTGAGGGATTATCTGACAGGCCTCGGGGATGACATCGTCATGGTGACACCGGAGCTTTTCACCTCCGTTCCCTGTCCGACCTATCCGGAAATCCGCCTGTCCCTTTTTCCCGCGCGAAAAATCAGGAAGATTTTTAATGAAACACCGCCTGACGCAGTGCATATCGCGACGGAAGGCCCACTCGGATTTGCGGCAAGGCGTTATTGTCTCAAAAGTGACATTCCCTTCACAACCGCCTTTCACACGCGCTTTGCCGAGTATGTCCATGCCCGTGTCCGGTTGCCATTGCGCTGGGGCTACGCCGGATTAAAATGGTTCCATCGCCCTTCCCGCACTATCATGGTCGCGACACCAAGCCTCGAAGCCGATTTGCGAAGTCGCGGCTTTCGCCATATCCGGAGGTGGACCCGCGGGATCGACACCACACTCTTTCATCCCCAGGACAAAACCGCACTTGTTTATCAACCCCCGATCTTTCTCTATGTTGGCCGTGTTGCCGTGGAAAAGAATATCAAAGACTTCCTGATCCTGGACCTGCCCGGAACCAAAGTCGTCGTCGGGGATGGGCCGATGCGAAAAGAACTGGAGCGAAAATATCCTGCCGTCGCGTTCCTCGGCCTGAAAGAGGGAGAAGAGCTGGCCCGTGTCTACGCAAGCGCCGATGTTTTTGTGTTTCCAAGCAGAACCGATACCTTCGGCCTGGTCCTTTTGGAAGCGCTCGCGAGCGGTGTGCCTGTGGCGGCTTATCCGGTGACCGGACCGCTCGATGTGATCGGGAATCATCCGGTGGGTGTGCTGGATGAGGATCTGGAAAGTGCGGCGAAGAAAGCGCTTGAAATTGATCCGGCGGCCTGCCGTGACTACGCAATGAATTATTCATGGGCAACCAGTGCGGCGCAATTTAAAGAAAACCTGGTGATATTTACATCCACTGAGAACACATCGGCCGCCGTGCAGTCGGGCGAAAAAACGGGCACTCTCGATCCTGAGTATTTGCTTAGAAAGTAAGTTGCGAGTGATCCGGCTGGCCTTTAAAGACGTATTAGGATTTATGATACGGACTTCTTCCACAACACAGCCTGCCTGATCGTGACAAAACAACCCGCTCGTGCCCCCATTTCAATCCACTGGTTTCGTCAGGATTTACGCCTGTCAGACAATCCAGCGTTGCTGGCCGCAGCGGAGGCCGGCAGGTTGATACCGGTATATATTCTCGATGACGAGAACGCCGAAGAATGGAAAATGGGTGGAGCATGCCGCTGGTGGCTTCATCGTTCCCTCTCCTCCCTGAATGACTCATTGCAAGGAAAGCTCCTGCTTTTCCAAGGCAATGCGGAGAAAATACTCCCGGCCTTTGCCGAAAAAGCCGGGGCAAGCACTGTTACCTGGAACCGCTGTTACGAGCCCTGGCGGATACAGCGGGACAAAAAAATCAAAGCCACTCTTACTTCTGGCGGTATTGATGTCATTTCAAAAAACGGCACATTGCTATGGGAGCCTTGGGAGGTCTTAAAATCCGATGGGACACCCTATCGGGTTTTTACGCCATTTTACCGAAAAGGCTGTCTGAACAGACCGTCCCCGAGAAAGCCTTTAAAAGCGCCTTCAAAAATTGGCTTCGCAGAAGCTAAAGATATGAAGGGTCAACTCACGCTTTCGGATATGGGGTTGGACCCATCGCACTGGAGTATTAAGAAATCTCCTGACTGGGTTCCTGGCGAGACCGGTGCCCAGGACGCGTTGACCCAATTTCTGGATAACGGCATTAACGGGTATAAAGACGGCAGGAATTTTCCGGCGGCTGAGAACTGCTCTCATCTCTCCCCTCATTTGCATTTCGGTGAGATATCGCCGCATCAGGTTTGGTATGCCTTGGCCTTCCGCGAACATCTTTTGGAGGGAGATGAGGACCCGGATCATTTCCGGATGGAACTCGCCTGGCGGGAGTTTTCATACAGTTTGCTGTATCATAATCCTGAATTGCCAAAGAAAAATCTTCAGGACAAGTTTGATCTCTTTCCCTGGCGCAAGGATGAGGATGCACTTCGGGCGTGGCAGCAGGGGAAGACAGGTATCCCGTTTGTCGATGCAGGAATGCGGGAGCTATGGCAGACAGGCTCCATGCATAACCGTGTCCGCATGGTTACCGCCTCCTTCCTTGTGAAAAACCTGATGATCGACTGGCGTGAAGGCGAGCGCTGGTTCTGGGACTGTCTCATCGATGCCGACCTTGCTAACAATAGCGCCAGCTGGCAATGGGTTGCCGGGTCCGGCGCGGATGCAGCGCCCTATTTTCGCATCTTCAATCCCGCCACACAGGGCGTGCGCTTCGATCCGAAAGGGGATTACACCAGACAATACCTGCCCGAACTTGCGGCCCTGCCCGACAAATGGCTTTTCAACCCTTGGGATGCCCCGGCGGACGTCCTTAAGGAAGCCAATGTGGTCCTTGGAGAGACCTACCCCCATCCGATTGACGATCTGAAATCGTCACGCCGGCGCGCACTTGACGCCTTTTCCGAGCTGAAGGATGGCTAAAGCTTCTAGGACACACCCGCCGTATACATCCGGTTTGCCGTCGGGCTGATCACCAGTTGATTGACGCACACGCGTTTGTCGAGCTGCGCCAGAAACAGAATTGTCTCTCCCAGATCTTCCCCCTGCAGCATCACGGCTTTTTCCTCATCTGTCACCTTTACCGGCCGGTTTTCGAGAATGGGGGTTGCCACCTCTCCTGGGCAGAGAGCGCAAGAACGAATTCCATTTATAGCCTCTTCCATGTTAAGGCTCTCGCTCATGGCGACCATTCCATGCTTCGCGGCGGTGTAGGCCGGGCCAGTCAACTTCGAAACCCGGACCCCAGCCCAGGAGGCGACATTTACGATCAACCCTTCCTTCTGGCGGCGCATAATGGGAAGTACGGATCGGCAGCAATAGAATGCACCGTTCAGGTCAATATCGACAACAGAGTCCCAGCCTTGCGTCTCGACTTCCTTCCAGCTGCGGTTCTTGACATTGATACCAGCGCTCAGCACGGCAACGTCGAGCCGTTTAAACCGCTCCTCAATCCGGGCCACGACTTTCGAAACGCTGTCGCTGTCCGAAACATCCAGCTCCTCAATGACCGGCGTTTTTCCTGCCTTTTCAACCAGCGCCGCCGTTTCCTCAAGATTTTCCCGGCGGCGGCCGGAGAGAATTACCTCCATTCCCGCCCGCGCCAGCGACACAGCCCCTGCCTGTCCTATTCCGGTTCCGGCGCCGGTAATCCATGCGACTTTTCCGTTCAAATCGCGCAGTGCGCTTTCTCCGTTTCCCGCTATCCCTGCCATTTCAATATCCTTTTTATTTTAATTTCCGGCTAAATATGTTGCACCCGTCAGGACAGGTGAACAACAAATATGAACTCTGCGTATAGTTTAGCGAAGGCAGGGGTCTTTGTCGTGGTAAACTGCTAATTACCTTCAAGCCGTCTTTCACTTTCAGGATCGAAAATGTGCAAGTGATCGGGCGTAACACGAATTGGTAGCACCTCCCCACCCTTGACGTTCCGTATGCCGTCAAGCCGAACAGTGAGGTTTGACCTGCTCTCTCCGAAATGACCATGTACCAGGGTATCAGCGCCCAGCTGTTCAACCATCGCAACCGTCATGGGAACTGCGTCCGGGTCATCCGCCACCAACTCCAGATGCTCCGGCCGAACACCGAGAATAACATTCTTATTACTATACTTCGGCATTCCTCCATTCCCGAGCGGCAGAGCCGCCTGACCGGAAATAGTGACGTTTTTCCCCGCTTCATCGATTTTCGCTTCGGCAAAATTCATGGCAGGGGAGCCGATAAACCCTGCAACAAAAAGAGAGGCAGGTTTCTGGTACAGTTCAATCGGAGTGCCGAGTTGCTCCACATTTCCGGCGTTCAAGACCATCAACCGCTGCCCAAGTGTCATCGCCTCGACTTGGTCATGGGTAACATAAATACTGGTGATCCCAAGATTTGCTTGCAGGGATTTGATCTCAAGCCTCATCTGGACACGAAGCTTGGCATCTAGGTTGGACAGCGGCTCATCAAACAAAAAGACGCTCGGCTCGCGAACAATTGCCCGTCCCATTGCAACGCGCTGGCGCTGCCCGCCACTTAACTGCCGGGGCTTGCGGGTGAGCTGTTCATCCGTGAGTTCCAGAATAGCCGCCGCCTTTTTAACGCGCTCGTCAATCTCGGACTTGGGCAGCCCCATGATCTTAAGGCCATATGCCATATTCTTATAAACGCTCATATGCGGATAAAGGGCATAATTCTGGAACACCATGGCGATGTCCCGCTCCGATGGTTCCAGATTATTCACAACCCGGTCGCCGATGCGTAACTGGCCTTCCGTGATCGACTCAAGTCCGGCAATCATCCGAAGCAATGTCGATTTCCCGCATCCGGACGGCCCGACAAGCACAAGAAACTCCCCTTCCTCAATGGTCACATCCACGCCATGGATGGCCTTGAAGCCATTTGGGTAGGTCTTGCGTAATCCTTCTAGAATGACCCGTGCCATCTTCCTGCTTTCCCCAAACTTATTTTTCTGTTTCCGTCAGACCCCGAACGAAGAGGCTTTGCATGAATATAACCACACAAATAGGCGGCAGCATCGCCAGAAGCGCGGTCATCATGATTACATTCCATTCCGGCGCCTGCTCCGCCGCCTCCAGCATCTGTTTGATTCCCATCACCACCGTATACATCTGCGGCTCCGACGTAATCAGGAGCGGCCAGAGATACTGATTCCATCCATAAATGAACAGGATCACAAAAAGCGCCGCGATATTTGTCCGCGACATCGGCACCAGAATATCCCAGAAAAACCGCATCGGGCCAGCGCCGTCAATGCGCGCCGCTTCCAGCAGCTCATCAGGGATAGTCAGGAACACTTGACGGAACATAAAGGTCGCCGTGGCCGAGGCTATCAATGGAATGGACAGGCCCCAATAGCTATCCAGCATCCCGAGATTGGCCACGACTTCATAGGTCGGCAATATCCGCACCTCCACCGGCAGCATCAGCGTAATGAAAATCATCCAGAAGAAAAATATGCGGAAGGGAAAGCGGAAATAAACAATGGCGAAGGCGGACAGCAAGGAAATCACAATCTTGCCAACAGCAATCATCAGCGCCATCACCAAGCTGTTGAAAAGCATCCTGGCAACACCTTCCCCGCTCTGTCCGGAAAGCCCCTTATTCAGGGCAATATCCAGATTCTCGAAGAAGAACCCGCCGGGCAGCAAGGGCAATGGAATCTGTGTCATGCGGGTTTCCGGGTGGCTGGCGGCCACGAACATAATCCAGATCGGAAAGGCGATCATCGCAACGCCGAAGATCAGCATGATATGGGAGAAGAATGTCAAAAGCGGGCGGTTCTCGACCATCAGTATGCCACCTTCTTCTCGATATATTTGAACTGGGCAACCGTCAGGCCGATCACGATAATCATCAGAATGACCGATTGTGCCGCTGACCCGCCAAGGTCGAGTCCGACAAACCCGTCATTGAAAACCTTATAGACAAGGGTATTCGTGGCGCCCGCCGGTCCGCCCGCCGTTACCGCGTGGATAACACCGAATGTTTCGAAAAAGGCGTAAACGATATTGATCACCAGCAAAAAGAATGTCGTCGGCGAAAGCAGCGGCAGGATAATATCAATCGTGCGCCGTCCAGGCCCTGCGCCATCAATTGCGGCGGCCTCAATCAATGATCGCGGGATCGACTGCAGACCGGCGAGGAAAAACAAGAAATTATAGGCTACCTGCTTCCAGGCAGATGCCATAACGACAAGCGCCATGGCTTCGCTGCCACTCAGCTGGTGATTCCAGTCATACCCAAGCGCGGAAAGAGCGTAGCTAACAACGCCGAGGGTCGGGTTAAACATAAACACCCAAAGGGCGCCGGCTGTTACAGGCGCCACGGCATAGGGCCAGATCAATAACGTCCTATACACCCCTGTTCCCTTGATAACACGATCCGCGAAAAGCGCGAGCAACAGTGCAAAAGACATGGACAGGAAGGCGACAAGAAAGGAAAAGACCACTGTGATCTCGAAGGAGCTCCAATACAGCGGGTCCCGGAAGAGTTCCTCGAAATTTCTGAACCAGACAAATTCGGTTTTCAGGCCAAAGGGATCTTCAATCAGAACAGATTGATAGAGCGCCTGGCTAGCTGGCCAGATAAAGAACACTAGCGTGACCACAATCTGAGGCAGAACCAAAAGGAACGGCAGCACGGACGGCCCGAAGTGAACATTCTTCAACATATACGGTTACCCCTCCGATGATGCCGCCGCAGCGGGAGGAATCGCTGCGGCGGTCTCAATCAGAAAATCAAACGTCAAGAACCGTTTGCATCTTCAAATTTACGGAGAAGAGCGTCACCACGGCTGACCGCTTCATCCATCGCGTCAGAAGGGGTTTTGCTCTCATTCCAGATCGCTTCCATCTCTTCATTGATGACGTCGCGTATCTGAACAAAGTTACCAAAACGAATTCCACGTGAATTCGGCGTCGGCGTGTTCAGGCTCAGCTGTTTGATTGCTGTATCAGTGCCCGGGTTTTCCTTGTAAAAGCCCTGTTCCTTGGACAATTCATACGCGGGAGTTGTGATTGGAACATAGCCGGTTTCCTGATGCCACCATGCCTGAACTTCAGGTGAAGAAAGGTAGGTCATGAATTTCGCGACACCTTTATACTCATCATCCGGCTTACCGCGCAGCACCCACAGGGTTGCGCCGCCGATGATAGAGTTTTGTGGCTTCTCAATAACATCCGGATAGTAGGGGAGCATTGTCTGACCGAAGTTGAACTTGGCCTGGCTTTTGATCGATCCGTAATAGGCGGAAGAGTTCATCCACATGCCGCATTCACCATTGGTAAACATCGGCAGACTATCACCACGACGACCGCCATACTGGAACAGTTTGTCCTTGTGCCAGTTCTGCAGGTTCGTCATATGCATCTTGACGGTATCGTTATTGAATTCAAACTTGGTGTTGGTGCCTTTGAAGCCGTTTTCTTCGGTGCCCATGGGAATATTGTGCCAGGCACTGAAGTTTTCGACCATCACCCAGGACTGCCAACCAAATGAGAAACCGCATTTATAGCCCGCAGCCAGCAGCTGGTCGGAGGCATCCTTCACTTCCGGCCAAGTTTCCGGAATCTTGGTGACACCCGCTTTATCCAGCGCATCCTTGTTGTACCACATGACAGGAGTGGAGCTGTTGAACGGCATCGACAGAAGTTCGCCATCAGATGTCTGATAATAGCTGATCACGGCCGGCAGATAGACCGATTTGTCGAATGGCTCGCCAGCGTCGTTCATCATTTCTTCGACCGGATAGACAGCACCCTTGGCCGCCATCATTGTCGCCGTACCAACCTCAAAGACCTGCACGATATGCGGCTGTTTCTTCGCACGGAAGGCTGCGATGGCCGCCGTCATGGTTTCCGTGTAGTTACCCTTGAAGGTAGGGACGACTTTATAATCGGATTGGGTCGCGTTGAAGTCTTCCGCGATCTTGTTGACCCGCTCACCATTGGTACCGCCCATTGCGTGCCACCATTGAATCTCGGTAACCGCCGAAGCGACACCGGTTCCGCTCATAAAGGCGGCCAGCGCCGCCGGTAGAACTAGTTTTTTGAATATAGACATAATGTTTCCCTATAGGTTGTTTATAAAACACCGCCTATGACGATGCCCGAATCTGATTTCTTTCTGTCAGGAGGCAACCCGTCCCCTCCCGATAGAGTATAGGTATTTGTCCGACCTTCAATGACGGTTTAATGACAGCGCCAAAATCTATTTCAAGATTCCACAATTTGCGGGACTAATGATAATCTTGCGGAATAACTCCATAACATCATATTATGGGTACGCCGAATGAAGAGGGGCTGAGGGAATGAATCGTCTACGCCAACTTGAAGCATTTCGGGCTGTCATGATTGCCGGAGGCGTCACGTCGGCGGCCAACATTCTCAACATCTCCCAGCCAGCCGTCAGCCGATTGATTGCCAGTCTGGAAAAAGCCCTAAAAATTCCCCTTTTTGATAGACGGCAAGGGCGGCTTCATCCCACTTCGGAGGCGGAATTTCTCTATAGCGAGGTCGATCGCGCGATCGCAAACCTAGACCATGTGGCGCAACTTGCTGCGGATATTCGCAATCAGAAAGCCGGTCACCTCCGCATTGCCTGTCTTCCCGGCTTTGCGACATCTCTCTTGCCCAAAGTTGTCGCAGAATTTCTGGCAGAACGCCCCGATGTGACCATGTCAATTCAGACCCGGAGTTCGGCCCGAGTGCGCGAATGGATCGCGGCACAACAATATGACATAGGGATCGCAGATGAGTTTGAAGGACACAGCGCCGTCAACCATGAATCAGTCATTATCCGGACCGTTTGTGCACTTTCCAGCCGCCATCCCCTCGCCAGCAAACAGGTGATTACGGCTAAAGACCTTGATGGCATGCCGATGATCGTCCAGGATCGACAGAACCGGTTTTACCATGCCGTAAAGTCTGCCTTCGATGCGGCCGGAGCCGTTCTGAATCATAGGGTTGAAGTACGTCAATTCGCGACGGCCTGTCTGCTGGCGGAGCAGGAAGCCGGTATTGCCATCGTCAGTTCAATTGATGCGGCAGAATATGTCGGGCGCGGGCTGGTGACCCGGACATTTGAGCCTCAGCTCCCTTTTCAGCTTGATATTTTATATCCCAAGTTCCATCCGCGCTCTCTCTTGATGCAGGAATTCATCGTGCAGTTCCGCGAGAGTCTGGCCCCCTTTATTCTCACGGGATAGCCGCCAATCAATTTAGTTGACAAAATCCAATATTTTATTGTGTTATGACAATAAAATGGAGCGTAACATGGCCATATCTGAAACCCGCATTGATGCGATCAGAGCGTTCAACCGGTTTTATACCAAACAGGTAGGAGCGCTGAATGAAGGACTTCTTAAAAGCCCCTTTTCATTAACTGAAATGCGCATCCTCTATGAACTTAACTTCGGAGAGAAATTAACGGCCGGTGATCTGGTCAAAAGCCTGTCTCTGGATCCGGCGTATCTCAGCCGCCTGCTCAAGAAATTCAAAACCGCAGGATTACTTGAGACCATCAGGAGCGAGACAGACGGACGGCAACGCGTACTCGCCCTGACCAAGGAAGGCAGGCGTGTCTTTGCGCCCTATGTCAAAGCGTCCCGTGATGAAGTAGCTGCAATGCTTACCCCGCTTTCGGACAATGAACAGGCGCGTCTCGTTTCCTCCATGCAGGAAATTCTCTCTATTCTGGACACCGAAACTGATAAAGCTGATCCGGTAATTATCCGAGCGCATCATCCGGGCGATATTGGCTGGGTCATTCACCGTCATGGCGCGCTCTATGCGCAGGAGTACGGATTTGACGAGAGTTTTGAAGGTCTGGTGGCCAAGGTGGCCGGTGATTTTCTGCAAGAGCATGATCCTGCATATGAGCACTGCTGGATTGCCGAGAAAAATAGCGAAATTCTCGGCTCTGTCTTTCTGGTGAAAAAGGATAAGACCACAGCGCAACTGCGATTGCTCTATGTCGAGCCAACCGCTCGCGGTCTCGGCGTGGGTCGTAAGCTTGTCGATGAGTGCACCTCCTTTGCCCGTCGCAAGCAATACAAAACGCTTACCCTCTGGACCAATAGTATTCTCCATGCCGCTATCCATATATATGAGGAAGCGGGCTTCAAACTCATGGATGAAGAACCCCATCACAGCTTCGGTCAGGGTCTTATCGGACAAAACTGGGATCTCGAGCTATGACACGCGAGCAGTTGGCGCTGGTTGCCGCCGCCGGTAGCGGTGTCGTGGTCGGCTCGGCGACTGTCGCAACCGGATCCATTGTCGGAGACATCGGCCCGATTACCATTGCCTTTGTCCGCTACCTGATCGGCGTACTACTACTTCTGCCGCTTGCGTTACGGATTACATGGATAGCGGTCACGCCGCGTGCCATGGTCGGCATAGTGCTATTCGGCGTATTTCAGTTTGCGGTACTGATCATCCTGTTGAATTTCTCCGTCATCTATATCGCCGCAGGCCTCGCTGTTCTTATATTCGCCAGCCTGCCGCTGTTGACGATGGCCATTGCAATCCTGCTGGGTCGCGAAGCCTTCACCTATCGCAAACTGATCGGCATTTTACTCACCCTTGTTGGTGTGGGGTTCGCTGTTGGCGCCAATGCCTTTACGGGCGAGATCAACGCCGCAGGCTGGCTCGGTATCGGAGCCGCCTTTTTAAGTGCGCTGGTCGGTGCGCTTTGCTCTGTGCTCTATAGTGCCCACATGCCTCGATATCCGACACTTCAAATCAGTACGATGGCAATGGGCTCCGCCGTCGTCTTTCTGTTCGGTCTTGCCATTATGGAAGGCATGATTGATGCAATAACCGGATTTTCGATGAATACATGGCTTATTCTTCTTTTCATTGGGTTTGCAAGTGCGGTTGGCTACTTTTGCTGGCTATTTGCACTGTCACATATTCCTGCTTCTAATGTGACCGTTTTCCTCGGCCTCAGCCCGGTGGTAGCTGCTGTTCTAGGGGCAATTTTCATTGCACAGCCGCTGTCATTTGAGGATTTAGTCGGCGCCGGACTTGTCATCATCGGGCTGGTTGTTTCGTTGTGGCGAAAAGCCGGCACAACCGACCAACATTGAAATTACTTCGATCATATCCTGCAAATTTTAACAGCTGAAACGATCTGATTTTCAGCTCTTCGCCCTGATAGGCGCCAGAAATATATGATACCGGCGTCAATACAAATAACCATTCCTGACACATTTCATCAATATACAGCTTCTTTCTAATACTACTTGGCTAATTCCAGGCAGCTGCATCTTATAGCGGCATTGAAAAAGTAGATTTTTTAAATTTTTATATGTTAAGTTGCCTTGGTTTTGTTGGGAAATGACATGATAGCTGTCTTACTGCTCCCTTTTGTGATTATAGTTGGAGATTGAAGGTCAATGAGTAACAACAAATCCACGCACAAGTTAAAGGCTGTGGAAGTCGGTGCGTCTTCAATTTTTATTTTCCTTGCTATTCTACTATCGGTTAGCAGAGTTCCATTTCCAAGCTTCATTTTTCCGATACATATTGTCACGATAACAACCGTGGCTGTTGTATTAATTTTCCTGGCAACAGGAGGACGTAAGGCTGCAACCATATCAATAGCAGCGTTAGCAGTATTTTTTGCCATTGTTACCGCCTGGGCGTTCTTGACGAATCCCTTCTACTCGCCCGGTGACGACGACTACGGATACCACATTCTTGCTGTATGGGAGCTCGCAGAAGGATGGGACCCTTTTCAAACCCCGCATGATAATATTTGGCTCGATTCCTACCCGACCGGCATCTATGTTCTGGAATCATATATGGTGTCTTTGACGGGACTGCTGCTTTCCGGACGTTCGGTAATAATAGGGCTTGCCGTCACCGTAGGATTTTTGGCGTTCTCTTTCTATAATGACCGCATAGCCCCCCAAGTTCCATACTTCAAGTATATCTGTGCGCTGCTGTTCGCTGGTATTGTCGTCGCGAACCCCGTTGTTTTAACACAACTCACGACACATTATGTCGACACCCCCCTCTACCTTATGGGCTGCGCTCTCGTATTTTTTCTATTGTCCGATGCCTTCACGTCAAACCGCTTGGCCAGATGGAGTGTGATCAGCTGCATTATCTTGCTGGTGAACACTAAAACGGCAGCTCTTTACTATGTGCCATTAATTGTCATTTCCGGATTTGTTGTAGACCTTATCTTGAATAGCTCTAAAACAGATTTTTTCTCAAAAGCGTTTCATTGGATTGGAACCAAAGGTATTCCCTATGTGGTCGCATTTGCCTTCGGTATTCTCGTAATAGGCTATAAGCCCTTTGTTACAAATTATTTGGATCATGGCGAATTTCTTTATCCTTCAGTAGATGAAATTATGCAGGGAAATGTGCCTAAAAATGTTATTCCCTTGTCCTCGCCGATGAAGTTTATTTATGGAATAGGGGCAGAAACAGGCCAAACCACATGGCCGTTTTATTTCCATGCACCAATTGATCTCAAAGTCCCCGGGACATTCAAATTAGCTGAATTCAAGCTTCTCAGATATGATACTCGCCGGGGAGGGTTCGGCCCCCTTTTCAGTTTGGCCTTGCTCGCTTCAATTATTGCGTATGCATCAAGTAGAATAGCGGGCTACAACAAGTCCCGGTACAACTGGCATCGTGAGGGAGATGGTATAGCAGTATTATCCCTTTTCTTGCTCATCATTTCGATGTTTTTTCCGGAATCCTGGTGGGCCCGCTACGTCCCGTTCGTCTGGCTAAGTGCTATTTTGTTTGCCACCTCATCTTTGTATTTGAGCGGCAAAGGAGCACTTCTGATTTTTTCGAGGGTCATGTTCGGGATTACGCTGATTTCGTTTTTAGGCTGTATAGTTGCCGGACTTGGTGGCGCCGCCCGTGCAAACTATAAGACTTACAAAAAAACAAAAATCATCAAGACGATGGAAAACGCTCCTTTAGTTGAGATATATCCCGAAATCGATCCGAGAATAACAACGGATTTTCAATCAAAAACAATAACAAGCGCAGGTGATGTATGGGGCCGGCTTTTACAGGAGCGCGGTGTCAATGTCCGCGTTTACAATGGGGTTGGAAACAACAGAGATGATCGAGAACAATATTGCCAGGATAGCTTATGGTTTGATGCAGACGTAATGTGGTGCATTCCACGCCATCCGGTAAAATGAGCTATATGCCGATACTGATTTCAACTCGGCACATTAGCCCTGCTATCCTTGAAATTTCCAGTTCTTGAACTGGCCGCATCGCTAATCAATTTCCGGGATATTATCAGGGAAACCAACAGGATCAACCCTCCATAATACATGTAGGACTGGACTAAATTCCATGGTGGCAGGCTTAAGGACACTTTTTTGTTAATAAAATAAAAATAGTTGGATATCAGAAAATAACTCGCGCCCATGAATATAAGGTTCGCACTTGCCAACCAGGTCGGCCTATTTCGGTAAATCTCAATGGCAGCCATGAAAGCAATGATAATTACCGGCCAGGTAACACCGTAATGATGCTCCCATGCAATGGGTGACGCAATTGTTGCGACGACCAACATTGTGCCGAAATCCAGGACAGAATTTCTTTTTTGAATACTTTTTGAAACTTCCCCTGGCTTGATCGCCCTATATAACAAAGCAAAAAGAACAAGTGCGGCTGTTGTAATTACAGTCCCAAAATACACAGCAGGATTATATGGCGCAAACTCCTCAACTGAAAACTGAAGGGTATTAAGACCACTCAAAAGTCGATTTAACAAACCATTCATGCTTTGGTTCGGCCAATAGACTTCTCCATGTTGGCCAATGAAGGAAAGCACTGATACATATGCAAGATGCTCATCAAATCCGAACACCGCGAGCGACACAATACCCGCGGGCACAAAAACAGCTACCATTCCTAGTGTGAATTTATGCTCTTTTCGTATAAGAGACCAAAGCAAAAACAGTAGGAATTGCGGCTTGATCAAAGCTGCAAAGGCAACAAGAACTCCGGACATCTGCTTTTTATCGCTGACCCAGGCCAGCATTGCCAAGCATATAACCAAATCCAGCATCACCTGTATTTGCCCTAGCCACACTCCATAAACAATCGGATAGAAGGTAAGCGTGCCAACAAAGAGAATGAAAAAAAGTGCAGCCTTTTCCCAGAGGTTCAAGACACTCTGGTCATCGAAAATTCTGTTATTTGCAATCACGGCTAATCGGTAAACGATATATCCGGTCACAATGGCCATGAAGATGGATACGTATCCCATGTAATAACAGAAATCCTCAACCTCCACGTCTAGCTTAATAAGTGGTATGAAGGGAAGAATACTGATAGGCGGATATTGAAATTTGGTTTGATAATCAAAAAAGATTGTCTGATATAGGCCTGAGTCAGGCTTAAACACGTAAACCCAAGCGGCCTCATACATCGGGCCCCATGAATCATCCCAGGTCCCATCATTATTCACGATCAACTTTAAAAGTTGCAACTCGTATCCATAGGACCATAGCCAGAAAACAAAGTCCTTGACCAAGCTCGCAAAGATTAATAAGCCAATAAAAAAAATGAAATAAAACAGATTACTCTGTTTTTGGGCAAAAATTTTAGATTGCGGCATCTGCACCCCAGAACAAAAATCCGCATCCAATCAACTAGCGGAAATAACACAAAGCCAAGCAACTAGCGAGACCGTCTACATTGCTTCTGCACACAAATTGCCGTGAAAACCACAAACATAGCAAATTTAGTTGTTCTTCAAAGTAAAGCTAATTCTCATTCACTTCACGTAATATACTGCGTTTGTTGCATAAATGAAAACTTTTAATGCTATCTTCTTTGCAAAAGACGAAGAGCTCAGCTCTAGTTTTTCAGTCACCTTTATTATGCTATATCACGGCTCATTTAATCCGGGATGTGAAAAACACGTTACGACTCATCAGATCTTCGATTCATTAATATAAAATCAATGCGAACGAACACCCACCTCTTCGACTTTACTCGCTTTTAGGTAAAAATTTCGTAAAAACAATAATCCGATAAGCAACAAAATTCCGCCTAAAAAATTGTATGACTGAATTAAATTGATTGGCACACCGCTAAACTGCTTTGTGTGTAAAAAGATAAAATGGTTGGAGATTAAAAAGTAACTTCCACATAGCACCACAAGAGTGACACCAGACCAACTTCTTTTCTCCACCAAGAAATGGATCGCAACCAGTATCGCGATACTTATACCCGGCCATAAAATTCCATAGTGATGCCCCCATGCAATGGGAGTGGCGATCGTTAGTAGAAACATCATAGTTGCCAAATCCAAGGCTGAATATACCAAGCGATCCCAGCTCTTTAATGACGCTTCACCAATCGGCTTGTAAAAAAGCAGGCCAAACAACAACAATAATGCGGATGACACCAAAGTGGTTACGTAAACAAACATATTGAACGGGGCAAAGGATTTCGCATGAAATACCAAAGGATCTGCGTCAGTAAATAATCTATGCAATATCCCACCCACACTTTGATTTGCCCAAATAACCTCACCACGTCTGCCCATATGCGAGATTACCTTCAAGTATTCGACATGCTCCTGAAAGCCAAAAACAACGAGTGACACAATGCCGGCCGGGACAAAAACTATCATCATACCGATAACAAGCTTTTTTTGCTTCCGGAACAAAGCCCACAGTAATATCACCGCTATTTGAGGTTTGAACAAAGCAACAACAGCTATCGCGCCTCCTGAAAGATGCTTCCAATTAAAGAGCCATGCCATAAAGGCAAAGGTAATCAGGAAGTCCAGAATAACTTGAATCTGACCAATATACTGACCAATCCATATCGGATAAAAGGTAAACACTCCCAATACAGAAACAAAAAACAGGGCGATCTTTCTATTGATTAATAGAGATCCGTCCTCAGAGTATTTTTCAAGAATGATGACCGATATTACATAGCCGCAATAAGCCATGCAAAACATTGAAAATAATGACAATGCGCACGATAATTCAAATAAGGTATCGTACCCAAAACCTACCTTAAGAGCCAAAAAGTAGGGTAAAATACTTATAGGCGGATACTGAAATTTAATCCCTTCTTCAAAAAATATAAATTGGTAGATTCCGCCTTCGACACGGTTATATCGGGCGTATGCTGCTTCCAACATCGGCCCCCAGGAATCATCTTCGTCCATACTTAATGTTAAAACAGACGTCAAATTTTTGAGAATATATCCCGAGCCCCAGATATACTCAATTGCAATACACAAAATGCTGACGGCGATGAGCCCTCCCACTATCCACATATAAAACAGGAAAGGATCGCCAGTTCGCTTTGCTCTCGACAAAATAGACATGTAAACCTAATAATTACTCGTAAGAATTAATCTTTTTTACAGTTTCCGCCCAATGGCTGACGCTATACTATTGATCTCCAAAATTGGGTCAAGCTAATCGCCTGGTATTGAGTAATGCAAAATTTATTTGTGATATTTGGGCGACCTCCGCATCTGGCCGTTTTCGCCGTATGACTATAAAGTTAAATCAAAAAGCAGCATTATACGAAACGCGAGCAGGATTCTTTTAATACAATCATTCTCTAAATTTTCACTGCGCACCCATTAGCTGGCATTGGTAATTAATTTTTAGTTGTTTTTATATTATTAACGGCTGTTTCGAGTCTGATGGTATTACCTTGCGATAAAGGATTTATGCCTAAGATTATCATGAGATTGTATACTTTATGTTGGTAGGAATAGTTTTTTAATGACAAGGTTTGCGAATATTGGTGCTTCGTCAATCTTCCTGTTTCTGGCATTTCTCCTTGCCTTGAGCCGACTGGCACCTACCGGGTTCAGCTTTCCTACCTTGTTTGCGTCGGCTTCAATCGTTCTGGTTCTCATCGTCGTCTTCGCACTCAAAGGAAAAAGCGGCCTTTTCCCAGCTTTATGCGCCATCGTCGTGTTTTCTGCGGTTATTTTGATATGGAGCCTGGTGACCCGCCCCCTCTTCGACCCCGGTTATGATGGATATTCATATCATTTGAGCGCTATATGGGACATCGGGACAGGCTGGAATCCCTTTTTGTCCCCCCATAATAATATTTGGGTTGATTCATATCCCAATGGCTATTGGACGTTACAGTCATATATCGTCGCGCTGACCGGCATGCTGCTGTCGGGACAGGCTTTGTCTACTGCGTTGTTAGCCACTGTTGCGTTACTGGCGTATGGCTTCTTTCTGGAAATTCTCTCAAAGCAGGAGCGTCCGCTCCCTCATATTCAGGCTTTGCTTTTCGCGGGCATTATTGTCGCCAACCCGGTGACTCTCGGGCAACTCATGACACATTATGTGGATGGCCCGCTTTATCTTTTTGGCTCTGCCCTTGTGTTGTTTCTGCTTCTGGACGCAACCTCTCAAAACCGTCTCGCCAGATGGAGTGCTATTTGCTGTATCATTCTGATGGTCAACACCAAAACAGCCGCCCTCTACTACGCACCCCTTATCGTATTTGGCGGTTTTGTGTATGATATTATCCGCCAGAAAACGAAAGAACCAATTATGCAGCGCGCGCTTCAATGGATCGGGCGGAAAGGATTTCTATATGGCTTCGCATTTATTTTCGGAGTTGCCGTTATCGGCTACAAACCGTATGTGACGAACGTTGGCGATCATGGAAAACTGCTTTATCCGTCGGTCGATAGAATTATGGACGGCAATACACCGTCAAACATTATTTTGCTCTCAGTGCCAATGAAATTTGTTTATGGCATTTTTTCAAGCACTGAAGAAAGCTCCTCTCCGATTGACGCTCAGGTTGAGCTCAAAATACCCGGAACGTTTTCACTATCAGAATTCAAGGTTCTCCAGTTCGACACCCGGCGCGGCGGGTTCGGCCCCTTTTTCAGTCTGGCCCTGATCACTTCAATCCTCGCATATCTGGGCTGCCGACAAGCCGCACGGAACAGAACACCTTACAGCTGGCGCCGTGAAGGTGACGCGTTCGCAGCCTTTGGTGCAATATTATTTATCTCTTCCATGTTCTTTCCGGAATCCTGGTGGGCAAGATATGTTCCGTTCATCTGGCTCAGCGCTGTGATGTTCGCGGCTACGCCCATTTTCTTGACTGGCAAAGGGACTCTCCCCCACTTTAGCAGAACCATGTCAATCATTGCCCTTCTGTCCTTCATCGGATGCATCGTTGCTGGAACAATTGGTAGCGCCCGCCAGATGTACCATGCGTACAAGCAATCTGTCGTCGTCAATAATCTCAAGGATTATCCAGTAATTGAGCTATCATATTACTGGGATTCAGTGATAAACGGAGACTTCCAGTCCAGCAGCCAGTCCGATGCCGCCGAGATTTATGCACAGATCATGGAAGAGCGCGGCATTCACACTGAAATTGTCGAGAACTACGTCAAGAACAATTGCGAAGCATCCGGCTATTTGTTTGGCGGGATAATCTGGTGCGCTCCAAAATCCTGAAATGCCGGACTTTCTTCCTAAGCTTTATCCTACCCCGTTTTCCTAATTTCAGCCAGTTCCTGACGGAGTTCTCTCACCTCGCGCAAGATGAGTTCCGTTTCATGCTTCATGGCATCGCGTTCCGCATGCGCCTCTTCCGCATGTTCGGATTGCATGGCATCGACAATCACGCCGATAAACAAGTTCAGGACCGTAAACGCCGTCGCAATGATAAAGGGCACGAACAGCGCCCAAGCATAGGGAAAGTCTTCCATTACCGGTCTCACTATTCCCATTGACCAGCTTTCCAGGGTCATGATCTGAAACAGGGTATAGGAGGACTTACCGATAGAACCAAACCATTCCGGAAAAGAGGTGCCAAACAGCTTTGTGGAAATCACGGCGAATACATAAAAAATCAGCACAAGCAGCAGCATTATGGATCCCATTCCCGGAAGGGCTGCCAGCAAGCCGCTGACCACGCGCCGCAGCGCCTCGACTGTGGAAACAAGGCGCAAGACCCGCAAAATCCGGAATGCCCGCAATACGGCAAGCGGACCTGTCGCCGGAATGAGAGCAATAGAAACAACCAAAAAATCGAAGATGCGCCAAGGGTCCCGCCAAAAGCCCCTAAAATCAGCCACCATGCGTGCGATGAGTTCAACCACAAAAATCGTCAGAATCAACCCGTCAATTAAGGCAAGCAATCCGCCTGTTCTCTCCATGACGGTCGCACTCGTCTCCAGACCCAGTGTCACAGCATTGATGGCAATTAATACCAGAATAAATTTGTCTGTACCTGGCCGTGCAAGAAATAAGTTCAGATGTTCTTGGAATTTTGCCATTTTGTAGCGCACACCCCCTTTAATACGTGCTTCGCAACATATGGGTATTCAGCAAATCGCCACAATATTTTTCTGGATTTTTAGCTGCAGGATGGAATGGCTGATCCATGATATCGAGAAGAACGGCAAGGCAGTGACACAAATGGAAGCCGCTGCACGTCCTGTCCCGTATTTTGAAGGAAGCTTGTAATGCTTGGTTGCGGGGGCAGGATTTTGCTTCGCTGTCCTTGGGCCTGTTTCGCAATGCGCTGCATTGCTGGCCCTGCGGGTGAACCTCCTTTATTGGTAGGTTCAACACTTACTCAGTATCCAAAACGTAAAAACCCGCCGAGTGGCGGATTTTGTCGTTTTGGTTGCGGGGGCAGGATTTGGTCTTTATAGACTCATCCGCGCCGATGAGCTGATACCATTGAGATACCGCGATCTTTCAGTGAGTTAGGGGGTTGTCACACTAATTTCGGGAAAAAAACCGGCCTTGGAATAGCCTTCTTCGAAGCAAAAGATCTACGATTCCTGCCATCGCTTCCCCCTCTCACATCATTCAACGCGCAGTTAGACGTTGGCTACGAAACAGTTCGCGTACCTATGGAGAGCTATTGATCATGAGGGTGAGGTTCTTGAAGCCTGTGTTACAAAGAGACGGGATCGAAAGACTTCCCTCAAATTCCGCAAAGAAGAGTTCAAGAAAATAAGAAAAGACAAGGATAAGCAGTACAGAAGTATCATCTCAAGAAAAATTTATAACATGGCTTTATTCAAGGATTTTTATCAAAATTAGACATTCTTTCCAAATATGAAAGCCAAGACTATTGAAATAAATATTCCGGAAATAGTGAGGATTAGGCGGATTTTGTCTATGGTAGTTTTCCCTTTAGCCTCTGCATATGCTTCACAATCTTTTAGAACTTTACCAACTTCTTTTTCTAAACTGGATAAATTGGACAACTCTGAGACAATTTTTCCGATGGCGCTGTTAATTTCATCGTCTAGAGAAGAGTATTCATTTGAAAGAATTTCCGCGATTTCTTTACGAATTTCATCTAGTTCATGTTTTATATCGGCTACTGCTCGTGAGTTTCTGATTTTCTCCTTTTCGTTATATTTATCTTTGACTGTTTTATATCTATGAAGTTCGTTTTGTAGGCTATCAATTCTAGCGTTGAATTTTTCAAAAAAACTGATGAATGTAACTGTTAGCAGCTCATCAGACTTCTCTATAGTACTCTTCCTTTGCTTGCTGGATAGAGATGAATCAAGCGAAACTGACAAATACTGCAAGAATTCTTCATGCGCGAATTCTTTTACAGCAACATTCGAAGTACCCAAAAAAGTTACAGCACATCGATATGCCGCACTAAGCTGGCCATGCTGAAGTATGAGTTGTAGAATCTCGCCATGATACTCTTTGGCGGGTTTGTTTGGACTATCTGGCGGGTATTTCACTTAAATGAATTTAATTATTCATTTTCACTAGAACGACGGGGTGAGATTTTCAGATGAAGACTGCTTTTTCATATCAGTCTTATTCTTTCTTTTAATATACTCCGCAGTCACTGCTTCTATAGGAACATCTTCAACTTTAGCAATAGCCCGTTTTAAAAAGTGAGATAAGCTCTCCCCTTTTTCCATCTTCAAAATCGGTGCTCCCATAGAAAACTCCCATTAATGGCAAATTACGGGCCAGAAAAACTAATCCAGCACACTACATAATTTAAGTCTCAAGCTAGCGATTGTCAAGTATCTATACACTTGACAATCGCTAGCCATAACATTGTATATTCACAACTAAGGATTGATGATATCAGGTATTTATCATAAAGATATAAATTATGAACAACAAATCAAACATGCTTCCTATTGATAAAGGAGATCCTGAATATCTTATAGTGAATCTATCCTTTGCTCTTTTTGGTCATCAACCAGAATATAGAGCGATCAAGGGCGATAGACGAAAAATTCTTGCCCAATATTCTACTTCTGTTATCAGCGTAATCAACCTAATATTTGAACGAATTAAGTCGAGAAGAGTTGAAATAGGCCACTATGACTTTTTTGATGAAGAGTATTTTTATGAATTTTTCAATGGGAAAAAATTTTACCATCTAAAAAAAAGCCTAGAAGAGAATAAAGTCAATTTTAAAGGAAAAAAGAATAAGCATCAAAGAGCAGTGTTTAGGATGATATTGAAACTATGCCACGACGCTTTCGCGTGGAATGTTACTCATCCTGTTGTTGATGAGATTAGAAGAAGAATAGAATACGATAGACATTCAAAAGTTGATGTTTCAGGGCAAATAAAGTCAATAAATCAATTACTTGCTATCATTATTGATTTCATGGAGAGAAATCCACCAGATACACCTGTTACTTATGATGGTGTATACAATCGCCCAATAATAAAAACGGATCAGGCTGGCAATTTTTTGTCACCTTCTGATACAAAGAGAAGCGGGACATATATTGAAGGACGGTATACCATTTATCGGAAAGCGTTTGTAGAGCAAGACAATCAATATAAATACGTTCTCGAGCCACTCACAATCAAATTAAGAGCTTACGGCACAGTGTTCGAATTGAAATCGAAAAATGCTGGGCAAGACGAATATTCTAGATTTCAAGGAGTGGGCTTCTTTTTAAATAAATCCTTCTGGCTGGTTGGTCATTCAAAAGATATATACCCTCGGATGAGAGTCATGGCAGGCAATACTGACGAATGGCGAAAGTTAAAAATGGGTCAGGAGAACAATTGTGCGGCTCTAAGTGTACAATCACATATTAACCAGAATGAACTGATACATCCCAGGCATTGTTACGCTGTAGGTAAATTACAACAGAGAGACGATGCTTCTTCACCCTTCTTGCACATCCCTAGGTTTGTCAAAAGAGAAGAAATTTTAGACTTTATCAGTGAAGCAGAATTAAGCCGTATTGATAGCTAAAAACTAAATCCAATTTAACTGTTGGTGTTCAGGGTATATGAGACAGATATCGATCTGGTTTAGAGACTGTTCAGAATTCTGTGTCACGGTAGTATCACGTGATCTATCTGATCACAGAATTCTGAACAGTCTCTGGAAAGCCGCAACAAATGTATCACTAATCATAAAAAAAGACTGTTCACCGATCTCTACTCATTGTGGTGCCTACTTGCATTTGAAGCAGATTTATTAGACCTTGCTTCCAAAGACCTGGCGGAAAAATATGACAGCTTTATAACTTCTATTGATTCACTATATGATGATATTAAGAATAACAGAGATACAACAAGTTACACACCTGAGCAGGTTAAATATCACGCGAACAGCACAGGTGCAGGAACAGAAGAAGATTCAAGGCGTAACCGTCACGAAGCTTTGAAAAAAGCGTTTTTCAATTAATGTCATGAAAATTGAACAGACGATAAGAAAAAACCATGACGCGTACCGTCAATTGTATGAAGAGTTTTCACTGCAAGTTAAAGAGTTACTGCAAAATGCGTGTGAAAGCAGGAAGTGGTATTTCACAGACCGATTAAAGTCGGTGGAATCGTATGCTCTCAAAATCCTGACTGGTAGATATGATAGATATGAGATCGATGACTTTTATGCCTGTACGATTGTAGTGCCCAATCTTACTCTGATAAAAGATGCGCAATCGCTTGTCGAAGATATATTCAAAATAATAGAGAAAAAACCAGGTGATACTATCTATTATCGACCAACAGAGTTTAATTTTGACGGGATTCGTTACTATTGCTCCTTAAAAGAAAGCGTCGTACAAAAGAGCGACAATGGCTTAAAATTTGAAGTTCAAATAAAAACTTTTCTTGAACACGCTTGGTCGGTTGCTACGCATGATTTTTCCTATAAAGGAAAAGAGTTAAGCTGGTCAAAAGAAAGGTTGTCTGCACAAATTAAAGCTATTTTAGATAATGCTGATATGACAATTTTAGAGATGGACAATGTTTCTAAGTCGCAACCTCTTAATAAACGTAATCCAAAGTACGACATTATCGTCAAGACAATTGAATTTGTTGAAAGCAAATTTGGCAAGCAACACAATATTGCTCTTCCGGAAGATATGAAGCGATTAGCTAGAGAAATTGATCGGGTACTTAAAACTTCTAAAGTAAAACTTTGTGAACTCGAAATTTTACTGGATGAGGAAACTAAATTAGAGCGGGGTTACAAAACTACAAACCTATCGATATATTCAATTGTCTTAGTCGCCTTATTTAATCAGGCTACAGCGAAATTTGTGGCAGGGCTGACACCTAAACCGAAACGGAACTTCCCTTCCATCATTATTCCTGAAGAAACCCGCTTATACGATGAACTTAAAGATGAAAATCTTGAAGGCGTCACCTTTTTAGAACATATTTCGTAGCATGTCAGATACTAATGCCTACACGCAGCCACTTAACTCTAATGTGGCCATGCTTAGTAAGTTGGAAACAGAAGCCGAGATTAGGTTTACTGGGGCTGTTTATACTCCTTATCCTATTGCAAAAGCTTTGGTGGCTAAGGCTCTTCCATTATGTGAAGTAAAAAACTTGAAGATTCTTGAACCAAGCGTGGGTGATGGTTCTTTCATAGAAGCTTTACTTGAGCATGAAATGTGTTTCGATAATATAACTGCGGTAGACATTGACGATGTCGTTATTCAAAAGCTCTCAAAGTTTTATAGAAAAGAAAAATCTACAAGTTTATCTTTCGTCTCTTCAGATTTTCTTGATTTTGTTTCTGCAAATAATAATGCAGATTACGACTTAATAATCGGCAACCCCCCGTTTATCCGTAAGCATAATTTTTCGAAGAATTTTAAAGAAAAATTGGTCGATCTTAGTAAGGAAGCAAACTACAATCTGAAATACATGCAAAATGCTTGGGCCGCATTTGTCGTCGCGTCAGAAATGCTACTAGCTGCAAAAGGAATCCTAGCATTAGTGCTACCATACGAATTGATTAACGTTGGCTATGGAAAAAAACTAATTTCAGAAATTTTTTCTAGATTTGAACAAGTTGACATATACGTACCAGATGAGAAAGCGTTCAAAAGCATTGACCAAGACGCAGTTATTGTCATTGCACAAAAGAAGAATAGAGGTGCCAAGGGTATTCGTATTTGTAGAGCAACCGATTTGGAGAATCTTGACGCCATTTCTCAACACAAACTGGAAACACACTCTTCAAATGATATGTCGCTGGAGTTAGTGTCGTTTCTTCTCCCAAGAAAAACCACAAGTTCTCTAAAAGAAATACGAGAAAATTTTCAAAAAATAGGGGACTTTTGTACGAGTGCGCCTGGATTAGTCACAGCAGCTAATGATTTTTTTATCCTAACCGAGAACGATACTCGTAAGTATGGTTTATCCAATTGGGTAAAACCAGTCTTAAAAAAGGGGAGTTATCTCACCAAACGGCCTATTTTTTCCCAGGAAGAGATGTGTGACCTTTCAGCAAAAAACTTGCCTACGAACTTTTTGTATTTTGATCCAGTCGACAGTGTTAGTAAAGACGCGAATGCTCAAAAGTATATAGAATATGGAGAATCACTAGGAATTAATAAACGATACAAATGTAGGCAGCGACAGGATTGGTACAAAGTTCCTCTAGGCAAAATAGCAGAGGGGTTTTTCTTCAAGCGTTCATTTTATTACCCGCGTTTATGTATTAATGAAGCTAAAGTCCTCACAACAGATACTGCGTATGGAATTAGCTGTTTTGAGAACTATTCGATGAAAGGGCTTTGTTTTTCGTTCTATAATTCTATTACACAATTATTTGCTGAAATAGATGGACGTTTCTACGGTGGCGGCGTTCTGGAATTGACACCTAAAGAGTTTAGAGGGTTGCCGGTATTATATCATGAACCATCAAAAGAAGAGTTTGACGCATTTCTTGCGGTGCATGATGCTTCTGAAGATATCTCTAAAAGTTTATTAGATTTCGGCGATCAATGGTTAAGCGAAAATAGTAGTTTTACCGCCAAAGATATGAATATGTATCGCCAAGCATGGGATACCCTTCGACGTCACAGACTCCGTCATTCAAGAAATGCAGTGCCAACGGGTCCAAACAATGGGCAACTGTAAGCTCAGCTGACTGAAAGTTCTAGTCGAGGAATTTCTGCATCTAAAGGAAGTTGTTTTGACGATGCCACTACCGTGTCTTGATATCTTCCAGCACCCAGTTGTATTGCGAAGCCTTTCGTATAGTGATCTGAAATGTTCCCTTTCAGCATTCATGAGACAGGGAACGGTTAATAAGGTGTTTTTTATTGATTAGACTCGAAATGTTGACCAAGCGCAGCGTTTAGTGCTTTTAAACGCCTGTATGGTTTATCGCGATATATCCATGATTTCTCTTCGCGCTGTTCATCCTTCGCAATCTGGTGCAGCGTTATTTCAACAACATTGTCGACACGCATCAGTGAAAAACGGGCATTATTCGCACCCTGCTACGAAATATGTTGCAGTGCGAGATCAAGTTGCTCAACATTATTTGCAAGGATTTTCAGCATGAATTAGCTTAGTCACGCTCCGGCGCTGACATGAAGCTGAACACCTTCATGCTGTCGCAGCGAGGCCATAAGCTTGGAGATATTCCCAAGACTGGGATTACCGCTTGCACTGAGCATACGCATCAGGCTTTGAGGTTTTTTATCTGTAAGGGTGCCGAGTTCCTGAAACCCGATAGTGGCGTTCACATAATCGCGTAGCAATGTTTTTGCCACATCCACTTCATTATTGAGAATGCATTCCGCCGCTTCTGTAAGCAGACCAACACGGAAGTCAGGGTCATTTTGCGCCCGTTCCTTGATGGTGTCTTTAAAATCACGTGTTAAAGCCATGGCTTTATCCTTTTCTCTTTCGGGTTTTGTAATCCTTCCAGTGCAACTTTGCAGTTTCGATATCGCGGCTTTGCCGCTTTTTCGTACCGCCTCCTAAAAGGATCACCAGCTTATCGCCATCCTTGCCGAAATAAATTCGGTAGGCAGGGCCAAAATCAAGCCTATATTCGCTTACGCCCTGCCCTACGGATTTCACATTCGAGAAATTGCCGTTTTCCATGCGGGCTATGGCTGTACGAACCTTTAGCGCTGCGTGAACATTGAGGCTAGCGAACCAATTCGAATAAGGGTGCGATCCGTCTTCATTCTCAAATTCTACAACAACGATCATATTTATATGATAACATTTAAGTTATTATCAAGCAACATATACTTTTAAGGATTTTAGGAACAATTGAGCTTACCGGCTTCCCCGCCCACATCTTCGAAGAGCCTATCAAGCGCGTTAAAACCAGACAGCGCAGCTAGCTGTGTTGTCTGGTCCGAGGGAGCAACTACAAAACTTTCTCAAAGAGCTTTTTAACGGCCGCCCATTGGTCCATTGGAGGCAAGCCTTTGCGCTTTGTGTAGCCTTGCATCGGAAAGCGCATATAGCGCGGGTGCCAGCCTTCGGGTTTCTCGGAACCATTGCGGCCTTTCAGAAAGGCTTTAATGGTGTCTTTTTGCAACTTAGCGGTTTTAGTAACGCCATCTTTAGCAATGCGTTTTCCCGCAACCTCGCCAAGGATTGCATTGATGGCGGGTTTGTCGCGCAGGAGATCAAAAAACGTATCTTCCGGCTCCCACCAATTCGCCATACCCACGCTCAGGATTTGACCAAGCCCCTCAATAATGGGAGTGCCTGATGCAAGGGTTTCACCCATAGCAAAGGCAAGTACTCGCATTATCTCTTTATCGTTAAGCTGCAAAGTCCTTGCAAATAGAGAGGGAAGTTCCTGCGCCCTTGAGAATCCATGGTTTTTCATCAAAGATTCACGCTCATCTTCAAATCCCATGAGTTTCTTGATTGCGTCACGTTCCTTGGCAAAAGCCTTTTGCGCCTTGCTGGCTTCAATGCTTTGGGCGATTGCCTCATTGCCGCCCGCTCTCTGAGGTTCGGGCTTGACCTCCCATAAATCAGAGCCAGCAATGACATGGCTCACCATGAGCCGCAAAGCAATTTGCGGGGCTTTAAGTAACTCGACCCTGACCGCATTATGACGGTGCAGTTCAAGATAGCGGATCGCCGCCTTTGTCAATTCAGGTTTGGGGTTGGCTTTAACCTCGCCGTCCTCTTTCGCTGCTGCGTGATCAAGGTGTCTGGCTTCTTTTTCTTCCAGCCAACCTTCATAAAACTCAACCTCACCATCGGAGCCACAGCGGATAAAAACCTTGCCGCCTTCCTTCTTACTGCGCTTTTCCCTTTCATAGTTGATCCAGTAATTCGAGTTTTCCAAAATAACGACATCTGACCATCCATCTTCCAAATAGCGCTGCTGACGCTCGCCCACGACTTGCATTTGAAGTGTCCAGAACTTCCCCACATCATCAAAAAACTGTCCTTCCTCGAAGAGGTCCGTAATGATTTTTCCATTATAGTTTTCGAGCGGAAAAAGCGCATGTGATACTGGGATTTCTTTGCCGCCAAACAGCCATGCTTTCAGCCATCTTCCGGTAGGTTCGCTTTCCTTCGGATCGCGGAATAGTTTAAGCCATGCTTTTTGCTGGGCCTTGCTCGCCATCGTCAAAGCACGCAAGGTTTGGGCGTTGATCTCGTCTTTGCGGTAAGCGTTAAGAATGGGCATATGAAGATTGGCTATCGCCAGCCTCTTAGAAACCAGTAATTCGGTCACACCAAAATGCGCCGCAATATCTTCTATGATCAGGCCCTGTTTTTTAAGCATAGCAAAGGCTTCATACTGGTCGATTTCATCCATCGGGAGACGGGCGATATTTTCAGCCAGTGAAGCTTCAATAGCTTTCGCGTCTTCGTCCTCTTCAAGGATGATGCAAGGCAGCGGTTCAACGTCCCCGCCCTCTTCGGCGATAAGCTGACAGGTTCGCAAACGCCGTCCACCGGCTATAACCTCGTAGCCTTCGCAGTTCGGACGGACCAAGAGCGATTGAATAACGCCGATATTACGAATGCTCGGCAGCAAATCACTCACATCATCGCCGCCATGCTTGCGCACGTTGACAGGTGAGATTTTCAGGTTTTTCAGTTCAATATGTTCAAGTTTCATTGTTTTCTTCCTTATATAAAGTTGATTTCGCATCACACCGACACGCAGGAACGCACTAACTAGGAGAGAGCCAATGCGCTCGCGCAAAGCGGCCCTAATACTCATCGGCAAGCATTATGGTGAGGACGCGGAAGGTTTTTTCGGAGTCTGCAGGGTCTTCGCTTAAATGCTGGCGGTCCAGCGCGTAGTAATCGAACTTCCAAAAAACCGTTCCCGCGCCTTCAACCTCAAGACTGCCAAAATCATGTTCACCATACGGGTCGTTTGCCTCGGTAAATTCATCAAAGCTGCGGGTCTTGACGCAGATTTCGGCTTGAACCTCGCTCGGTAAATTGGCGATGCCTTGTGTAAAAACAATCACGCCCTCCCCTGTACGCTCTGTTCGAAACACGCCCACTTGTGAACGGCAACGGTCATTTAATTCCGCAATGCGCTGCGCCTTAATTTCTTCGCTGTCTATATGATCGTTCATTGCGCTACCTCCTGCTTAGAGGTGGTCAAAGGCGCTGCATGGGCCTCGGCGCTTTCCAGCGCAAAATCTGCTGCTTTCTGTGCGTGGCTTGCCGCGCTGATAATGAATTTCGGATCGTTGCGCAGATTGGTGAGCCAGCCCTTGATGTATTGGGCGTGATCGAGGCGCGGGGTTTGCGAAAGGCCAAGCGCGCCGCAAAGCATGGCGCTGCCAAGCTCGGCAACCAGTTCCTCAAAAGCGTAAGCCTGATCGCCAAAACGCCCTGACATATCGCGGTTCAGGCGGTTTGCATTGCCTGTTGAATGGGTAATTTCATGGGCAAAAACGCTGTAATAGCTCTGGGGGCTATCAAACTGGCCAAGCTCGGGCATGGCGATATGCTCGGCAATACCTCCGGCGTAATAGGCACGATCAGAAACCCGCACAGGCAAACGCTCGCCAGCAATATAATTTTTGACGAAACTCTCAGCCTCGGCAATCGGGTTATGGTCCTTAAGTTTGTCTTTAAATTTCTGCTCTACGCCCCGCGCATACTCGCCTTCCACCTGCTCGGAATTGAACACGCGAAAATAACGGGTAGATACGGCACCAATTTTGCCGCTGTCATTGCCCTCATCATCCGTTTCATTAAAGAATTTCCACAAGACAATAATTTGCGAGCGCTCGCCTTTACGAACATTGCACTCTTTATCCTGCCACTGCTTGAAGGTCGCCCATATGTTCGAGGCGTAGCCCGAATGAGACAGCAAAATATGATTGATGCCTCTATATGCTGTGCCCCTTAGATTGATGGGGGAATGCCCCACGCAAAACCACGGCGTTTTAAAATCGCTGGGGTCAACCTGCTCCAGTTGCCTGATGATTTGGTCTGTGACCATTTGATAAATTTTGTTTGACATCCCATTTGCTCCTTTGTTTCCTTTTTTGGCTCTGGATGGGCCAATTTCTCTGCACAACCGCGCGCATGAACCCTTGGCTAGCGCCGAGCGTCAGAACAAAAAAAGCCTCCGCACGTCTCTTTTGGCGGGGGCTTTTCTGACGAGAGATCGAAGAGCGGATGCCTCAAACACTTTTTGTGCGCCACACGGATATTTGGAGCGGGCCAGCGCGCAAAAAGTGTTTGAACAGGCATCCGAAATTCGATGTAAGCTTGGAATTTGGGTTCCAAGCGCACCTTTTTTCAGGTGCGCTTTTTGAAACAGCTCATGCACCGGCGGCGCATACCTTTTCTCTTCCTTCACGCCAAGGATCGTGACCCGCATGGGGCGAAACCGCTCTTTCGCGGGTTCGACAAAGCTTGGTGAATGAATATAAGCCTAGCGGCGTAGAGCCTGGCCCGCTGCATTTTGCAGTGGGCGGCGGGCCGCTACTCTTCTTATTTTATCTTCAAATTGATAAACAATTCACCGCAATTACAGCGTATGGTTTCCGCCGATGTATGACGACGGTGAGTATGCCCGGCTTCCAACGTGCATTCCCGAGCGGAAATGAGCGGGGTCTCCATAGAAAGAAGAGATAAAGAAGGATCAAAAGGCCGGTGATGATCACAGGCACATAGCAATTGTTCACCATTGAAGTAAAATAGGGAAAGGGATTGCCACGGCCAGGATTGCAAGCATAATAATGGCGCCTGCAAGAGACGTCGGTTCCGCCTTTTAGGGAGCTTGGGGATTGCCGGAAATGTTCCTGGCAGAGGCTCCTATCTTTTTTCTGTCTGCCGCCGCACCAAGGGCAAAAATTCTCTCCGCCTCTTTCCCTCTAGCCGACAACACCATATGCTTCCCATCACTAAGGAAACATTGAGTATCATGTTCTTATCTATTTGTGTTTCCTGTATGACGGAACGGAGGTTCTTCGGTACAGAGAAAATGGCTTTTGAATCTGCCGGATTATCACGGGAACATTGGGCCAGTTCTATACCCGTAAGGGAAGTTTTTAAACGCGCCCTTAATAACGCTGTTCTGCGGTATTATCAGACTCACTCCTTACGAAAAACGCATGTGATAGGGGCGATGGAGAACCGCCGCCGATATCAGAAGCCAGAATATTGGCCATGAACATGTTATGACCACTTACAATGCGTATGGAAAATTAAATATGGGCGATCAACGAAAAGCCTTTTTCCGCAACGGAAACAACAAAACTGTTTCGCAAAATATATTCAGCGAAGAACTGATCTAAAAATTGAGTAAAAGAACACAAAAATAGCGGCCTTTTATTTTTAAATCTAGTAAACAACCATAAAAATCATTAATTTTTTCAATATGATATAGAATTAACCCACTCACCTTTTAGGAAAAAAGCAGCGTTAGTGATAATGATAGGGCACTGTTGTCTGCCCGCCAATACCGCCTGATAAAGAATGCCATTGATAAACCTAGCGCCCAATGTTAGATAACAGCTATGAAGAACGTTTTACTCTTGATATGTGCATTTGCTCTTTTCGCCACTGGCTTTGTTTCGGCGGCGCATGCGGATGGTGATATGCAAGGTTCTGACCAGCAGATTGAGTCAAGCATGGATCAGGATAATATGAACGACAATGCAGCCGATCCGTTAAATGATCAGCACTGTGGTCACAGTCATATTGATTTTATTGATCATGCAAAAACCAACCTTTCAGACAGCAAATCAAAGTTATTTGCCACGCTTTCCGAAGCTCCGCTTCCATCCCTTATTTTTGAACTTAAACGCCCTCCCTGGATTTAATTTTCAGGAGTGTGGTGTATCTTTATTCAGGCCAAAAAAGACCATGAGTCTGTCTGATCTAATCTCCAACATTCCCCTATATGCTGCGTAGCGAAAGTTCTCTTTCGTCCGCTAACTGCGTTTTTGTAGATTACTAAGGGAATACTTAAATGAAACAACGATTACGAATACTCGCGATGACGACTGTGGTTTTGCCGCTTATGTTTACCGGCGCGGCGCTGGCTCAGCAGGAACAAAAACCCAGTATAGCTGCTTTCATCAATCATATATGGCAGGCCAGTCCCGCTATCCATGAAGCCGAAGCACGGGTTGCTGCCGCGCAGGCCGGACAAAGAGCTGCTTCACGTTGGCAATATAATCCGGAACTAGAATTCGAGGTTGAAGACGTTGATGGTGAAGATAAAACCATGCTGCTTGGTGTAAGCCAGACAATTGATTGGAGCGGTAAATTCCGCTCATCAGGAAAGACCGCTGAGTTTGAATTGCTGGCTGCTTCCGCAGAACGTGATCGGACACGACAAAATATCGCTCTGGGTGTGTTGTCGGCTTTGGCGGACATCAGGGCTGCAAAGGATATTTTCGGATTGGCGGCGCAACGTTCAAGCCTGATGAAGCGTTTCGCGGGGTTGGTCGAGAAGGGCTTTAAAGCGGGTGATATTGACCAGAGCGAGTATAACCTTGCTCAACTGGCCTTATCCGAAGCCTTGATTGAGCAGGCGGATGCGGGAACAACGCTGGCAGAAAGCAGGCAGGGTCTTGATACCGCCATAGGCTTTCCGCTGGAAAACGGCTTTGCTCTGCCGGATTTACCGGGAACCCTGCCAGAGTTTTCAGATAGTGGTGAAAGCGAAGACGATATTCTTATGAACCTTCCCGCCATTCGCGCCATGAAAAGCCGCGAGGAAGCAGCCAAATCAGTCATCACACAAGCCAATAAGGATAGATTTCCTGACCCCACCATAAGCGTTGTGGGCGGGGAAGATGCTGGGGCCGGTAAGATTGGTTTTTCGGTATCTGTGCCGCTGTATGTCTTTAAAACCTACAGAGCTGAAGTTGATGTGGCGAAGCAGGAAGCGATTGCCGAGGCCAAAGCCGGGCAAAATGCCTTTCATGCCGCTAAAGCGCGTCTGCTAGCCAGCCGCAGCGCTTATCAGCTTTCAAGAAGGGCGTGGGAGAACTGGCAGGAAAACGGGGCGCAAGCCTTGACTGAGCAGTTTAACATTCTTGATCTCAAATTCAAGGTCGGGGATTTAAGCGCGACTGACTATCTGGTGCAGATTGAACAGGCTTTGGATACGGAAGGCGCTGCCAAAGAACTGCATAGCAAGGTGTGGCAATCGTGGTTTTCATGGCTTGCCGCATCAGGAAAAACTGAACAATGGATCCAAAATTCAGGACAACAACAATGAGACACATATTATTTTTAACCGTATTGATAGCTTTAACCTTCTCATATCCTGTTATGGCTGCTGATGATGACCATGGGCATGAGGAAGCTAATCGCGAAAAACATGGTGATGCTCAAGAAGATCATGGCAAAAAAGATAGTCACGTAGATGAAGAAGGCGGCCATGAAGGGGAAGATGAAGAGGAAGAACGCGGTGGGGTTGATCTTTCTCCTGAATCCCTAAAAGAGGCGGGCATTCTTGTTGAGCCTTTAACCCTGCAAAATCTGGCAGGTGAGGTTAAAGCGCCCGGTGAGGTCACCCTTAATTCTTATCTGAGCAGTAAGGTTACGCCGCGCATTGAGGCACAGATTGTGGCTCGTCATGCCAAGCTGGGCGATACTGTTGAAAAAGGCCAGCCGCTTGTCACACTTTCTGGTGTTGAAATGGCCGAAGCCATCGGTGAATTGCAGGTGGCCCGTAAGGAATGGAGGCGCGTGCAACAACTTGGTTCATCGGCTGTTTCTGCTAAACGTTACAGTGAAGCCAAAATTGCCGATGAACAGGCGCGGGCTAAAGCCATGGCCTACGGTATGACCAAAGAGCAGGTTAAAGTGCTGCACGAAAAAGGTCTGGGCGTTACTCCCGGATCATTTCAGCTTATTGCGCCGCAGAGCGGCACCATTGTCAGCGATGATTTTATTGAGGGCGAGTTGATTGAACCGGGCCGCGTGTTGTTTGATATTGTCAATGAATCCGCTCTATGGGTGGAAAGCCGTCTGTCACCGGAACGTGCCAAGGACGTTGAGGTTGGCGCAGGTGCGCGGGTTCACATTCCTGATAACGGCTGGTTGCAAGGCAAGGTCGTTCAAAAACACCATCTTCTGGACGAAGAAACCCGCACGATTGGTGTTCGCATTGAAGTAGATAATGAAGAAGACCGTTTGCACCCCGGCATGTATGTGGACACACGGATTCAAGCAGGAGATGAACAGAAATATTTGGCCGTTCCCACGTCCTCCGTATTGCGTTCTCCCGATGGTGATTGGGTGGTTTTTGTCGAAACAAAGCCCGGTGAATTTAAACCGCAGGAGATCAAAACGCTACGCAACATTGAGGATCATACCGTGATAGAGGGTTTGCCGGAAGGCACTCGGGTTGTCACCGAAGGTGCATTTTTTGTGCAGTCGGAATTGGCGAAAAGTGGTTTTGCCGTACACAACCACTGAGGTGGGATTAGGAGACAAATTATGCTGAATACAATTATTGACGGAGCGATACGACATCGCTTGATGGTAGTATTGATGCTGGCGGCGATTTTGGTCGGTGCTGTAATGATCTTGCCGAAACTCAACCTTGATGCTTTCCCCGACGTGACCAATGTTCAGGTTACGGTCAACACCGAAGCCGAAGGATTAGCGGCGGAAGAGGTCGAACAGCTTATTACCTATCCGGTGGAAGCGGTGATGTACTCTCTTCCCGATGTAGAAGAAGTGCGTTCAATATCAAAAACCGGATTATCCCTTGTCACTGTTGTGTTCAGGGAAGGGATCGATATTTATTTTGCGCGTCAACTTGTCTTTGAGCGTTTACAGGATGCACGGGAGCAAATCCCCGAAGGCGTGGGAACGCCAGAAATGGGGCCGAATACCTCCGGGTTAGGACAGGTTTTTCAGTACATGCTAAGTACTGATAACCCTGAAAAATACGACACCATGGCATTGCGCTCTCTAAACGATTGGGTTGTAAAATTATTGCTTATGCCGATTGACGGTGTAACAGAGGTTCTCTCATTCGGTGGTGACGTTAAACAATATCAGGTCAATCTGGAACCCGCCAAACTGCTGTCTTATCAGATTCATTCCGAAGATGTTGTAGAAGCAATTGAAGAAAACAATCGTAATGCGGGCGGGTGGTATCTCAATCGCGGCGCAGAACAGCTTGTCATTCGTGGTGTAGGCTGGGTGCGTGGTGGCGAAGATGGCTTGCGTGATATTGCCAATGTTCCCGTCAAGGATGAAGACGGTATCGTTGTAAGGGTGCGCGATGTAGCAAAAGTGGGCTATGGCCCTGAAATTCGCCAAGGCGCGGTCAGTATTACCATGCGAGACGAGGCCGGAAAACCGGAACAAATGGGCGAAGTCGTCACGGGCATTGTGATGAAGCGTATGGGCGCGAATACAAAAAACACGATTGACCAGATTTATGAACGTTTGCCAATCATTCAAAATGCCTTGCCGGAAGGCGTGGTGATTGAGGCTTTCTATGATCAAGCGGATTTGATTAGCAAGGCTGTTGATACAGTCAGCAAAGCCCTGATTGAAGCCTTTGTCCTGATTGTGATTGTGTTGTTTCTATTTCTAATGAATATTCGGGCAGCGGCGCTTGTTTTGCTTTCTGTGCCAATCTCCATTGCGCTGGCGCTGATGGCTATGGCTTATTGGGGCGTATCCGCGAACCTTATGTCTCTTGGCGGTCTGGCAATCGCTATCGGGATGATGGTGGATGGTTCGGTTGTGATGATGGAGAATATTTTTAAACATCTTTCCCAGCATGATGAAAACCTCAATCCCGAAGGTGTCAAACTCCGCATTCTGGAAGCGTCCCGCGAGGTCGGGCGTCCGGTGTTTTTCGCGGTATTAATTATTATCGTGGTCTTTACCCCGCTTTTTACATTGGAAGGCGTTGAAGGAAAACTATTTCAGCCTATGGCGGTGAGTATTGTACTGGCTATGCTGGCTTCGCTGATGGTGGCGTTGGTTGTGATTCCGGCGCTTTCCACCTACTTGTTTAACAAGAACGTAGACCACAAAACCAACTTTCTGATTGATGCGTTTGATGCCGCATATAAAAAAGTACTTTCCGGCGCGATGAAAGCCAAAAAGATGGTGGTAATTATTGCTGTTGCTCTGTTTATCGGTTCTATGGCGCTGGTGCCTTTTTTGGGTACAGAATTTGTGCCTGAGCTGGAAGAAGGCACAGTCAATATCCGTGTTACGCTGGCCCCGTCTTCTTCGCTGGAGACATCTTTGGGTGTTGCGCAAAAGCTGGAACGCAAGCTAATGGAATTTCCCGAAGTGCTTTATGCTTCAAGCCGGGTCGGACGTGCTGAATTGGGTGGCGATCCTGAACCTGTCTCTAATGTGGAAATTTATGTGGGCTTAAAGCCGGTCAAGGAATGGACTTCCGCTAAAGACCGCTTTGGATTGCAAAAGCTGATGGAAGAAAAAATGTCCGTTCATCCGGGCTTGCTCTTTACCTTTTCACAGCCGATTGCTACCCGTGTGGATGAACTGCTCTCAGGTGTGAAGGCACAGCTTGCTATTAAACTGTTCGGCCCTGATCTCAATGTATTGGCTGAAAAGGGTAAAGCGATTGAAGGGTTAGTACGCAAGATTGAAGGCGCACAATCCGTAGAAATGGAGCAAATAGCTGGGGAGGCGCAGCTTGTTGTACGGCCTGACCGGGATAAGTTGGCGCGTTACGGTATTCCAGTGGGGCAGATCATGTCTCTTGTGTCTGATGCAATTGGCGGCAGCGACGCCGGGCAGGTTATTCAGGGCAATGAGCGTTATGATATTTACGTTCGCTTTGCCAAGGAATACCGCAATGACGCGCAATCCATAGCTGACCTGATCATGCAGGCACCCAGCGGTGCATGGGTGCGGATGGGTGATGTGGCCGATGTGTCTATTGAAGCCGGACCGCCGCAAATCCGCCGTGATGACGTGCAACGGCGTGTGGTTATCCAATCTAACCTCTCCGGACGCGATATGGGCGGCTTTGTTGAAGAAATTAATAGGCGCATCAAGGAAGAAGTGAAACTCCCTCCTGGCTATTCCGTGGTCTATGGCGGACAGTTTGAAAATCAACAGCGAGCACAGGCACGGCTTATGATCGTTGTGCCGATTTCGCTGGGCATGATCTTCCTGCTGCTGTTTTTTGCTTTTGGCTCAGTACGGCAAGCTGCGCTGATTATGCTGAACGTCCCGCTGGCCATGATCGGTGGGATCGCGGCGCTGTATTTTTCGGAGCAATATCTTTCTGTTCCCGGTTCTATCGGTTTTATCGCCCTGTTTGGTGTGGCGGTGTTGAACGGTGTAGTGATGGTCAACGCCATTAACCTACTTGTGGAAGGTGGTACGGAAGCCGACAAGGCTGTTTTTAACGGCGCGTTGTCTCGTCTGCGGCCTGTTCTTATGACAGCCTTTATTGCAGCGTTAGGCTTAATCCCTATGTTGCTGGCTACAGGCATAGGCTCGGAAGTGCAAAGGCCATTGGCGACTGTGGTGGTTGGCGGACTGGTTTCTTCAACGCTTCTGACACTGTTTGTACTTCCTGTGCTGTACGGGACATTTTCGCGGCGGCTTATTGAGGATTATAAAACTACTAATTAATAAAATAGAATTGGTCAAATGCGGCAATGGTGCGGCAACAGGACAAAAGAAAAGCCGCCCGAAGGCGGCTAACTTATTGATTTTATTGATTGCGAGAGGGCGCATTACGCGCCAGTATGGCGATTACCTCCAAAAGCGGGAGGCGTTGGTTGCGGGGGACCGCAGCTGCCCTGAGGAAATTAAAATTGATACAGAATTCTTCACGATGGTTACGGGAGATCGCAACCATCGTGAAGATCTTGTCGCGACCTTTGATATCTCAAGTTCCCACAATCGCGAAGACAAAGAAATAGAGCACTCCTGTCTCCTTACCGAGAATAAAAGAAAGCATGCCACAAACACTTGCGCCGGTGTTGTCACATTAACTTAGTGGCTGGAGTCTACTGCCCACCATACGTATTTCTTTGTGTCTTGGACATCAAAACGGTATTTTGAATCCAAACTCACGGTCAATATTTTTGCGGGATTCGACAAGAAACCGGTCACCATTCATCAACTGTGATGTTTGCCTATCAGCTGAAAGATATTCATTCCCGGCAGCAAACAGTCCCTCGGGAAGAATCTCGACGTCTTTTTTAACAAGGTCATCGAAAATTCGAGCATATTCAGCGCCTTTGCTAGTGATTTCGGCATCAGTAGGCAACAGACCAGCTTTTTTCTGTTGGTCTCTCCAGGTTAACATTTTGCTTTGTATTGCCTCAAGATCCGCTGGTGATACGATTTCCGCAAACTCATTCTGGATGTGGCGCTGTGCCGCTTCTTCGCGCACAGCCGGTTCGTATTTCTGCCAGTCCCAGTCAGGCGGGAAAACTGCATCATCGTCTTTACTCATCTACGCCTTCCTTTACCACTATCGGGCGCGGGAAAATGGTTATTGTTGCGCGGTAACAATTCGCCGGACGGCGGATTATAGGTGCTTGATAGGTTCGGGCGCTGCCCGAAAAACGTGAGTGTTTTCTGATCGCCGCGCAGATTGAGCCTTGCCCTTGCCAGCGCCTGATCAAAAATATTGTCAAGTTGCCGCCCAAGGTCACCGTTCATGCCAAGCAGAAGATTATCAGATGGCAAACGCCCTTCTTTCACTTGACGTTCCCACCAATGGTTAAGCTTTATACCTTCATAGTCGGTGCAAGTGAGGCTGCTACCGGTGTTTAATAACCGCCCGTTCGGCGCAGTGGCTTCCTGGGTCTGAGCCAAACGGTTCATCAATTCCGAAAAAGCCGGTTCGTATTTCCGCCAGCCCCATTTAGATGGAAAAATTGCATTATCATCTTTGCTCATCTGCGTCTTCCTTTGCCGCGATCAGGATCATGCGGTTTAAATGGGTCAATTTTTTTGGGTTTCTTTCCGGAGGGATCTTCGGCTTGTTTGCGCGCCATTTCTGCCGCGAGCTTAAACTCAAGCTGCAAATCACCCTGCTCCATCTTCTTTGCAGGCTCGGCGCGCTTGCGCATCTCTTGCGCTAACGGCGAGGTATGACGATTTTTGGCTTTGCTCACAGCCGCCTTCCTGCCTGGCGGGCCAAGCGTGAGGTTCATGGCAGGCATATGCGGCTGGCCCCTTCTGGCCTGAACAGCCCTACTTCGCTCAAGCGAGAGGCGAAGCGATTTCTGTTCTTTGGCCTGCGTCTGGCTAAGGGCGCGGCGCTGGCGCTCTTGATCGAGCCTTTGCATGTTATGACGGCGTTCTAGCTCGAGACGCTCGATGCGTTGGCCCTCATGCAGCGCACGCCTGTCCTTGAGAAAAGTGCTGCGGGCTTTGGCATCGTTATATTTATGGAGATGGGAGCGCAGCAGCTCTACGCCGCTGGCTTTTGCCAGAAACGCGCTCAAGCCTTTTGGTTTGGCCGCCTCGCGTTCGGCCCTGATCTCGCGCGCCTTATTCACATAGTGCCGGGACACCGCTATCCGCAGCGTGAGCTGGTCCTTTGACTGCTGCGATTTTTCGCGCTCGTGCAGGGCGCGTTTGGCTTCAATTTGGCTTTCGAGTTTTTCGCGCTGGATCTTATAAACCTCGCCAAGCCGCTCAAGCTGTTCGTGAATTTTACGCGATTTTTCCTGATCTTTCAGAGCATGCAAATGCTGCGCGGCCAAGTCCTTCGCGTCTTCAACAGATGGCAGGGTCTCTTCGGAATATTCATCGCCCAGAAATTCACGGACGGCTTTGGTCGTTGCTGATTTATCGTCAATGAGCTTGGGGAGCGAATTTGTATGACCGTGAATATCGACCAACACAAAAGGTCTCTTACCTTGGGCCAATATGTAACCGTGATATTCAAGAGCCTGAACAAAAGACGAGGCGCTATCGCGCTGGCGCCAAAGCTCTGTGACTACCTCCATGCGCTCTTGTTTGGAGATACCAAGCTGATTTTCCTGAGCTTTATCGTAAAGAGAAAGCTGGCGGTAATTCTGGCGCTTGCGGTCTTCAAGTTTGTAATAACCCGGCGCAAGCTGAATATCGTGATCACGCGCAAATGCGCGCGTTACGCCCATGAGCTTATCGTAGTCATAGGCCATGTGGATGGCCTTGCATTCCTGCACGTCGATACGCGACCAGACGACATGACAATGCTCTCGAAGCACGCCGCGCTTATCCTCCTTGATATGAAAGACAACTGCCCTGCCCTGCCCGTGCAGTCCCAACGCCTCTTCGGCGCGCTGTATGTAATCCGCATAAAGCGCGCGCGCCATTGGACCTTGCGCCGTGTCCGGATTGATCGACAGGCTATAGAGATAATTCTTGCATTTGGTCATGGCCTGGGCTTGCGCCTCGAACTCGGCAAAGGCGCCGTGGAGATCACCGGCCATAGCGCCGCGAATGTCGGCCACTTCGACATACTCGTTGTCGTGCGCATTGAGAAGATGAGCGGCCAAATCCGCACCGCCACCGCGCTGAGAAGCAAAAGGAATGAGGCTCATGGTTTTCGTCCCAACAACAAAAACAGCGCCGAACGGATCTCGATCAGGATGAGCTTGATGTCTTCGAGCAGGACTTTGATTTCCGGATCGCGCGCAGCCACAGCATTGAAGGGTTTAAGCCGCTCCACAATAGCTTGACCAAGACCAAGAACCAGCGCGAGCTTCCTGTTTTCAGCGGGGCGATGACGGTTTCGGCCAAAGACGGCTTCGGTGATAAAGGCGTTGAAAGACAGGCCGGACACAGAAACGCGGCGCTCCAGCTCCGCTTCCAGATCTTTGGGCGGGCGGTATGAGCGTTTGCGCCGGGTATTTTTCTTAAGCTGCTGGGTCATAATCCTCCCATTTTACAGTGCCGCGAAGAGGCAAATCCTCGCACCGCGCAGGCACCGGGGTTCTTGGGCACCGGATATGTCCCAAGTCGTCATGCGGATGGCCGAGACCATCTGGCGCGCATCCAAACCGCGAAGGGTTGGTCAGGTTTTCTAAGGGCGCTGAAAGCTCTTAGATCGGTGGCGGCGGAGAACCGAAATCTCTGGCCGTCCTCCAAGGAACGTTCCTTGGCCGATGGTTAATCCAAATGGAGAGCGGGCGTCTCCAATTGGTCGTACTCCGGGATGGCGAAACACCCGGTCGTGATTGAACGGCGAAACGTTCTCCTCGCTCGCATCAAGGCTCGATGCCTGATGTGAGCGACCAACCCCTTAGTGAAAACATGCATAGTGCGTGTTTGAACTTAGGGGGTCCAAGGGGGGTTAGCGGGGGACTGGAAGTCTCCCCTCAAGGTAAGCGGTGGGACCACCGCATACCTTGTACCAACTCACGTCCTCTATATTCCATAATACCATAGGTTATAGGCATTACAGGCAAAATTCTGTGCTGCACCTGCGTAAGATGCACTGCGATATACACTACAATATTTAGGCTCACGAGGATACCGCGAGGAAATTGCATAACGCGGGCATTGATACTGACACGCTCTTAACCGGATGCATCCGGACAATCAAAATTGATGGAGTGTACATTCCAATGTCTGATCTTATGAGAACGGGTTCCGTCCCGCTGGACACGACTAAAAACTTCGATCCGTCCTTGCGGCCAACCCAGGACACGTACGATGCCTTACAGAAGGCTTATGATGAAACAAATTACGCGCTATTCGAAGACCAGCTTCCCAATTGTCTGATAACGCTGCAACGGCGCGCCCGGACGATGGGGTACTTCTCACCGAAACGTTTTGCGCGCGGTGACGGTCTCCACACTCATGAAATGGCACTCAACCCGGCATATTTCCACGAATGCGAATTGATCGATACTTTATCGGTACTTGCCCATGAAATGGTTCATGTATGGCAAGAGCATTTCGGCAAGCCCGGACGCGGCCGTTATCATAACCGCGAGTTTGCGGAAAAATCGAAAAACCTGGGTCTTTACCCGTCCGATACCGGCGAGGCAGGTGGCAAAGAAACCGGCGACCGGATGAGCCACTATATTATAGAAGGCGGCGTGTTCGAGCGTTTTGCCCAAAGCCTGATCACCTCGGGGTTTGTAATCGAGTGGACGGAAATCCCGGCTGAACAACCGAAATCTGTCATCGATGGCGAAGACGAACAGAAGCCAAACAAAACAGGTAAGCGTGTTAAATATACATGTTTATCTTGCGGTCAAAATGCGTGGGCCAGGCATGAAGCCGCGCTTGTGTGCGGCAACGAAATGGGGCCAATGGTCCCGGCGGCAGGACTAGCGTCATGAACGGCTGGATGCTTGCGCCGTTGCTAATGGCTATGACCGCACTCTATGCAGGCGGGGGTTACTATCTGAGCCTCTACGCCAAGGACAAGGCCGGACTTGCGGCTGTGTTTGGCTCTTTTGCGCTCTATGGGCTTGGGAACCTGCTTTATTTGCTTGTCATCAAGGCACATGGTTATGGTCTGGCTGTCACGCTATCAGGCGTTGCCGTTACGATCGTCAACCTTGGCGTGGCGGTACTGATCATGGGAGAGCGCTTTTCAATTCTTCAAATGTTCGGTGCGGCTGTCGCGGTGATTGGCGTGACGTTAATTTTGATACCAAGCTCAGGCATTACGAGTTAGCAGCGAAGGACATGGCGGTGCTCGTGCGGGCTGGCAATGCGGGAGCTGCCGCCCTGCCGTAAAAACCCATATCTCCACAGCATAAAAAAAAGCCCCGGACCGGTGCCCGGGGCTTTTGTCTGAGCGAAGCCGCTAGAAACTGCCGGCGCTGCTGGTATCGGCTGAGCCATTCTGGCTTACACCGTTTTTCTTGGGACGTGAACGGCTCCATTTGAGCTGATAGCTACCGTCTTCTTCTTTGACCAATGCCCCCCATATGGCTTTGGAAAGCTCGGGCGTATCGATCATGGTATTGAGATAGGCTTTGCCGGATTTTTTGCCAAATTCATGGCGGGCAAAACCAACTTCAACATCCGTTCCACTCCGGTAGAGCCTGAAGTCCGGGCTGTTGCCAACCTTTTCTTCAATGGGGCGGTATTCGATATCGAAGCTGTTTAGTAGCGTCGTAGCGGTGCCCGAAATGGTGCCGTTTTCGTGTTTTGTAAAAGTTCCAAGGTTCATTGTAGTGCTCCTTTTTTAGTTTGGTGCCGCAGACCATCTGCGGCTTTCCATGGACACCGATCAGAAGATTGGAGGGGACGTGTTCACTGCCCCGCCTTTCGCATAAAAGGGAAGAAAGGCAGGCGGGGCAGGAAAAAAGAATTTTGTTTCGCGATGGAATGACCTCCGGTCATCGGAAAATTCTTTTTGAACCCGTCCCCTCCAATCTTCAGGTTGACCAATTGGAAAGACCGATTTGGACTGCGCTCTAGGATCAAAGGGCAACAGCAATTTTCCTTAAGATATTTTGGAACTTAAAGTGGTTTCTCTAGAAACCCACGAGGATCATGCCCGCCTTCATATGCGAACCTGCCCAGTTGCAGACATGCAGCCAACCTCAAAGGCAACCGGAGAAAGATCAATGAAAATTCGACCCGCCCCAATAAATATAATGGACAGTATTCCACGCGGCATATCGACAAAATATTTGAAAGACCAGCGCATACCGCAAGCACGCTGGCAAACGCAGGAAGCAATAGAAGCCCATAAAGCACTGGAGTATGACCCGAAGAATCCGAACGGTAAGATCTTGATCGGCGCTATCGGCGATAAGCTGATTGGAGTTGCGGAAGATCGGCATATCGGAACGGTTGCAGGCAATCGCTCAGGCAAATCTGTCGGCGTGAAGAATAATCTCTTCTTCTATAATGGCTCAGTTGTCGTCATTGACCTCAAAACCGAACATGCAAACGATACGGCGGAAAGACGCGCGGAGATGGGTCAAGACGTTTTCGTACTCGACCCATATGATCGTGCGCGCGGTAAAGCCCGAAAATACCGCGCAAGATATAATCCGCTTCGCGCGCTGACGCTGGGCGACGTGAGTGTGATCGAAAAAGCCATGCAGATCGTTGACGGGTTGATCGTCACCAGCGGGCAGGAAAAAGATCCTCACTGGAATGAGACAGCGGGCGCAAGTCTGCTGGGATTCATTCTCTATACGGCTTTTGGCACAGACGTACCGGATAAAGAGCGTCATATGGGAACCGTGCGCCGGTTTGTGCGCAATGCACGGCGGCAAGAGCAAACCGAAGACGGCGCTGTTTACGCCTTGCCACGCCGTATTATTGCGGGCATCCAGACACTCTATGATACCGGTCATGAGGATGTTGCCGAAGCCATCGAGTTTAGCGTGCGCGGCCTGTACGAAAAATCACATGAAGAAATGGCAGGCGTGGCATCGACCATGAACCGGCACACGGCTTTTTTAGATTCCATCTCCATAAAGGATGTCCTGAGCGGGCATGATTTTGATTTGCGAGACGTGAAGCGCAAAAAGATGACGATCTATCTTTGTCCGCCCGCGACAAAACTGGATGCGTGCAAGCGCTGGCTAAGAATATTCGTCAACCAGCTCATTGATGCGATGGAAGAGGAAGAAACCGTGCCCGATGCACCGGTTCTGGCTATTCTTGATGAATTCCCAGTGCTGGGCTTCATGCAACAACTCCAAAACGCCATCGGACAAATCGCCTCATTTCATCTGCTCATATGGTGGATTATACAAGATTGGGGGCAAGGAAAATCATTGTATAAAGACCGCTGGGAGAGCTTCACGGCGAATGCGGGTATCTTGCAGTGCTTTGCCAATGTGGATCTGGTCACGACAGAGTATATATCAAAACGGCTCGGCAAAACGCCGGTGCTGGCAACGCGCCAGGGCGATACATCTTTTGATCAAATTGAGAAAGGCATGAGCGGCCAAAGCCAGTCAAAGGAAATGTATGATCTTCTTACGCCCGATGAAGTGGCGCGAGCGTTTGCCCGTTCCGACCCGCTCAAGCGCCAGCTCATCATGCTGGCTGGGCTGCACCCGATGATCATTCAGCGCTGTGAATATTTCGATGAAAGCGCTCCTTATCATCATCACTTCGCCGGAAAATATGAGGTTAAGGTGTAAGGCGGCAATACCGCCTTACACCGCACCAGACTTTACCGCTCGTCTTTCTCGCAAGCATAGGGGCGCAATAATTACAGTTTCCTTGCGCGTTTCATTAAAGTTGACAGGTAATAAGATATTGTTTTTAAACCAATAAACAGATGCTTGTTTCATAGTTTAGAAGAATTCTATATAATATATACTTAACAAGAGAAAGTATAATTAGTGGACAATATAAGTAAGATTTTTATAGCTATTGAAGATGGAGAAGATGAAGTTACCAAAAAATTTCTAGAAGATGATCCTACACTTGCCAATGCCACCAATAGCAGAGGCCAAACTGCGTTTTGGTGGGCTGCGTCTTTCGGACGCACGCCAATCATAAAGCAAATGTTAGAAGAACCGATCAGAGGCATTCTTGATTACCGGAAGAGCGATAATTTACTTCGCACTGCACTTGACGCCGCTGAGGCCTATAACAACTGCGAGATCATTGAGATGTTAAACCCGGTATTTGGTGTTGGCGTCTATACTGCTTATGCGGAAAACGAGGAAGAAGAGGCCGCAGAGTTTGACAGCTCTCCGCCAAAGCCTGAGGAACCGGGTTTTTGATTCAGGTTGGTATGAGAAGCTTTCAATAGACGACAAATCTGGAAGAAATACATTTCTACAGACACCGGCCACGATATGGCGCTGGCAAAACACAATAAAAGCGCCGCCCGGACGATTTCAGGCGGCGCAGATGGTTGGTTCATTGTTATTGTATTGCGGCAGTATCAGCTCAGCTTTGCACTGATACGGTGCAACATATCAAGATAGCGATCAATATTGTCAGGCTGGCGACAGAGCTGAAAGCGGACAAGATTGCCAGCTTCATCCTGTGGAATGGCGGTGAGCCCCAGTACACGCCGTCCCGTATTATCAAAGGCAAAATCATAAGCATCATAGCCTGAAGCCCCACCCTTTTCACCGTCCAGAAAAAACAGAGCGCCTAGATTGGTAGCAAAGGATGCAAAGCCATCGCGCATTGACCAGGAATCCCAACCCATGCTTTTCGAGCGCTGGACAAGTCCTTCGTCATCTTCACCTCTTCGGCGTTGGTATAGTGCGCCGAAAATACGGATGCGGAAATATTGTTCATCAGGGATGAAATGGCACTGCAATACATACTCGCAAAGATCTGCGGCACTCAAAGAAGCTCCTAAAAAAGTGCCGCGAAATGTACTTGCAAGCAGCCTTTGATCGGCATAGCAGTCATATCCCTTGGCCGAAGCAACAAGCGCGGCGGCGTAGGCAGTTTCACTATGATCCAAAAGCGTAACCCGGGGCAGGAAACCATTGCCTTCAACAAACGCCTGCACCGCTTTATAACGATCCGGCTTTGGCATTGTATAAATGCCGCGACCCGTTTCTTTTTGGAGGTAATAATCGATATAACGGCGCAGCCATTCCGAGGACTCTGATTCACCAGACTCATATAAAGGGTTGTTCAACTCCTCGTCGCTGAGCGGGATAATATCGTTCTTGAATCCGAGTAATGTGTCGCGCCTTTCCGGCGCATAGCGGTAATCGCGCCAGTAGTTAGCTTGCGCCGCTGAACGGCGAACTTGTTCTTGATATTTACTCATGTGCTGTCCTCATTTTTGAATATGAAGTCAGCGAGGCCTCGCAAATACTTCGGTTTGGTTGTATTGACCGAAGAAATGATGGCATTAATGTGTAATGTCGAATAGAACAGCATGTGGGCGCCAACGTGTCACTCTGTGGTCACTTCGTCGCAATGTTCATAAAACATCGAACTAATGAGATAGTATTCGAATGCCTCTTCCACACCCCACAAAAAATTTCACGGTAAAAGAGGAATATGACACACGGCGGCGTAGAAATATTTGGTATATAATACAAAATTATAAACGTACTCAGGTATCAGCTCGTAAATTCTCACGTAATATGAAAAGAAGATACTTAGATACATTCGACCGTGGACTAGCGCCTTTAGAGAATGGAAGTGGCGAAATTTCAGTCAGATTAATCGGAGATACGCAGAGGAGAAAATATTACAAATGGTCTGAAAAAGAAGCCATAGAAAAGATAGAAGACCCGTCTTGGCGGTTTCTCGACAGATTCTCGCAACTTATTCTAGGTGATCTGAATCTTGGGGTGGTTCCAGCAATATTCGATTTCTTCAATTCTGAAGATGGCGTCCAGAGCAACACTATCGGTGCCCACTCTAACACATTGTATTTTATTCGGCCCATTGGAGCAGAGGCCGGTCAAAAATCGGGAGTTTTGAAAGTCAGTGAACAGGTAGATAGCCAACATGCAAACGTAATTTTTTGGATGAATACCCAGAGCATCTCAGATGTCGATTTAGCAGAACAGGAGTTTAGAGAAGGCAATAGAAGAAACTATATTCTGTGGAAAGGTCTTATGAAATTCCTGTTACCGCCGAGTAGGACAGTGAACGACGATTATTTGTTTTCGAATCACGACGTGGTTGCAATTTTGCGCGAGTACGGCAGCAATCAACCCGGCTCTTTGATTATTCGAAATCTTGCTGAAATCAAGCCATCGTCGACTCAAATCTGCTTGTTCAAAACACCTCATGCGGAACTCAAATACAAATTTATCTGTTCAGAAATCAGCGATTAATGATGGACGCTGCACTACAGTTATTCGAGGCAATAGAAGCTGATGATATTCGGAGCGCTTCCGAGTTGCTTCGAACATCACCGTCTCTGGCAAATGCCACTAATGAGTACGGGCAAACCGCGTTCTGGCAAGCATCTAGCAGGGGCCGCATCGAGCTTGTCCAGCAAATGTTGAATGATCCTATAGCTTCCATTTTGGAGCCGCACACTCCTGATTGTTGGTCGCGTGATGCTCTAGACGCGGCAGAAGCTTACGGACACAGAGACATTGTTGCCTTGTTGGAACCGGTTTTCGAGGTTGGCATCTATCCGGAGACACCACTTAAGACGGAAACGCTAATGCAGTGTATGTGGCTTGGGGTTGCAAATCTGAAGGATACGATCTGGTATACTTTAGAACCCGACAGACCATCATGGAGGGTTGTTAGCATCGGCTTGACAATACTCGCCGCTACTATGATGCTGGCATTGTGGTATTCTGACTATTTTCCAAAGAATCCGCAGCGATACATTGCACAAAGTATTGAGGAACGACCGATTAACGATGCGGTGCTAAACACAATCGGGGGCAATCGTACCAATTATGTGAAGTTAGAAGACCTGGTTGAACTCATACGCAATGATAGATGGGATGATATAACACTTGAAAAAATTATCGTTGCTCCCGCGCCGGGAAAAATGGACAGATTGACGATTAGGTGCATCATTACTTTGACTAAAGATACTTTTTCAACTCAATGGCAAACATCTGTTTTAAACCCAAGCGCAATTTCACCCCAAGTAGAAACTAATTTCGACGATATGGTTTTTAAGTATAGATCCACAAAAGTAGCTGTAATTAATTATGCCATAAACTTTTGTTTTAATTAGATAATATTCACTTAATTTTACTCAAGTAAATACTTTATGATACCATGGCATATTAGGTATATGTTATGGACAATATTAAAAAAATATTTGAAGCCGTCGAGTCTCAGGATGTTAAGGAATATAAACGTCTTCTGGATGAAGATCCAACGTTGATCAATCAAAGAAATGAACATGAACAAACCGTGTTCTGGCATGCTTGTATCCGCCTTCCCTACGAAACCATCAAACAAACTATTGTTGATGAAAAGATCGGCAGGGTTTTGGACGTGGATCTTTGCGATCGCTGGGGAAGATTCCCTCATGATGCCGCCGAAGCTTATGAACGGGAAGATGTCGTGAAGCTTTTATACAAAGTGGGACGAAAGGATATTGACCCCGGAGAGCCTTAAGCGCGTCTGGTTTTCAAGGTTGGGCTGCCGCAAGGGAGTTGAAGAAGATCAACGAGTTTACGAACGCACGTGAAACAACATTGCAGAAGAGCTAATAAAGGCATTACATTAGCCAAACAAGACAGACAGATCTGTTTTGAGCCACAGTATCTTCGTTTACCCCATTAACAAACGGATAATCACGGCCATTATAAGGCTGGGAAGAGTTTGTGATTAAGGCTTTCACTAGAAGCCCTCTGCAAACAGCCACTTAGGGACGAACTTGTAAGCACCGGAACTAGTGCACTTGTGCTGTTCCGTAACAGGCTTTTCCAACTTGCATAAAGCCCGCGCGTTTTTTTGTAATTTCTTCAAGCACTTTAAAAAAGCGCTTTCAGCTTCCTGAAAACTATTGACGGTTTCCGAGCAAGTAGGAACGTAACCATCAACGTCTCCAGACTTATTGAGTATGATTGCAGCAACGGTATATTCAGCAGGAATGGCAGACATATCAGGTACAAGTGTTGTCGCCTTTTTTTGACTAGGAATTGTAATGAGATACGTTTCATACTCAAAAAATGCTGATAGGGCTTTAGAATGAGCCATTCGTACAAGCAGAGTAGCAATAGAAACCGTATTGTCAGGCAGTATGTTCAGTACGAAGTCTTGTTGTGGCTTAAATTTTTTATGCTCAGCCATCTCAAAGATAATTGTTGAAAACCCATTCCAAGGATTCGTAGCTTGCTCTTTGGAAATTATTTGCTGCTCTGTCCTAATATTGCAGCCTGACAATATGAGAGACAAACAACCCAGCATCAAATAACTCAATATTTTCATATGGCACTTGCGATAGAAATTGGTCCGCATAACTTCAAATATCATCACCGTAGAACAATCATTACAGTTCTGTTTTCTGCTTCAGTATCCTCTTTTGTCTTATCCACAATCGGACGTTCACGGCCATATGACACCGCAGCTATTTGGGATAATTTAACCCCTTGTCTCATGAGATAGCTAGCGACAGCCGTATTTCTGTCTGCCCCAAGCCGCAAAGTAGTCTCACGCGTTGCAAATTCGCCTTCTCTATTCGCTGTACGTCCTTGTAGAAGAATATTTACGCCCGATACTTTTGCAATTCGGCGCGCTAAATTATCCAATTTTTTTTGCGCATTTCTGGATAAGGCTGAGGCGCCCTCCTCAAAAAAAATCTGTTCAAGAAACTCCAACTGAGCTACTTTCTGAATTACGTGTGTCTCCTTCTCTGGCTGAAACGGAGAAGTTCGTATTTTTTGATATTCTGTCTCCATTGAGCGAGTCGCCGAAACATCGCTATATTTTCTACGTTTACTGCAACCCAACTTACCCTCAGATAGATCACTAAACGCTCTCCAAAATACGTCATCCAGGAAAATGTTAACCCGCTTGAGCCGCAACAACCGACCGGCCAATCGTCCAATTGGCTCCAATGTTAGAATGCCGTTTGCGTTTTCATATATATGTTGCCAATGGTCAAGTTTTGCATCGAATCTCATTTCTGCGCCTCCTCCTTGCCTGACGTCAAAGCGCATACTTAGATTGTGTGTTATTGCGACGCTGTCTCCATAGCTCAGCGCAAAGCCATTATACTCTGCCCTTTCAACTTCCTGCTGTCCCAGTGAATTTCCAAATTCGGCGAGAGCATCTGACTTAGCAGCCTTCATGACCACATGTGGCTTGAACCACAGTACCATGGCCACACTATATGATTCATCATCATTTTTTAGGCAGAAAACGTTTGCGGAAATATCAGGAGTGGTATCTTGTGGAGTTTGAAAACCAAATAGTAGTTGCGGCGTTGATTTGCCGTCTCGCCTCCATATTAGAATATCAATTGTGATTGCATTTGCAGCTAACAGCTCGTTCTTTTCCAAATAAAGCATTTCTCCTTTATGTGTTTTGGATGACTTGAGCAGAATATCGGAATTAATTCCCATGCTCTCCAAATGATCTATAATCAGCCCTGAATAATATTGCGTCTTAGCAGTCTCATCTATGAGCCGCAGTTTTTCTGCTTGACGCTCCAGTTTTGGACCAATTTCCCCGGACGCAAATCCGCGTCCATCATAATACTGATGTACGCCAAGGCTTCCCCTCTTAGATGGACCGTTCATCAAGCGGTCAGCGTTGAATAAAGTCAATTGCCTGGAAACCCCGCCAAAAAAGGCGTAGGCGCACGCGCTTTCACATTGCCCTCCGTCCCAGCCTTCCGTCCAGGGATCAACGCTATACGCAGGGTCATCGTTTGATACCATCCGTGCAAGCGCAGTATTGAGATGCATATTGCGGATCATTCGTCCAAGCTCCATGCCCGCTAAAAGATCGCCTCCTTTGCTGTGAAAACCGACCGTTATAATCCCTGCCTTGTGCAAATCGCAGATCCCTTTTTCATTACATTCCTTAGTCAGAAATTCCGAAAACCTGTCTGGTGTGTCTGCAGTGATGACGCCTTCAGCTGCTATCCAGCCCGAGGGACCATCGCCACGACCGAGAACGAGCTGAAAATCCATTTGCAGTAAGTCTGAACTATCATCGCAAGCACCGAGCGACAGGACGGCTATGCCCAACAGTCCAAAGACTGCCATGGTCTTTAAAAACCTCCTCACTACAACCCCCGATAATGTGTTCATCCAATACTGCCTCACATGCACCCGTCTTAATGAAATAAACGCTCCCGAAGTACCCTTAACTTAGCAACTTAAGCACGAGGAAATCAACTCCCCAACTCTGCCATAACGCTTTATACCCGCGCCGTTTCGAGAATTTGTACGAAGCCGGTTGTGTTTTTCGCACGCTGGCGCGGTGAATCGGCCTTGTACCGTTTGGAGCGTACAGCATGAAGAAACAAATCCAATCCCCGTTTGCGGGTGGTCCGCGAACCCAAGAAGATACCGACGAGAACGGCCAGCCGCGCATTACAGTATGGCTTACGGCTCTGACACCTCTACGTGTCAAAATTGCTGACAGGCTGGCAGTTGCGTGCAGTGCATTGACCGTCTGTGCCGTGCCGTATGGCATCTTTAAAATCGGTGAGGCTTCACTATGGCAGTTTGAGACGCAGCAACTTTGGTTGCTCGGCGGAGTACTGATTGCACCTGCAGCTGTCTATTTTGGTGTGAAGCATGGTTTGTACGACGCTTTCAAACACACTGTAAGTGTGGTGTTCACGCCAGAGCATTTCGTTGTGAAGAGCCCGCTTGGCGAGAAGCGTTTTGATCGAAACCAGCCGCATAGTTTCGCACTGTACCCGCACGATAAAACCAAACGTGAAGAAATCGTCCTTTCATACCGTGAAAGCAAATCCGTCCGGCGCTGGTGGCAAGGCGCGCGAAAACGATATTACGGGCGCTCTGGTGTTCTGTCATTCACCTACTTCGATCAACGTAATGATATTCGCACGGTTTTTGGCGCGCAGGATTGCCGGGACTGCCTAACCCGGCTGACGGCATGTAGTCAGGTGATGGACCGCTATGCATTTAAAGGCGCTAAGCAAGCGCTAACGCCTGAAGGTGACTGGTCATCGCAGTCCGGTGATCTGCACTCAGTGTAATATAGGAGAGTTAATATGCCCGAAAAAACCGGATCAAACAAAGCGCCCGATATTGGAAGGGAATTCGAACTTAGTTCAGCCCCGACCAAAGCACTACCGGATTATTCGCTTGGCGGAACGGCCCGCGCAGAAATAGCAAACGTACAAAACCACGAAGCCGTTCTGGATAAGCATGACCAGAAATGGCTACGCGAACGCGATGGACTTTCAAATAGTGCCATGCCCATACCTGAGTTCGATTTAGGCTCAAAAGAACACCGAAACCTGCTCGGTGAATATGAGGAAAGACGCGGTGAGTGGTATCACCAGCAAGCCGCCATAAACATCCACTTTGGAAATCTGAAAAGTGAAATCCGCAAAAACGGTACTACACTTTCATCCTCTTTTGAAAAAGAACGAGGTGTTGAATTCAAGGTCAATGCGCCCGGGGTAAATCGGAAAAGGGAGCGCTAGAGACGCCGCAGCCCAGAGAACTACTGCGACACACCCACGAGGAATCTCTTATTCGGGGCTTGGTATCCAAGATGCATCTGAAATTTTCAGATGCATTTTTTTATTGCATATGAGGTGCCAATATGGACCGGCTTCTTGCTGCTTATCGCAAAGGCGATCTCAAAATTGTCCGAAAAATACTGTTCGTACTCGCCGCAGCTTCTGCACTTTTCACCTATGGCGGCGCCTCTTTGGACGCACTCACTTTTGTTGAAAAAGCGCGTTCAACCGTGTTTGCCATTGCAAGCGGCTGCGCGATTTACCTGATATGGGATTTTGCTATCAATATCGTGCCCGAGCTTTTAGAGCCGTGGAAAAAGGCATTGAGCCTGGTCGTTATCTTGTGCTGGTGCGTCATCTTCTTTTTCCTCAGCAGTTCTTTCAATGCCGCCTGGCTCAAAGGGCGGGATGCGCAGGAGCTTCATCAATCGCGTTACGTCGAGGGTATGGGGGATGTGCTCGATGCAACATTCAAGCGCGCGCTGAGTGTCGAAAGCGTTAGATCTGATTTACGGCTGGAAACTGCGCGCTACAAAACCGCTGCTGAGCAGGAATTCAAGACTGGTCTGTATTCCGGTGAACCTGGCCCCGGCGCGGTCCATAACGCTCTGGGCATAATTCGAGGACGACTTATCAATCTTGAAGACGAAATCGCTGACTTCGTTGAGAGATCGGACACACTAAATGAACAGGCGCGCTACCGGCTCGAAAGAGTTCGTAAAATTGTGACCTCCAACAAGCCGACAGCCAAACGCATGCGTGACATTGAAACGGAATCCGATGCTCTTCGCGCTGATCTGGCCCGGATGGATAGCGGGAACCTCACCGCCTCTATCGCCAGGACGCTAGAATCTCTGCCAGGTGAAGTGGACTTGCAGACGGTGTATTCCAACAATAGGCAAATGGCAAAGCGTCAAAGGCAGGCACTAGATAAGGTCCGCACAGACATAGAGCGTACGAGCAGTAAGCTGCGCGCCTTTATCGACGCATCGAATGCACAGAACGCACCCCGGCTTCCGGCTTTTGAAAAAATGACCGCCGTACAAGCCGTCAAACACCACTGGGAGAGCTTTATCCCCTTTTGGGCGGGCAGCATAGCTTTGGATATTGCCCCGCTGGGCGTTGTGATTTTTCTCATGATCGGCATGTCGGCCAGAAGCCGTGAAGAACTAGCGTGGAATGACATTATGCAGCTAACGCTAGAGGACGTTGCCCGATCAAAGATGGGCAATGAGGCACAACGTCTCATCGGAATTGATTCCGAGAGCGCCAACAGCATCAACCGCAAACTGCTTGGCCGTGAAGCCAGAAAAACTGATGAAGAGGAAGGGGTGTGATGATTATGCGGTTTGCACTGACTGTGAGGGATTTCGGCCTGGATTTACTGGTCGCGATATTCCTACTTTGGGTCATTTTTCTGGTGTTGCTGGATCTCGGCGCGTTTGCTGTGACAGGCGTTAACACACCGACACCAGAGATCGGAGAACCGCCGGTTTCCCATGGCTCTCAATCGGGGTGTGTCACCATCGACGGCATTAAAATCTGCGATTAAAAACAGGAGTTCGAGGTATGACATTTTCCCGCAGAAACTTTCTTATAGGGTGTGGGTGCGCCGCCGTTCTTGGGAGTGACAGACATGCATTCGCGGACGCTGATAATATGTTTTCCGGCAAAATTTGTGCAAAAGGCGGTGAGCCGCGCACCAAGGGTGTCCATAATTACGGCCCCCCTAGCCCCGAGGCAGTGAAGGTCGCCACATGGATTACCGACGTGGTTGGAATACGCCAGAATTTTCGAATTTTGGCCGCTGACTTCAAAGGAAGTATGGAGAAGATGGCAGCATTTGCGACCATTAGAAAAGCTCAGCGATATATCGTTTATGACCGAGCAAACTTTACATGGAAAAATGGACGCACAAACTGGGTCGAAGTCGGGATTATGGGCCATGAAGTCGGTCATCATATTGCCTCTCACGTCTTTGCTGATGAGTATTCCCAGCACGAGCAGGAACTTGAAGCGGATCGATTTTCAGGCTTTGCCATGGCTAAACTGGGGGCGACGCTTGATCAGGCGCTCTCAATGGGTAAGGGGACACGCGCGTCAAGTGCAACCCACCCCTCAGCAGCCCAAAGCAGAATTGCTATCGAGTCAGGCTGGAAGCTTGGGCGGAAAACAAAGCATCCGGAAAATAGTGCATGCAGAAGCGGCTGGCTCAGCAGTGAAAAAGATGTAGACGGCTCCGCCTGCCGTATCGTGCGGAGCTGCAAGGGCAATCAGGAAACGATCCGGCTGGCCTGCAAAGATTATGACGATCGCTGGCGCTGGATACGTTGAGTAGGCGCCGGTTACGCGGCGTTGAGGGTGCCGCTTGTTTTCAGCACTTCTTTATCACTAAGCGTGGAAAAACCACGTCTGTATCTTTGCGGTGCAAACTGTCCACTTTTTCCAAGACTCTTTTTGTATTGCTTACTAATGGTAGTGCCCATCGCTCGCCATTCTTTGTCTCCTCTAATCGAATAACGTTTCGTTCAAAATCCACCTGCCGCCACCGCGCAGTTTAAATCTTGTTCTGATACAGCCGTTGCAACTCGTCAGGCTGAATACACAGGTATTCAAGCGTTTGGGCTTCACTGCTATGCCCGAAAGCCTTGGTCAGCAGTGACAGCGGTTCGTCATGCTGTACCCGTTGCTGATACCCCCACGTTTTACGCAACGTATGGCTACCAAACCGCCCTGCTAATCCCGCCTCTTCACACCAGCGCTTAACAATCTTGTGCAAGCTGCCCGCTACTAGCGCCCTCCTCGTCTTGTGTGACCAGAACAGCGGCGCACCGGCTTGTAAATTTGGATGAGCCGCAATGCAACGCTGCACGGCTTCAATTGCATATGCGTTGAGCGTTACCCTGCGGTATTTTTCCGTTTTCGGCTCCCGAAGCGCAAAGGAATCTCCCTCACGCAATTCAGCAACGTCACCGACTTTGATCAGTACCAGTTCGCTTGCCCGAAAAGCCGTATTGATACCGAACACAAATAGCCCCCAATTACGCGGACTGTACTCCAGCATGGATTTGATCCGCTTAATGTCGGCGGGGTCAAAAATCGGCTCGATTTTACCAGACGGGCCTTTCGCTGAACGATTGAGGCTACATGAAGTCTCTGATTTCATTGTAAAACACCGAACCCAAATGCCAACTTTTACGCAGAAATTAGGATGCGGTGAAAAACCATTAACTATCAGAGGTTTCCCCATCGCCGAGTACAAATGTAATGTTTCATAATCTTTATGGAACTTCAAGTTAAATAACTATAAATATAATAACCCTAATTTCTGCGTAAAAGCTAGCATTACCACATATATGTAAAGTACCAAAGTAAGTAAAACTTGTAATTTGACTATAGTAATGCTATACATATCGCATAAAAATAAAGGGTGTGTTCGCCTCACATATAAGTTATGGGCTGAACACAATGGAATTAAGCGCATTAAGAAAGAATTTGTTGAATAAATTTGCCGGTGCCGCGATGATGGGCATAGCGGCGATTTCGCCTGTCACCATGATGGGTACGGCTCATGCAGGTGAAACGCAACCAGCTCAAACGTCCTCGAAACCTCGCACATCGCTCACAGAAGAACAACTGCTCCAAACAGCATCCTATACAGGGATAGAAATTCTTAGAGACGCAGATCGTCCGGCGATAAAGTGGGCGAAAGAAAATCCCGGTATAGCCGTTTCTGTATATCTAGGGCAAGAATCACCAATAACGCCAGATCAACTTATGTCGGCGTTAACTCAAGATATTAACGGAGAGGGCGTAGAGGACGTTTCTTTCTTCTTTGAGCAGCATGACGCGCCTGGAACGGCATTAAGATATAGATATGGGTATGCTGCTAAGGGGCCATTTAACCTTAATACTGCTAGACCAGAGGCCCGCAAAACTGCCCAAAATTATCTGTGGCTGCAAAGGAATCCTCAATTTTCCCTTATTAACGAAAACTAAGAATTCATAAAATCGACAGATACAGTAGAAGCGCCCGCGCCAAGGGTGTCAGGATCATTTGTATCGTGCGTTTCTAAACCTGCGGTTTGCTCTTCTTCCAAGGTTTCACCTGCCTGACCTGTGCGGGCCGCGGTTCCACTTTGATTGTATTCTTGGATTAGTCGCTGACGCTCTTCGTCAGAAATCGATGGGTCGGAAAGATTCTGCTCTAGCTTTTGGAGCCTTTCACGGTCAAATTTAACCTGTGCCCACTCTGAGGCCCGTGGGTCATCTTTATATTCTTCTTTTATAGAGCCGTCCTCATTAAGCATTTCTTTCATGAGAGTATCTTCAAGCCTTTCTCGGTAATCCTCCATAGACTCACCGGCCTCGCGCTGCGGAATATCGTCTGGATCAAGTATCTCAAGGGCGAATTGCTCACGCCAATCTTCACCGAATGTTTCTGCGTAGCTCTCTTCTGTTTGCTCCATTACAATATCAAGGTCAGCAAGTTGTCTATGAATACCGTCCATCAACGCTATGTGCATGACCATATCAAACATCTTGGAGGTTTTACCTTCAGACATACGTTTCAACATCTGTTTGTTGAAATTCTGGAAGGCGCTCGCGCTCTTGAACTGATAACCTGCTACAGAGCCGCCCAATTGCCCCATCTGCAGGGCATTTTCTTTAAAAGCCGCGTCCTTGCTGAACATACGTGCAATTTCAATGTCTGAAATAGCCTCACCGGCCGCCTTAGAAAGACTGCCAGATTCTATACCTGCTGCTGCTCTTGTGTACTTATCTGCCTCGCCTACCACAATATTCCCCTATTCATACGCCTGAAGTTTTTTTGACTTACTTGTACAAAAATTAGCTTGGGACAAGTGTAACAATTCAAGGTTAAACCGCTGTAAAGTTTGGATAAAGCTTTAATAAAATTGTATCTATTAGGGTTTTGTTAGACATTCGATTTCACCGCGAATAGCCGAAGTATTTTGGCTATTCAGAATCTAGTTTGTCAGGCAGCGAGGCCAGCAGATTTACGGTGAAATTGAACAGCTTGGCTTCAGCCGAAAGAGTCTGAGTGTTTTTCCACGCGTTTATGACTTCAACACTCAGACCGGTCGGCGGATACTCAGCGATCCTCATCAGCTCAGACGACCCGATACCTGTGCGCTCAAACTGCTGCTGAAGCCTACGCCGCAGATGCGGGGTGATCTTGATGTAATCATCTTGCCACGGGCGATACGGTGCCTTCGATTTGAGCGGTGGTTCAATCACGCCGCGCCTTATTGGTGCAGCCTGAGGCTGGGCATTAGGAAGTTCGGTCAGGATCGCCATTACCTTTGTCCATGTGGATGCCGGAACGCTTTTAAATGTCCTAGACTTCCAAATGCTAAGCACATTAACCGTCAATCGTTTCCCCTCACCGGTGCAGGCCCGCGCCAATGCGCTCAGCGTAATACCAGTTCGATCTAGCTCCCGAAGAAAGTTCGCATGCATCTTTTTAGTTAGAGGAACATTGCACTCTTTTCGCTTGGGTTTCGCACGGACATACGGCTTAGCGCCAGGCGAGGTGGGTGTGTCGTCGGTAATCGGAATCCGTTTCATAGGCCCAGACTAAGGTTTGATCTCTTGGCCCGCTAATGTCGAGGCCGTAAGCGACCAAATTATCTGTGGAAATCTCGGCCATTTCGAAATTTTATAATATAATTTTGAAGAGCGAAGCACCTACTTTCTACTAATCTGCACTTTTGATTTTCGCCAGGGCGAAACCCTAAACGATGAACAAATCATAGAGTCTGTCAAATATTACAGCACTTTCTTGATGCATCCAAAAGGCATCGCGACAGAGATAGGTGTACATGAAGAAACGCTGCGGCGTCGTTTTCGGGAAGTGTAATAAGCAGGACTAGACGAGCTTTTTTGTAAACCGTTGTAAATGGATGTTCGGGATAGGCGATTTTGCCAATTCTGCTGTCGCTAGCCAAATCGCTAGCCAAACCAGTTTTCTGTTTCAAAACCCTCTGAAAATGGTCGGAGTGGAGAGATTCGAACTCCCGACCCACTGCTCCCAAATCAATATTTACAACTTATTATAGTATAATATGTTTCAACATGATATGATTATAAGTATTACTCAGTATTAGTTACAGCAAAAGAAAGCATCCCATATTGAACCATGTTGTTTCATTAAATAACCCCTCAATCGCTAGCCAAATCGCTAGCCAAAAAAGGGAGGAAACTTCCTTTACGGACAAGACCATAAAGTATCTAAAGCCATCAGACAAACGTAGAATAGTTTGGTCAACAGGTAATAGCGGACTTGGCCTAAGAATAAGCCCCAATGGTCGAAAAACATTTATTTATATGTACAAGTTTGAAACAAGAGATCGCATGATCTCCTTAGGTGTGTATCCAAAAATGAAACTTTCCCGAGCATTGGAGAAGTACGCAGAGTTTATGGGCCTTGTGGAGCGCGGGATTGATCCGGGCGATCAACATGTCGACGACCATACAAGAACCAGGCAAGCCCCAACAGTAAAACAGCTTGCCAACAGCTATATCAAGAAATACGCCAAGATTAATAAGAAGACATGGGCAGAAGACGAACGGATTTTGGAGCTGGATATAATTCCCCAATTGGGAGCAATGAAAGCATCCACAGTAACCAAGAAACATATCATTGCACGTATTGATGAAATCGTTGCCAGAGGTGCCCCTGTGTCTGCCAACAGGACTCTCGGCGTTGTCAAAGCAATGTTCCGGTGGGCTGTTGATCGGGACCTTTTGACGGCTTCACCCTGTGATGGTGTGAAAAGGCCGTATAAAGAAAAACCCAAAGACAGGTTTTTAAGGCTCGACGAGGTTAAAACCTTTTGGACCCGTTTACCAGAGGCCCCCATGCATGGACACACTCAACTGGCGTTGAAACTCTTACTCGTGACTATGCAACGTTCTAACGAAGTACTCGGGATCAATATCAAAGAGTTTGATCTGGTCGCCGAGACGTGGATTATCCCATCCGAGCGAGCAAAGAACAATCAGCCGCATTTGGTTCCCCTATCCCCTCCAGCCATTGAAATAATAAAGGAACTGCTTCCAGATGCTACGGATGACGGTTTCCTATTCCCCGGGCGTTGGGATAATACGCTCATGTCCGAGACAGCCTTATCACACGCAGTCAGGGATAATCTTGTATTATTGGGATTAGAGAAGTTTACGCCTCATGATTTAAGGCGCACTGGCTCAACTTTACTTGGGGCTTTCCGCGTCTCTAGGTTTGACCGTGAGAGAGTACTCAACCATGCAGATAGCAGTATTGGCGCAGTATACGATATCTATGATTACGAAGACGAGAAGCGTGCAGCGCTGAACCTATGGGCGGACATTATCCTCAATTGCGCTGAGTCGGACGGCGGCGTGAACGAAAAGGCTTTGAAAGCCAAACTCAAATATCGGGACTATTTTGAAGACTAACCCAACCGGTGGGATCGGCCAGCCAGTCTTTAACGTCGCGGATACGGTATCCAACCCGTCCATCTGAGATTTCTTCAGGTTCGGGAAATTCTCCGGCCAACCGTTTGCGATGTATAGCCGTCCTGCTCAGGCTTGTAGCCGTGATAACCGCTTTCTCATTCATAAAAGCATTGAGCTTTAGCAGAAGCTCCGGGCTGGGTTGTCGTATGGACTTATCAGTATCATTCTCCATCATCACCACTCCTTCATAAATATTTTATATCTCATAATCCCGGGCCGCCGATCTGTAAGGACCACCGCTATGAAGTGTTTTGATTTCCGTTCCCAATGGATCGCGGCAAAGCACTTCATCCCCAAAGCCATTCGTCGGTGTCACATAAATTGTAATGTCGCGGACATACCGGACTGCAAAGCGGTCTTCCATTTGTTGGGTTTGCTCGAATATCGCCTGACGTAGTGCTGGGATCGTCATTTCTCCTGTGATTTTTATCTTCATCCAGCCTCCCATGACATGGCTTAACTATATATTTACATAATACAACCTTAAGTATTAATAATTACTTTAAAATACCCTAAAAGTTCACTGCAAAGTACGCTGCTTTGCAGCAATCAGCGCGGCTTTCCGTCAACCGATCCCACTTCTACTTCCAGATGAGTGTTGAGCGCTCCTATGCTTCGCGTGATCCAGTACTTTCCAATGTTTCTTGCGTCGGCAGTGTGCCCGCCCGCGTCCTATCGAGCTGCCTTTTCGTGCTTCTCAGGCATGGGGTGGTGAAAGCAGAAAAGGACCCGATGTTTGGGGCTTACGCCGAAAAAAGGAAACGAAAAATGACCAGGATCATCACAATGTATGAACTTCAAAATCTCACTCATAGCGAGCTAAATGTCTTGCAGCGCAAAACCCGCGATGAGCTTACACGCAGCGTCCCCGGCTCCGCCGAACGGCGCAACGCACTTGCAAGTCTTGAAAATATTACCCGCGCGGTAAATAGCCGCGTAATGAATCCTACTTTCAAATAGCTGTGTTTCAGACCTTCCAAATACCCTTGCCTTTTCACGGCGAGGGTTGCGCGAGGATTAAATTTTTCATGCGCTGCAATGCTGCTCTCCATGAAAAAACAGCGTGCAAATGAATCTCAAACAGCCCCGAATAATGATCCGCTTTCGGTCCATGATCCGGCGCTGAATAAGGTGGTAAAATATTTTGCCGAGTGGTTGGCAGAACGCGACTTTGCCCGTATAGTTGAGAACGAAGATAGAACATCTTATGACGATACAAGGCGAAGGAACCGCCCATGAATACCGTTGCGATCTATGCCCGTTACTCAACGGACATGCAGCGCGAAGCCTCCATTGAAGACCAGATACGCTTATGCACGGAGCGCGCAGAGAAAGAAGGCTGGCAGGTTGCAGGCGGCTATAGCGATCACGGCATTTCCGGTGCAAGCCTGTTGCGCCCAGGTGTGCAAGGGCTTCTCTCCGATGCACGAGCGCGTAAATTCGATATTGTGCTCGCAGAATCCATAGACCGCCTCTCTCGCGATCAGGAAGACATTGCTCATATCTATAAGCGCCTGAGCTTTGAAGATATTCGCATTGTCACGCTTTCCGAAGGCGAAGTGAATGAACTGCATATCGGCCTTAAGGGGACGATGGGCGCGCTTTTCCTTAAAGACTTAGCTGACAAGACACGCCGGGGCATGCGGGGCCGCGTAGAGGCCGGTAAAAGCGGCGGCGGCAATGCGTATGGCTATGATGTTGTGCGCAGAGTTGATGCAAACGGAGAAGCTGTGCGCGGTGATCGAACGATCAATGAAGTTGAAGCTGGAGTAGTCCGGCGCATCTTCAATGAGTATGCCGCTGGTAAATCGCCGCGCGCCCTTGCTCATATGTTGAACAATGATAAAATCCCTGGCCCCTCGGGTAAAGGTTGGGGGCCAAGCACGATCAACGGCAACCGTCATCGCGGCACTGGAATTCTCAATAACGAGATTTATGTCGGGCGGCTGGTCTGGAATCGTCTGCGCTATATCAAAGACCCTGAAACCGGCAAGCGGGTTTCGCGCCTGAATGATAAGAGTGAATGGGTCATCCATGATTTACCGGAGCTTCGAATTATTGATCAGGATCTATGGGATCAGGTCAAAGCGCGTCAGGGTGCGCTTAAAGCCTGTATTACAGGTCAGAACAGCCCCGGCATGTGGGACTGCCGCCGCCCGCGTTATTTGTTCTCTGGCCTGATGAAATGCGGTGTATGCGGCGACGGCGCTATACAAGTCAACTCGGAGCGGATCGGCTGCGCTGCTGCGCGCAACAAAGGCACCTGCGATAACCTGCTGACCATACGCCGAGAAGATCTTGAGGCATTGGTGCTGGATGGCCTTGGAAAACATATGATGGACCCGGCCCTGACTGAAGTCTTTTGCCAGCATTATGCGCAGACAATGAACCGGCTGGTGGCTGAGCATAACGCCACGTTTCATACCAAGCGTATTGAGTTGGATAAAATTGAGCGTGATCTGGACAAGCTGGTGCAGGCCATTCTCGATGGTGTACCGGGTAATCAGGTCAAATCCAAAATGAACGAGCTGGAAAGCCGCAAGGAACTTTTACAGCGTCAGCTTCTTGATGTGAAAGAAATGCCGGTGCTGCTGCATCCCAATATGGCAGGCTATTACCGAGAGAAAATTGAGCAGCTACGCGAAGCCTTAAGTGATGAGACTATGCGCGAGCGGGCTGTTGAGGTTGTCCGCTCCCTCATTGACCGGATCGAGCTAACACCCATTGGCGAAGAGGGTAAAAAAATCCCTTCAATCAGCTTGCAAGGACGGCTTGCGGGCATTCTTGCGCTTGCCACGGACACACAAAAGCCGCCCCTAAAGGACGGCTTTGATGACGAGTCTGTCAAGTTGGTTGCGGGGGTAGGATTTGAACCTACGACCTTCAGGTTATGAGCCTGACGA